>CAZZDO010000674.1:0-2422 GCA_964653205.1 uncultured Armatimonadia bacterium | reverse complement strand
ATGGGCAATGGCGCCCTACTGCTCTGCCGCCGGCAACTCACCCACCCGGAACTCGTACTCCGTGCTGCCCAACTCGACGCCCCCATTCACGATCCGCACCAGCAGCCGGTACGACCCGACACCGGTGAGCTTCGGCTTGTAGGGGAAGTACGCGGCGCTACGCGAGCCGATGATGATCGCCCGCGTCTCGCCGGCGACCGCCTTGCCGTTCGCATCGCGGACCTGCAAGACCGCCTTGGGCTTCAGCGCCGCATAGGTGTTGTTCACCGCCGACACGAACAGTTGGACGTCCGTCGGGCGCTTGAACCCTCCGGACACCGCCGCCGAACGCACGCTCAGCGACAGCGGCTCGGGGCATAGCGCGGCGCTGCGCACCTGCGCTTGCCCCGCCCCGACGGGCGGCACCTCAAAGCCCACGCGCGCCCGGACCGCCCCCGCCGTTGTCCACAGCCGCGGTAGCACCAGGTCGACCACGCCGTTCTCCCCGGCCGGCACCGTCTGCTCCTGCTGGAGCCACACCGCCCGGTCGTCTTGCGGGTCCACCAGCGCAATGAGCATCTGCAGCCGCCCGTCCTGCAGTTCCCCCGCGTTCACGTTGCCCTGCAGGCGGTACGGCAGGGCGCCGTCGAGCAGCACCGGGTCGGCCAGCCACGCCGCACCCTTGCCGTGGCCGACCTCCAGGGACAGGAAGTTCAGTTCCGGCAGCGCCGTGGCCAACTCCGGCGCATGGTGCGCATCCTGCAGCGCCGTCCAGCCACGCGGGTCGCACTCGCCGCCCAGGGCAAAGCCCCCGCTGGGCAGCAGGTTCGGCCGCGACTCGGCCTTGATCTTCGGCGCGGCCGGCCGCGCCGACAACCGCCCCCCGTGCGTCAACTTCACGTTGTCAAACCGAATCTGCGCCCCGTCGGCGTCAATCCGGAAGACCGGCCGCACGCTGTCATACGCAACCTCGAGCGTCGCCGGCTGCGGGTCCTCCGGCGTGGCGGGGACCTCATCCTCCTGGGGCGCCGGGGGCGTCGGCGGAGCCGCCGCCACCTCGCCCGGGGCCGCGGCGTCAGCCGGGGCCGCGACCGGCGGGGCGGCGGGCTCCGCAGGCTCAACCGCCGGGGTAGCGACCGGGGCCGGCGGCGCCGGCATCTCAATGGTCTGGGGCAGCACGATCTCCCGCTGGTAGTGCGTTCGCGTCGTCGCGGCCGGCAACGCCTCCCACGCGCCCACGGCGAGGGGTCGCCCCAACCGGTCGCAGAACTCCAGCCCGCACGATACGTTCCCGGTCGGGCTCGAATAGGTCAGGCTGAGGCTCAGGGGTTCGTCGCGGACCAGGAGATAGCCCGAGGTGGACAGTTGCGCGCCGCGCTGGCCGAAATCCCCGAAGACCGAGATGCCGTTGCGGCCTTCCGTGGCGGCGTCGGGCCGCACGAACCACGCCCCCTCTACGTTCCAGCCCAGCGGCCGGCCGGCGGTGATGAACTCGAAGCTGCCGTTGAAGGGGAACGAGGCAGCCGGGCAGACGCCGCCGGCGGACAGCACAATCACAACGATCAACAGGCGCACAGGCGCCAGGGAGTATCGGCTCATGAGCATCCTTCGGGGACCTGTCGCGCCGGCCCCGGCGGCGCTCAGGTCAAGGCTTCAGAACATCATGCGGCAGGGGCTCGAACGCAGGGTCATAGCCGTAGAGCTTATTGACGAGGTCCAGGATGTCGGTCGCCTCGACCTCGCGGGTGTGGCAGTCTATGACCCGGCTGTGCGGCGGCGGGTTCCACTCGTCGTAGACCGACTTCTCCCATTCCTCCCGGAACAGAATGGGCGTCTCCAGCGTGAACGGCGCGATCTCCCCGACTCGCCCCAGCGCCACCTCGGCCTGCCGGCGGATCACATCCTGCGCCTCCCGCGGCGGCATCGTCACCGTCGAGAACTTGCTCAGCCCCACCTTCACCGGGGCGGTCACGACCCCCGGAATCAGGGCCTCCATCTCCTTGCACAGGTGCGCATCGCCGCTGACAAACACGAACGGGACGCCGTAGTGCCCCGCGATCGCCGCTTGCAGACCCGCCTCTCCTAGAGACAGACCATTGAAGCTGTAGTTGCGCACATCCCCACACATGGTGTGTGCCAGATTCCCCTGGATGGTTCCCGCCTTCGCATGACCGCCGACCAGTCCGGTGGCCTGGCAGGTGTGGTCCAGGTATGGCAACCAGTGGGGACGCTCCCGCCCGTGAACGACGAGCGGGCGCTCATCCAGTTCGTCCAAATCAATCGTGTAGCCCGCCCCGTGGCCGTCGTTGACGATGACCTCGGTGGCCCCGCCGTTGTAGAGGCCGTCCACGGCGGCCTGGACTTCGCGCGCCAGCCACCGCCGCCCGCGCATCCGCCGCTCGAAGTTCTCAGCGGACTCGTCGTCGCGGTTCTCCCAGGTGTA
>CAZZDO010000673.1:0-2423 GCA_964653205.1 uncultured Armatimonadia bacterium | reverse complement strand
TACACGGTCGCCAGGGGAGGGACGGTGTCGCTCGCGGTCGGTGACCGCTCGTACAAGCTCTCGATAGGAAGAAGAGGGGACGCTGTACGAGCGGTCACCGACCGCGACCCTCCCCGCCAACGCCGCGTACGAGCGGTCACCGACCGCAACAAGGGGACGGTGTACGAGCGGTCACCGACCGCGACCCTCCACGATCTCGATCTCGCTCATCCCCATCAAGTTCGCGAACGCCCTGTTCCCTCCCCCGGCCTGCTGCACCACCCGCACCCGATCCGTCGTCACCGGCGGCATCGTCAGTTCCTCCACTGCCGCCTTCGCCGGACGCCACTGCTCATACCCCGGCGCGTCGGCCCACGCCCCCTCGCGCCACACTTGCAGCTTGATCGCCTGCGGGAGCCCGTAGAACGTCATCCACCACACCCGCACGCCGCGGATCGCCGTCGGCGCGTCCAGCCGCGCCTCGACCCAGTGCTCGGTCGCCGCCCCGCCCGAGATCCACCCCCACTCCGGCTCGAACTTCATCCCCGGCATCGCGATCCCGTCGTTGAGCGTCTCCGGCATGTACGGCGGCACGCTGCTGTCCACCGTGACGCGCGGGATGGGCGGTATGTATTCTGTATAGATTGAGCCGGTCGGCCCGACAAGCTGCACGATACACCGCGTGATTCCGTCGCCCATCGGCATGTTCAGCAGTTCAATGGCGCTCGGGCCCTGCGGGAGGTCGCGCTCGATTGTCCGCCACGGGGCCCGGTGGTCCCACAGGTACCGCACGGTCGCCCGCGCCGGCTGCGGCAGGTCCAGCTTCAGCACCGTCTTGCCCGCCTCGACCGCGAGGCTACACTTCCCTTGCGGCAGCGTCGCCGACTGCCCCGCCAGCGCCGCCGCCTCGTCGCGGAACGTGTCGAGCAGCCCCGCGTCCGCCCCCGGCGCCAGGTCCGTGAAGTAGTCCCGCCCCGGCTTCGCCAACGCCAGCGCCTTCTCCGGCGTCTCCGCCAGTAGCTTCTGCGCCTGTGCCTTCGTAGTGGCGCGATTTATCGCGCCCCCTGGATCGGACGCAATGAATTGCGCCGCTACGAGCCTCGCCAGGCTCTGCATCACCCGCACGTCCTCCGTCCCCGCCCACAGCGCCAGCCACCGCCGGCTGATGACCTGCCCGCCCTTGTCGCCGGGGTACACGAGCGACTCCTCGGCCACGCCCTGCCACGGCTCGTAGTTTCGCCCGCGCTCGGAATTGAGCATCGAGAAATGCCCCCACCCGGTCAACCCCCACCGCTGCGCCAGCCACGGCATCAGCCGGTAGTACGTGATCGGGTGGAACGTCTCCGCCTGGTTCTGGCAGTCGTACACCCACACTTGCTTGCCGAGCTTCCGAAGCGCCGCCATGACCTCCGGCGTGATGACCCGGAACCCCGGCGCGATGATGTCGTGCGCCTCGTACGCCTTCATCGCCGCCTCGTCCTTCAGGTCCACGCCCGTCACGTATGTCATCGTCAGCGCCTGCGGCGCGGCGGCCTTGATGAGCTTCGCCAGCGTCGCCGCCTCGGCGAGCTGCCCCGCGCCCGGCTCGTCCACCGTCTCGAAGATCAGCCGGTCGGCCGTCAGTCCCATCTCGCCGAACCCCGCCACCACGGCCTTCACCCACGCGCTGAACACGGGCGCGAACTTCGGGTCCTCAATCCCAATACCACAGTTCCGCTTCAGATGACTGGCGACAACATCCCCGACGCCGAAGCCCAGCCACACCCGCCCCTCCGGGCACCGCGCCAATCGCGGCCGCAGCAATTCCGCCACCCGCCGCAAGTCCACCGTAGTGGCGCGATTTATCGCGCCGGCCGCTGTAGTGGCGCGATTTATCGCGCCCTCGCCTTCGGGCGCAATGAATTGCGCCGCTACCGGCACGAGCCACTGCGCCGGGACGCTGAACGTGTTGACCGCCAGCGGCCCGATGCTGTCGAGCGCGTAGTCGGCCATCGCGCCGATGTCACACACTGCGATGCCGCTCAGCGGCGCGAGCGCCACCGGCACGACGGTCAGTGTGACCGCCACCGTGCGCGGCGGCGCCTGTCGCGTGAGCGACTGCAGCTCCACCTTGCCCCGGTACGTCCCCGGCGCCAGCGCCCCCGTGTCGCACACCAGCACCGCCTGGTTCAGCTCGCCCGGCAACAGCGCCCACACTCCCCCGTCGCCCAGCGGCACCAGCGGGTCGGTGAAGCGCTGCCCCGGCTTGCCGATGCCCCGCAACGGCGGCGCGCTGAACATGCTCAGCCACGGCGTCCCCACCATGCGCACCTGCCGCGTCTCGTCGTACAGCTCGCCCGCGACGACCCGCGCCGTCTCGGCCCGCGTCCCCAGGTTCGCCACCGTCAACGCCGTCGCCCGATGCTCGCCCTGCAGGCACGTCATGGCCCAAGTAGTGGCGCGAT
>CAZZDO010000672.1:0-2423 GCA_964653205.1 uncultured Armatimonadia bacterium | reverse complement strand
GTGAAATGCCGTTATGCTTAGCAACGTCAGTCTACTGCGGAATGGGCGGCGTTGATGGTACACGCGGGGCAAGCAAGAAGGAAGAATATGGGCAGCAGGACCGGGGGCCGAACCGCGGTGGGGTTGACTCTGCTTTTCGGGCCGCCTTATACTTTCTACGTTATGTGCCCACGAAACCCACACGGTCTCGGCCGGCCGGCCTTGGTCGGGGCGATGATTGGTCTGCTGCTGGGGTCGCTGCTGGCTGAGGCCGCCCTGGCCGCCCAACCCCGGCCCGCCTGGGTCATCCCCGAGACCCTCAATGTGCGCTCGGGCCCGCGAACCGAGAGCAAGCAGATCGGCTCGCTCACCCGTGGCACCAAGGTCTACGTCCTCTCCTTTGCCAACAAGTGGTGCTGGTGCTCGCTGCCGAGCGGCAACAAGGGCTGGATCGCCGAGTGGCTGCTGCAGTTCTCGGCCGACAAGGGCCGCGAGATCGCCCAGTCGGCCGGCAAGACCACGACGGCGACGGCCACCAAGTCCAGTCCTCCGGCCTGGATCAACGTCGCGGCCGCCAACGTCCGCAGCGCCCCCGGCCTGGGCGGCGATTCCTACGGCACCCTCGAAAGCGGCACCAAGGTCTACGTGATGGCGCGCCAGGGGGATTGGGTCAAGTGCAAGACCCCCGGCGGGTCCGGCTGGATCCGGGGGGATCTGCTCGAGTACAGCATCACGGCCGGGCGCAAGCTCGCCGCCGCCGGCAGCTCACCCAAGGCCGCGGCGCCACCGGCTCCGGCGACGACCTCGGCCTCCGGCAAGGCCTTCGTGCTGGCGGACCGGGTGTATCTCCGGTCGGGCCCCGGCAGCCGCTTCGAGAAGAGAGCGACCCTCATCAAGGGGCAAACATTGTACATTTCCGCCAAGAAGGACATGTGGCGCAAGGTCACCGTCCACGGCGGCAACAGCGGCTGGGTGGCGGCGTGGCTGATCAAGGAAGACAAGCCGGCCGCCGCGCCCGGCAGCTCCAACACCCCTGAGGTGGCGCGGACGGACAAGGTCCTGACGGCCTGGATCACCGCCGAGACCGCGCGCGTCCGCGAGCACCCCAGCAGCGAGTCCAAGGTGAAGTTCTCGCTCAGCCAGGGCGCCAAGGTCCAGGTTGCGGCCGTGTGCGGCCACTGGTGCAAGCTGCGCACGATGTCGGGCAACTACGGCTGGGTCGCCGGCTGGCTCATCAAGTTCGTGCCGCCGGGCAGTGCCCTGACCACGACCGAGGCCGGCGAGAAGGTCGAGGTCAACGTCGGCTGGGTAGCGCGGCCGGTAGTCAACCTGCGGGCCGGGCCGTCCACCGACAGCGCCAGCAAGGGCGAGGCCCGCCTGGGCACCCGCCTGCTGGTCATCGGCCGGCAGCCGGGCTGGTATAAGGTGGCGCTGGAGGACGGCAATATCGGCTGGATGGCGTCACGGCTGATAGACACGCGGGCCGAGCGCCAGGTGCGCGCCGCCCACGCCACCGCCGGCAAGGAAGGCTCCAAGTCCTCCTCGGCCCTGCAACTGGCCAGCCTGGGCGAACACGACGGCTTCCCCTCCCCCACCGCCGGAGGGAACAACGATGACGACGATTCCACCGGCGGCGGCAAGGGCGCCGACCTCGTGGCCACGGCCAAGAAGTACATCGGCTGCTCATATGTCAGCGGGGCCTCGCGACCGGGCGCCTTCGACTGCTCCGGCCTGACCTCCTACGTCCACCGGGTCCACGGCATAGACATCTCCCGGTCCTGCACCGCGCAGTTCCGCCAGGGCACGCCGGTAGCGCGCGACGACCTGCAGCCCGGCGATGTTGTCTTCTTCGAGAACACCTACAAGCGCGGCATCTCGCATGTCGGGTTGTACATCGGCAACGGGAAGTTCGTGCATGCCAGCAATCACCGCGGCGGCGTGAAGATCACGGGGCTGGACGAAGACTACTATGCCCGGCGCTACGTCGGCGCCCGCCGCATGTACTGAGTCGCAACGGCCACTCCGGACGCGCCTCGGGACCTCCTGACACTCGGAGGTCCCTTTGCTGTCTAAGCGTGACAGAGCCTATCGCACCGTGACTTCCGTTTGGGGAGCATGATGAGCGTCCTTATCGCCATCGGTTACATCGTGTTCGTGGCCTTCCTGCTGTCGGGGATCATCGCCTGCCTCGCGGGCATGCCCGGCACCGTGCTGATCCTGCTGGCCGGAGTGGGCTTCTCCGCCGCGACCCACTGGGAACGCCCGGAGCCCTGGGTGCTGCTCGTCCTCGGCGTTCTGGCCCTGCTGGCCGAAACGCTGGACAACCTCCTCAGTGTGGCGGCCACGCGCGTCCACGGCGGGAGCAGTCATGTGGGCTGGGTGGTCATGCTGGGGGGCATCGGTGGGGCGCTGGTCGGCTCGTGGATCGGGCCCCTAATGGGGGT
>CAZZDO010000671.1:0-2431 GCA_964653205.1 uncultured Armatimonadia bacterium | reverse complement strand
CGGTCGCCCGCAGGTCCGCGACGGCCGCATTCGGGTCCGGGTTCAGCGTCGGGGCGGCACTCGCCCAACCGCAGTTCTCGGCCCGCCACACCCGGCAGCTGTGCCCGGTCCCCATGTCCCGCAGCAAGAACGTGTCGCCCAGCTCGAACCCCCGCCGCCCCCGCGTGTCCTCCGGCGACATCAACTGGTAGCTGCCCGGCGCCTCGACGATCAGGCTCTCGATCAGGATGTTGCACGAGAAGCTCGCGGGCTGCTCCCAGCCGTTCCGCCCGAACATCAAGTCCCGGCCCTGACCGTCACCGTGCGCCGCCGTCAACTCCATCCACGCCGTCCGCCCCCGCTGGTACCGCGCCGCCGCAAAGTCCGTGCCCGTGCCGTACACCGCCTCCAGCTCGATCCACGGTCGGTCCTCGCCGTACTCCTCCCAAAGCCACGCCTCCAGGTTGTACCTCTCGTTGCAGGGGTTTCCGGTCGCCACCAACCGCCCCCGGAAGTCCACCACCCCGACATCACCCGCCGCCGGGGTCGCTGGCAACGCTCCCGCCAGCGTGACCACCCCCGTGCTGGCCGTGTACCCCGTCACCTTCAGCCGGCAACCCGCGCCCGTGCCCGTCTGCAACGAGATCTCGGCCCCCTGCCAGTACCCGTCGCTCCGCGCGGACAGGTTCGTCTTGAAGCTGCCGGCGTTGTTCCCCCCGTCCGCCATGACGGTGAAGCTCTCACCCGTGCCCCACGTCGCGAAGTTGTTCCCGTGCATCCCGCCGCTGATGTACGTCAGCGGACCCAGGCAGATCTTCGTGTTCTTCGGGTTGGTGCTATCCGGCAGGTTCACCCGCATTCGCACCGTCGCCGGGTGCGGCACGTCGTTGGGGTCGATCGCCGGGCGGATCCACCCCACGCCCTGCCCCACGCCACTGATGGACTTCAGTTGACTGACGTTGATCTCCGAGTATGTCGCCCGGTCCACCAGCGTGGTGTACTGATCCGCCCCCTGGGCCCGCACCAGCCCCAGCACCGCCCGTACTGGCACCCGATCGTCATCCGAGTCGTCGTGCCGGGGAATGCCGAAGCGAAACACGTGCCGCTGACCGCGCCCCCGCGCCCCGTCGTCTAGCCGGGCGAAGTGGTGGTAGTCGCTCGCCTCCACCAGCCACTGCGCCTGCGGGTCACCCCCTGCGGTCTCCGCGTTGAACGTCCCGTCGAAGGTCGCCAGGAACGTCAGCACCCCGGTGCCATCGCTCTGCTGCACCCGTCGCCGCCGCGCCGCCTGCCGTTCCCCGTACGTCGTGGCGCCCCTCATCAGCCCCTGGTACTGGGCCGCCGTCATGACGTCATCCCACACCGCCACATTGTCCAGGTACCCGTCCAGCCCCGCCGATGCCGTCCCGGGCCGCGCTCCCAGGTACAGCCGCAACGCCTCGCCCAGCGGCGCCTCGGCGTTGTGGACCTGCATGGGGGCTTCCTGGCCGTTGATGTACAGCCGCATCTCACCCGCCCCGGGCGTGGTGAAGTCCCAGGTACAGGCTACCGGCACCCACTTCTGGTAGTCCTGGATGAAGAAGTTCCCCCAATGCACCGCATACTGCACATTGTTCGACCGGCACACGAAGCTGAACAGCGACCCGCCGGTAAAGCCACACCGCAGATAGTTGGTCGCATCGAACTGGGCTTCCCACACCGGCTGGTCACCGGCGTTCCACGCGGCGGGATGGTACCAGAAGAACACGGTCCCCTTGGACCCGGCGCCGATGTTGATGTTACCGGGCGCGTTGTAGTAGAAACCCGCCTTGTCCAGATACAGGAATTGCTGTCGCATGTCCCACTGATCCTCCGCTCGAACTTCGCCTCTGTTGTGCGCCATCCGCCGCCGCCGTCCGCCGTTGGCGTAGGAGCGCCAGCATCCTGCTGGCACGCCGTTGCCGTCCGCCGTCCCGCGTCCCGGAGGGACGCTCCTCATAGGCGGGGGTTTCAACCCCCGACCCTGTCTGTCGAAGCACTGCTGCCCCGCCGCCGCCGTCCGCCGTCCCGCGTCCCGGAGGGACGCTCCCCGTAGGCGGGGGTTTCAACCCCCGTCTCAGGAAGGCGATGGGGCGGCTGCAGCCGTCCCGCGTCCCGGAGGGACGCTCCTCATAGGCGGGGGTTTCAACCCCCGGCCAACTAACCGCCGTCCTACCAGAACAACGACGAGAAACTCCGGCTCACATACAGCACCCACACCTGCCGCGTCCAGTCCCGCCCGAAGCCTCCACGATCGGCCAGACCGATGGTCAGCTTGTTGACGGCCTCGACATCCGCGCTCAGCCCGGTCATCAGGCCCCACTCACTGAAATCATCTGTCGTCGCCGCGACATCGAACCACAGCGCCCGCGGCGCCCCACTCCCCGCCTCACTCTTCAGAGGGGTGAGGCGCAGCGACAGTTGCGGGCCAACC
>CAZZDO010000670.1:0-2433 GCA_964653205.1 uncultured Armatimonadia bacterium | reverse complement strand
CGCTGGCATTCGGCGATGAGGAAGTCGAGCAGCCGCAGGTGCTCGTTGTCCACGAGGTTGCCGTCGCGGTCGCTGATCTCCCGGTCCCAGCAATGCAGGCGGATCGAGGTCAGGCCCAGGCGCACGAAGTGCTGCACGTCGTCGCGGATGGCCTGCTCCTGGCTCAGCCCGCGGCTCTGCATCAGCGCGTAGTCAATGCTGAAGGGCGCGTAGTAGTTCACCCCGAACAGGGCCACCTCGGAGTTGTCGTCCGTCCAGCGCAGCACGCCCTGCTCATCCACGCGCGCCGGGCGCGTAGCGGGGGCGGCCAGGGCGGCCACTGTCACAAACACCAGCGTCAGCACCATCGGCATTCGCATCCAGGTTGCTCCTTCACCGTCTTGCTCCGCCAAGTGTCGCCATTCTATCACAACCGCTGCATGCCCGCCGAAACCAACTCGTGGTGAGCGTGGGTACCTGCCCCTGACCGAGTACCGTGGGGAGGAAGCGGGCGCAAGGCGGCGAAGTCCACAGTGCCGCCGGCTGGTCGGGCCGGCGCCTCAGTGACAGCGCAAGGAGAGATGCCATGAAGATTGGCGCGAGTACCTACAGCCTGCGGACGGCCATCCAGGCGGGCGACCTCGACGTGTGGGGCGTGTTCGACTGGCTGGCCGAGAACGACGCCGACCATATCGAGATCGTGCCGCTGGCCAACCTCGGCTTCACCGTCACGCCGGACCTCGCCGAGGCTCTGGCGGCGAAGGCGCAGGCCGTGGGGCTGGACATCTCCTGCTACACCTTCGGCGCCAGCTTCATAGACAGGAGCGCGGCGGAGTACGAGGCGGAGCTGGCGCGCGTGAGGGCCGAGATTGACAACGCCGCGCGGATGGGCACGAAGCTCGTGCGCCACGATGTCGCCTCCCGCCCTGCCGACCAGGCCACCGACGAGCGGTTCGAGCAGGACCTGCCGCTGCTGGTCGAGGCCTGCCGCCAGATCGCCGACTACGCCACGCAGTATGGCATTACCACGATGATCGAGAACCACGGGTTCTACGTCCAGGGGGCGCGGCGAGTGCTGCGCCTCCACCACGAGGTGGCGCGCGGCAACTTCCGGCTGCTCGTGGACACCGGCAACTTCTACCCGGTCGAGTTCGACAACACGCTGAACGCCATCGCCCAGTGCGCGCCGTTCGCCGGCATGGCGCACATCAAGGACCACCTTATCCGCACTGCGGCGCCCGAGTCGCTGGAGCACTGGCGTGAACGCGACCACGGCATCTACACCCAGGCGACCATCGCCGGCGACGGCAACATCGGCATCCCCCAGGCCATCAAGTCCCTGCAGGCCGCCGGCTACGACGGCTACCTGTCGCTCGAATACGAGGGTCCGGACGAGGCCCGGTGCGCCAACCGGAAGGGCCTGGACAACCTACGGAGCATCCTGTCATGAATGACAACACAATCCGTCTCGGCCTCATTGGTTGCGGGATGATCACCCAGCGCAGCCACGCGCCGCGCTTCGCGGAAGTCCCGGGCGTCGAGATCACCGCCCTGTGCGACCCGGACACCGAGCGCGCGCTGAAGGTGCGTGACGAGCACGCCCCCGGGGCGGCGCTGTTCGCGGACTACGAGGAACTGCTCGCCTCCGGGCTGGTGGACGCCGTCACGGTCGCCACGCCGGTCGTGCTCCACTGCCCGATGACGTTGGCGGCGCTGCAGGCGGGCTGCCATGTGCTGTGCGAGAAGCCCATGGGCATGTCGCAGGTGGAGACGGCGCAGATGGTGGCGGCGGCGCGCGCGGCCGGGAAGGTGCTGCAGATCAACCTGTCGCGCCGCTACGACCCGTTCTACCAGACGGTCGCCCGGCTGCTTTCCGAGGGCGCTGTCGGCGAGATCCAGCACATGCGCGCCATTCGCGTGCACACGTCCGCGCCCGACCAGGGCTGGTCGCCGGGGGCGAGGTGGTTTGTGACGCGCAGCCAGGGCGGGGGCATTGTCGGCGACATCGGCGTCCACGTCGGGGACATGATGCAGTGGTACTGCGGCGACGTCGCCAGCGTCTCGGCGCAGACCGATAGCCGCCGCGAGGACATTGACGCCGTGGACAACGCCACGGCGCTCTTCCGTTTCCGCAGCGGCGCCACGGGCGTGCTGGAGTTGAGCTGGACCAGCCCGGCCAACCACATGAGCTTCGAGATCTACGGCCGCGAGGGCATTCTGTCGGCGGGGGCGCCCGGGGAGGGCGTGCAGATCCGCAAGCGCGACGGCGAGACCGTCACGGTGGCGCCGGCGGACCTGGACCCGGCTGGTCCCAACAGCTTCCAGTGCTTCGCCGATGCCATCGCGGGGGTGGCGCCGACGCCGGTGCCGGGCGAGACCGGGCATGCCATCCAGCTCGTGCTGGACGCCATCCTCGCCTCGGGCGAGCGGGGCGGCGCCCCGGTAGCCATCGCG
>CAZZDO010000669.1:0-2438 GCA_964653205.1 uncultured Armatimonadia bacterium | reverse complement strand
CCCTCGCCAGGCTGCATGTCCGTCGCCCAGTAGCCGAACCAGAAGGCGATGGTCAGGCGATCAGGCAGATGCTCGGGGATTGTGTCTCGGCCGACGATGGGCGTGGGCATGGGCTATTCCTGGCCCCCGCCGCCATCCGCCGCGATCTTCTCCGCGGCGGATGAGAAGACCATGTGGGCGAGGTGGAGGAGTTCTTGCGCCTCAGCCATCTCTGGCTGAATCGTCTGGTCGTACCGGACGGGGACGGCATGCTGATGAAAGGCTTCGAGAGCGTCAGCGTAGCGCCCCATGTCCGGGAAATGAGCCTGCGTTAGGGCCAACAGCCACTCGACATCGTGCGTTAGCGGGTACCGGACGTCCCGCAGGGCTAGCAGCGCCTTCAGGCTCTTCTCGACGGCTTGCTGAGCGTGAAAGCAGACCGTGTCCAAAGCCCGCGCAGTGGCGATCACCGTGTCTGCGGCGAACAGGTCATTTTCCGCTTTCTGCAGCAATCCCTGGGCGGCGTCAAGTGGGCTTCTCATACAGTAGCCGCCCTTCATCCATGACTCGACTCACGAGATGGCTGCGCACACCCCGCCAATCGTCGATCTCCTCCGGGGTATACCAAATAACGTCCTTGGGGAAGAGAATGCCGCGCAACGCCCGCAAGACTGGACCGGTACGGCGGTGCAGAGGCGCATCGGACGGCGCCACCACCATCAAGTCAATGTCGCTGTTCTCGTTGGCCTCTCCCCGCGCATAGCTCCCGAACAGGATGATCTTGTCGGGATGGACCGCCTCCACGATGCGCCGCACCATCTCCTGCAAAATCTCCTCGACATCGCGGCTGTCCGTCACGGCAGTGGTCATGCCAGCAACTCCTTCCGCGCCCGCGCCACGAGCTTCTCCAACTCCCGCCGCTTGTCGTCAGGCAGGTCCGGCGCTTCCCACGCCGCCACGTTCGCCCGCCACCGCTCCTCGCACAGGTCCAGGATGCGCTTCTCGGACAGCACTCCGGCCGCGCCGGCCGTGTCGCTCGGGAACAGATCGCTGCGCCACAGTTCGCGGTAGTGGGCGAGGGTATGGTCGCTGGTCAGGAACTCCTTCTCGTCGGTCACGTGCTCGCATAGCAGGTCGAAGGCCAGCGTCTCGTCGCTAACCTCGATCTCGTCCTTGAGCGCGAACTGCGCCTTGCGGATCTCCATGTCGAGGATGAACTGCGCGGGCGAGCCGAGGCCGCCGTTGTCCAGCGTGCCCATGCCCGGATAGGGGATGTTCGCCTTGCCCAGCACGCGGGCGGCGGCCGTCCCGCCGTAGAAGTTCTCGTACACGGCCTGCAGCCCCGGCTGCTTGACGGTGGGGCTGAAGAACACCTCGACCCAGCAGTGCCCGCCCCAGCACTGGTCGAAGACCTCCTTGACGCCGAGATTCGTCAACACCGTGGCCGGCCCGATGGACGCCGCCGTGGCGTACTTCATGTCCAGCACCGTGGAGATCATCCGGCCAGTCAGGTCGCCCTCCGGGTCCAGACAGAACGCTGCAACCAGGCCCCCCAGAATCTCGGCCGCGCCCAGCACAATCGAGGCCGCGACCGTCACCGGCGAGGACACGCCGATGGTCGGCATCGAGCACATGTGGTACTTGCGCACCCCGGCGGCCTTCCGGGCCAGCATGTCCTCCGCCGAGCGATGGTCGAGGATCAGCGGCGAGGTGATGCACTCCGAGCCGGCCAGATAGCGCGCGTCCCGCTCCACGCCGCTCATGATCTCGCCGATCCGCACCAGGTACTCGATGACCGGCGGGTCAATGGCCTCGATGCCGTCCACCTTGTCGGTGTACTCCAGCGCCAGCACCAGCGACTCGATGCGCTCGGTTTGCTTGGGCACGTCCTGGCGATACCAGGTGCTGATGTAGCCGATCTCGGGCGTGGCCTGCGCCAGCTTCTTCATCGCGATGAAGATGTCGGTGTCCACCGGGAAGTCCTGGCCGCTGGCATAGTCGTAGTAGCGTGTCGGGCCGCAGTCGAAGGCCGACATGAGGAACTCGGTCTTCATGCGCTCCCGGAGGCTCGCCTTCTGGCCGGTCCACATCAGCCAGTGCGCCCAGTCAATCCCGCAAACTGGGTGCAGCGCCTGGTCGTCATCATCGAGCCACTGGTGCGGCGCCAGCTTGGCCACCAACTCGTCCACCAGCCCGCCGGGGATGAGCACGCGCCCGGTCTGCGGGTGCGACGTGCACCCCTGGCCGAGCATGATCTCAACCAGCTCATCGCTCTCAACACGCAGGCCGATCTGCGCCAGCAGGGCCAGCGTCCGGTCGCGTAGGGTCGTCACCTGGTCGGGGGTCAGCATGGGTAGCCTCCTCACAGTGGGGCAGCCCCGCAGCGCCGTCCGTGCGGGGCAGTGTGCTGCGGGTCTATTCGCGCCGGGTCGGGGGAGCACCTGCGGGGGGAGGAGGAG
>CAZZDO010000668.1:0-2444 GCA_964653205.1 uncultured Armatimonadia bacterium | reverse complement strand
CATGGAAGACCTCACCCAACTGGCCCTCGAGGCCGCGCAGGACGCCGGCGCCTCCTATGCCGACGCGCGCTTTGTGCGCCAGCATGACGAGACCGTGCAGGTGAAGAATGGCGCGGTGACCGGCCTGTCGTCCAAGCGCAACCAGGGGATCGGCATCCGCGTCATCGCCGATGGCGCCTGGGGTTTCGCCAGCACGACCACGCTCACGCCCGCGGCCATCCGCCAGGCGGCGCAACTGGCCGTGCGCATCGCGCAGGCCAGCGGGACCACCAAGCAGCATGATGTCGAGCTGTCGGAGGTCGAGCCGGCCCGGGCGAACATCAAGCCGGACGTGCGGAAGAACCCCTTCGCCGTGCCGCTCGAGGACCGCATCGCGCTGCTGATGGAGTGCGACCAGGCGATGCACGGCGCGAGTGAGATCAAGGTGCGCACCGGCTTCATCCGCGCCGTCCACGAGGAGAAGCACTTCGCCAGCACCGAGGGCGCCGACATCACCCAGGAGCGGATCGAGACGGGGGCGGGGATTGACGCGCGCGCCGTCGCGCCGGACGGCTCGGACACGCAGGTGCGCTCGTATCCCTCCAGCCACGGGGGCAACATGGGGTCGCGCGGGTGGGAACTCGTCGAGGAGCTGGACCTGCCCGACAATGCCGAGCGCATCGCGGCCGAGGCCGTGGAGTTGCTCGACGCGCCCCACTGCCCTGCCGGCGAACGCGACATCATCCTCGAGGGCTCGCAACTGGCCCTGCAGGTGCACGAGTCGTGCGGCCACCCCATCGAGTTGGACCGCGTGCTGGGGATGGAGGCGTCCTTCGCCGGCACGAGCTTCCTGACCACCGACAAGCTGGACCACTTCCGCTACGGTTCCGACGCCGTCAACATCGTGGCCGACGCGACCGTGCCGGGCGGGCTGGGCTCGTTTGCCTACGACGACGAGGGCGTGCCCGGCCAGCGGACCGACATCGTACGGGAGGGGCAGTTCGTCGGCTACCTGTCGTCGCGCGAGACGGCGCCGGCCATCGGCCGGACGAGCAGCGGCACCATGCGCGCCGACGGCCCCAGCCGCATCCCGCTGGTGCGCATGACCAACATCAACCTCGAGCCCGGCGACTGGGGCCTCGACGAGATGATCGCCGATACGCAGGACGGCCTCTACCTGCTGACCAACACGTCGTGGAGCATTGACGACAAGCGGCTGAACTTCCAGTTCGGCACGCAGATGGCGTATGAGATCAAGGACGGCAGCCTGGGGCAGGTCTACAAGAATGCGACCTACTCGGCGATGACGCCCGAGTTCTGGGGCAAGTGCGACGCCGTCGGCAAGCGGGACGAGTGGATCATGTGGGGGGTGGCCAACTGCGGCAAGGGCGAGCCGATGCAGACGGCGCGGGTGGGGCACGGGGCGAGTTCCGCGCGCTTCCGCAAGATCAGTGTCGGGGTGATGAAGGAGTAAGGCGGGAACGGTGAGGCGGGAACGGGGAACGGGGGGAGTCGCGGGGTGTCACGCGCGGCCGTGGGCGCGTGACGGGGCCCCGCGACACGACCGGATCGGGTGATGCCATGGACAAGCAACAAGCCCTCGACCTGTGTGACATTGTTCTGCAGGCCAGTCGCGCCGACCAGACGGAGGTTGCCCTCTCCGCCGATGCCTCGGCGCTCACGCGCTTTGCCAACAACGCCATCCATCAGAACGTCGCCGAGGAGGGCGTGAGCGCGACCGTGCGCGCGGTGGTTGGTAAGCGTATCGGCGTGGCGACCGGCACCGACGTGTCGCCCGATGGCCTGCGCGAGTTGGCGGACTCCGCCTATCATCTGGCGCTCGTGTCGGCCGCTGATGAGGACTTCGTCTCCCTTCCCGAACCCGTGCCGTATGAGGGTGAGACGGACTTCGTGGACGCGGACACGGCCGCGTTCGGCCCCGAGCAGCGCGCGGAGACGGTGGCCGAGGCCATCGCGCTGGCGGCCGCCGAGGACTTCACGGCGTCGGGCATGTTCACCACCGGCGCGACCGACATGGCCGTGGCCAACTCCCTGGGTGTGCGCAGTTTCCAGCGCCGCAGCATGGCCGAGATGTCAGTCGTCGTCAGCGGCGACGGCGGGTCGGGTTATGCCCGGACCTCCAGCCCGCGCGTGGGCGATGTCTCCGGCAGTGCGCTCGGCCGCATCGCCACCGAGAAGTGCCGCGCGTCGCGCGACCCGCAGAGCCTGCCGCCCGGCGAGTACGCCGTCATCCTCGAAGCCGAGGCCGTCGCCGACATGGTGATGATGCTGGGCATGTACGGCCTGGGCGCGATGGCGCTGCAGGAGGGGCGGTCGTTCATGAGCGGGCGGATCGGCGAGAAGCTCTGCGGGGACAACATCTCAGTCTGGGACGACGGGCATGACCCGCGCGGGCACCGGCTGGCGTGCGACTTCGAGGGCGTCCCCAAGCAACGCGTGCCGCT
>CAZZDO010000667.1:0-2457 GCA_964653205.1 uncultured Armatimonadia bacterium | reverse complement strand
TCAATCGCGCCCGTCTGGGCCGTCACGACGAACACCGGCGTCGCCTGCTCGGACGCGGCCTCGGCCGCCTTCTCACCAGGCCCTTGCCGCCCGCACCCCGTCAGGCACAGGGCCAGGGCCAGAGTCGCAATGCTGCCAATCCAGTCGAGCTTGCGGGATCTCATGAACCGGACTCCTTGGGCAGATCCGCCAGGCCCAGCGCCGCCCGCAGCGCCGCTGTCGCCACTTGCAGATCATAGCGTGCATTCACCACTTGCGTCTGCGCCGCCGCCAGCGCCGTCTGGGCGTCCAGCACCTCCACGCCGAGCCCCACGCCGTTGGCGAAACGCACCTGGGCGATGCGCAGGCGTTCGCGCGCCTCGCTCTCGCCCTGCTCCGCCACCGCCAGCGCCTCACGGCCGTCGTCTACGCCCAACTGCGCCTGCGTCACTTGCAGCGCGATCTGCTGCTCCGCGGCCTCCAGGTTCAGCCGCGCCGTCCGCAGGTCCGCCTCGGCCTGGACGATCTTCGCTTCCTTCTCCCCCCCGGCGTAGATCGGCACCGTCAGCGATGCCGTCACGCTCCAGTTCAGGGACGCCTGCGCCACCGTCGCCGACTGGTTGTTGACCATCCCCACCACAGCCGCCGACGGGTCATACGACGCCCGCGCCAGCCGCACCAGCCCCTCCCGCGCCCGCGCCGTCGCCTCCAGCACGCGAATCTCCGGCCGCTCCTGCAACGCCGTCGCGATCAGCGCATGCCGGTCGCCCTCGGGCGGCGTCGGCGGCACCCCCTCTGCTACGGTGACCTCCAGGTCCTGCGGCGCCAGCAGCAACTGCCGCAGCACCGCCGTCTGCTGCCCCACGGCCGTGCGCGCGTGGATGGCATCGCCCCGCGCCCGCGCCAACTCCGTCTCCGCCTGCACGACCTCGAACTTCGGCGCCGTCCCGGCCTCCAGCATCACCTGGGCAATCCGCCGATGCTCCGCCACCGCCGTCACCCGCTGCTCGGCCACGACCACCAGTTGCTGCAGTCGCAGCACCCCGAACACCGCCTGCCGCGCCGCGATGGCCGTCTGTACCACGGTCGCCGCGCCGCCGTGTTCCGCCGCGGCGATGCCCGCCTTGGCCGCGTAGGTCGCCGCCTTCAGACGCCCGCCGGTGTACACCGGCAGCGTGAGCTGAATGCTCTCCGTGTGCATGCTGGTCGGCGCGAAATCAATCGTCCCCCCGCCCATCTCCTCGGGCAACTCGAAGCTCGAGGCCGGACCGCTGCGCGTGTAGCTGGCCGACCCCTCCACGTGCAGCCGCGTCATCGCCTCGACTTCACTGAGCTTGCCCCGCGCCGCGATGACCTGCTGCTCATTGATCGCCCGCTGCGTCGAACGTTCGACCGCCAGTTGCGCCGCGGCATCGGGCGTGAGCTTCAGCGGCCCCGCCAGTGCCGGCAAGCGCCCCGCCGGGTCGTCGTCCCGCGGCTGCGCCAGCGCCGCCGTCATGGCGAGCAGACACAGGACAACCACTCCACCCCTCATGATGCTCCCTCCTCCGCCGGCGCGCCCGCATACTCGCGCTCCAGCTCGTGCAACACCCGCTGCAGTTCCGACTGCGCCTCCTGCAGCTTCTCGAACTTCACGAACGCCACGCCGAACCCCGCCGGGTGGACAAACGCCAGCAGCTTGTCCCCGGGCTTGATGTCCAGGCGCTCCCGGGCCTCCGCCGGGATCACCACCTGCCCTCGCTCGCCGACCGTCGAGGCCCCCATGAAATGACTCGTTAGCTCAGGTGCAGACACAGGGCCTCACCCTTTCGTCGCATGAATTGCATGAATTGTATGCTATGGATGATAAGTTGCTCCTCTTCGCCTCGTCATGTCAATTGTGCAGCGCCCATGTTTCGTATCCGTTCCCGACGATTCCTTCTTGCAGGGATGCCGACTTCTCAGAAGGAAACCTCGCACATCCCCCGGCCGGAGGAATGGCATGGACCCCGCCCTGATTCAGCAAGCCACCGCCCGCTATCGCGACGAGATCATCGCTCTCCGACGCGACCTGCACCAGCACGCCGAACTCAGCGGCGAGGAAGTGCGCACCGCGCAGGTCGTCGCTGACCGTATGGCCCAGGCCGGCCTGCAAGTTCGCACCGGCGTCGGCGGCCACGGCATCATCGCCACGCTGGGCGAGGGCGAGCCCTGCTTCTTGCTCCGCGCCGACATGGACGCCCTGCCCCTCCAGGAAGAGACCGGCCTGCCGTGGGCCTCGGTCAACGACGGCGCCACGCACGCCTGCGGCCACGACTTCCACACCGCCTGGCTCGTCGGTGCGGCGCTCGTGCTCACGGACCTCGGCCTGCCCCGCGGCAGCGTCCGGTTTGTCTTCCAGCCCGCCGAAGAGGCCATCTCGGGCGCGGCCCGCATGATCGCCGACGGCGCCCTGGATGATCCCCTTCCGGCCGCTTGCTGCGGCGCGCACGTCTGGCC
>CAZZDO010000666.1:0-2465 GCA_964653205.1 uncultured Armatimonadia bacterium | reverse complement strand
CGGATAGGGGTCCGGTTGTGCGCCGGGGACCGGCGCACCTACGCGCCCCCCGCCGTCTAGGTCAGCACGAACATGGCCACATGGCGGCCGCAGGTGGGGCCGTCGCGCCGCCAGGAGAAGAGCGGGACTTCGCCGCAGCGGGTACAGTGGGGGATCGGGCGGATATGGTCGGCGGGGACGCCGGCGCGCTGGAGGAGGGCGGCGTTGAGGGCGAGGAGGTCCAGATGGGCGCGCTCGCGGCTGGAAGCCGCTCGTACGAGGGGCGAGGCGTCCAAGCCGAGGGCCTCGACCGCGGCGATGACCTCCGGGCCGACCTCGTAGCACTCCACCCCGATGCAGGGGCCGACGACGGCTTGCAGTTGCTCCGGCCGGGCCCCGAACTCCTGTTGCAGAGCGCCCACAACCGCGCCGGGCATGTCGGCCACCGTGCCTCGCCAACCGGCGTGGGCCACGCCGCCGCAGAGGGGGTCGGGCGAGTACAGGATGATCGGGCAGCAATCGGCGTAGAAGAGCGTCAGGGCGAGGCCCGGGTCGGCGGTGACAAGGGCGTCGCAGTCGGGGTAGTAGGGGGAAGGCAGAGTGGCGTGGCGGGCGACGGCGACATTGGGGCCGTGGACTTGCTGGGCGAGAACGGCGTGCCGGCTGGAAGCCGGCGCTCCTACGGACTCCGCAAGCTCTGCCAGCGCGCGGTGGCGGAGGGCGTCCACGGCGGCGTGGTCGGCTTCCTTGGTGTGGCCGAAGTTGTGGCCGGACCAGGGGACGGTGGGATCGTGCGGGCCGCGCTGGGTGACGCCCGCGGCCGCGCCGGGCCAGTCGGTGACGAGGTGCGTCCACAGATCGGGGGTCATGGCGCCTGAACCGGGGCGTTGAGTTGCGGCACCTGGTCGGGCGGGTAGTAGCAGATGAACCCGTAGTCGGCCAGGCCGCAGAGGAGGCCTCGCGGCGGGAAGCCGCTCGTACGAGCGTTGAGGGCCGCGGCCGTGCAGGAGTACATCGGCGGGAAGAGCGGGTTGGGGATGCCGTCGGTGGAGGGCAAGATCGGGGCCGGGTAGTACTGCCGGGGCTTGGTGGCCATGAAGATGTAGTAGCCGGCGCGCGTGCCGAGCAGGAAGCTCCACCTGTCGCCCGTCAGCGCGAGCGGCTCGATGTAACCGGGGCCCAGCACTCCGGCGTCGAGGGCATCGTCTTCCGTCGTGCGCCCGCGCTTGCCGACATACACCGCCAGGCGCACGCCCTTGAGAACGACCGGCATGCCCATTCCCTTGGGAGCCTCATTCTCGTAGAAGGACAGGCCGCCCGAGGGCAGCACGAAGCGCGGACCGGTGTACGAGGGATCGCCGGCCTGTGCGCCGGGGGGCAGCAAGTCCCCCACGAACAGGTCCGGGTCACCGTCGCCGTCATGGTCGGCCAGGGCGATCGCGCTGACGCCCTGGGCGTGGATGTTGTCCCCGCCGATGCGCATGAAGCCGGCGTGGCGGAAGCCCCCCTGGTTCAGGTACATCTCGATGTCCCCCGACGCCCCACCCAGCACGAGATCGCTGACACCGTCACCGTTGAGGTCCGTCATCCGCGGCCAGGAGTAGCGGCCGGAGGTGGCTGTTCCAGCCTTGGCGACAATCGGGCCGGCGGTCGAGACGACGGTCTGGCCGGCCTCGAAGCGGCCGTCGGCGCGCCCGAGGTACAGGCGAACGAGACCGTCCTCCGCGCCGCTGACGATGTCCATGCGGCCGTCGGCGTTCCAGTCGCAGGCGGTGGGGGCGGCGCAGCGGCCGACATCGAGCGGCACGTTGCGGGCCTGCAGGTAGCCCTGGAAGACGGGACCGGTCGCCTCGTGGGCGAAGATCGCCACGAAGCCTGTGCGGCAGCCCAGCAGCAACTCGGGCTTGCCGTCGCCAGTGACGTCGAGCAGGCGGGGACAGACGTAGGTGAGCGTCTCGCCCGGGTCGGTCTGGACCGGCGGGGCGAGTAGGACCTGCGGCGCGGCGAAGCCTTCGCGCCGGCCGCGCACGAACAGGATCTGGCCGGTCATGTCCGACAGCAGGAGATCGTAGCGGCCGTCGGCATCCCAGTCGCCCGCGCAGACACGCGCGCGCCGCCCGGCCTGCAGCTGTTGGCCGCCGGCGCCCAGGAGCACCGGGTCAGCGAGGCGCAGCGGCTCGGCCTGGCGGCACTCGACCCACCACACGCGGCCCTCCTCGTCGCCCAGGAGCAGGTCGAGGTCGCCGTCGCCGTCGAGGTCGAAGGCGCAGGGAGCGACATGCCGGGAGGCGACGGACTGGCCCAGCGTGCGGTCGGACTCGGAGCGGAGGATGCGGCCGGGGTGCAGGCCGCCCTTGCGGCTATAGAAGTACACGTCGCCCGCGGCCCCGAGGAGGAGGTCGGGCACGCCGTCGTGGTTCAGGTCGGCCAGCTCGGGGGACATCTGCAGGCGACTCAGGCGCCCGGCGGCGAAGGACAGCTCAGCT
>CAZZDO010000665.1:0-2467 GCA_964653205.1 uncultured Armatimonadia bacterium | reverse complement strand
GCGAAGTGCTGATTGCCGCGCCCGCCCTGGCCGCCGACGCCTGCGATGAGTTCATAGCCCGGCCCCAGCAGGTCGGCCACCATCTCGCCTGTCTCGTCGTCATACACTGCAGTCCCGGGCGGGACGCGCACGACGAGATCATCCCCCTGTCCGCCGCTGCAGCCGCTGCTGCCACCGGGCGCGCCGTTCTCGGCCTTGAAGCGCGTCGTGTACGTGAACTCCAGCAGCGTACGCATGTGCGGGTCCACGCGCAGGATGACATCGCCGCCCTTGCCGCCGTCACCACCGGCCGGGCCGCCGCGCGGCACGAACTTCTCGCGGCGGAAGCGCACGACGCCGTCGCCGCCGCGCCCCGACTCGACCTGAATCACTGCCACGTCCACGAAGTCAGGCATGCCTGTCCCCTGTCTGTCCCCCATCCCCCGCCTCGTGCCCAGTCATCAGCCGCAACACGCGCTCCTGATCCAGCTCGTCCCGGGCCAGTTCGGCCACGAGTCGTCCCTCGCGCATGACCAGCAGGCGGCTGGACAGGTGCAAGAGCTCCGGCAGTTCGCTGGAGATGAGCAGGATGCCCATGCCCCGCGCCGCCAGATCGTCAATCAAGGCGTGAATCTCCGCCTTGGCCCCCACATCCACACCGCGCGTCGGCTCGTCCAGAATCAGCATCCGGCAGTCGGCGGCCAGCCAGCGCGACAGCATGACCTTCTGCTGGTTGCCGCCCGACAACGCCGCTGCCGCCGCAGTCAGGCCTGGCGCCCGGATGCGCAGTTGGTCAAGATACCGCCCCGCCAGCGCCCGTTGACGGCGGCGACTCAGCCATCCGACGGCCGCCAGCCGCGCCATGATCGGCAGCGTCATGTTGTCCGCCAGCGACATGCCCGGCACGAGCCCGTGGCGCTTGCGGTCTTCGGGCACCAGGCCCACCCCGCGCTCGATCATGTCCCCGGGCCGGGGCCGCACCACGGCGTCGCCCAAGCGCACCGTTCCCAGCACCCGTGCATCGAGCCCGAACAGCGCCTCCGCCAGTTCCGTCCGCCCGGCGCCGACCAACCCCGCCAGCCCCACGATCTCCCCGGCCCGCACGGACAGGCTCACGCCGCTGAACTTGCCGGGGCTCTGCAGATGCTCGACATGCAGCAGCACCTCGCCCAGCGCCTGCCCGACATGCCGTGGGAAATACTCCTCGAGCTTCCGCCCGATCATGTGCCCGATGATGTCGTCCTCGGACAGCCCGGCGCGAGGCCCGGTGTGCGCAACGTGCCCGTCGCGCAGGACCGTGATGGCGTCGCACAGCGCGAAGACCTCGGGCAGCCGGTGCGACACGTACAGGCAAGTCACCCCGCCGGCGACCAACTCCCGGATGAGCCCGTGCAGGCGCTGCGTCTCGCGCTCGGACAGGCTGCTGGTGGGCTCGTCAAAGATGATGATCCGGGCGCCACGAGCGATGGCCCCGGCGATCTGCACAAGCTGCTGCTGGCTGACGGACAGGGCGCCCAGACGCCGCGTCACATCCAGTTCGGGGGCAATGTCGGCCAGGAGCCGCTGGGCCTCCGCGCGCAGCCGCCGCCGGGACAGGAACGGCCCGACATGCGGCAACCGCCCCAGCAGCAGGTTCTCGGCCACCGTCATGTTCTCGCAGAAGGACAGCTCCTGGTGAACGATGGCGATGCCGGCGGCGAGGGCCTCGCCCGGGTCGCGAAAGCTGCGGCGCTCCCCAAAGACACGCATTTCCCCGCCGTCGGGCGGGTGGATTCCGGCCAGCAGCCTGCCCAGCGTGCTCTTCCCCGCGCCATTCTCGCCCACGAGGCCGTGACAGGAGCCAGCCGCGACGGTCAGACTGACGCCATCGAGGGCCAGACTGCCGGGGAAGCGCTTGGTGATGTGGTCGAACTCAATGGCATGCATTGAGGCGCTACTTCATCTGCAGATACTGCTCCGGCACATCCGTGAAGCCCCAGTCCTTGAGCTGGCGCGCCCACTCGCCCAGGTTGTCCTTCGTCACCCGCACCAGTTCCATCGTGTTGATCGCCGGGACGTCCTGCTTGAGCTGCACCTTCTCGAAGATCTTCTCGACCGAGACGTAGCCCCACTGGTACGTCGGCTGGGCCAACAGCACGGGCGTGATGCCCTTCTCGATGTAGGGCAGCTCCGCCGGCAGCGCGTCCACCGAGACGATGGCGACCTTCTTCGGGTCAATCGTGTCGAGCAGCGACTTGGTGAAAAGCGGCCACCCGCCGACCATCGCCCAGCCGCGGATGCCCGGGTAGGCGTTCATCACGCGCGTGACTTCCGCCGCGGCGTCCTGCGGCGTCTCGGGGTGGTAGAATGTGCCAATCAGCTCAATGCCGGGGTGCTTCTTGGCGGCCTCCTTGACGCCCTGGACGCGCTTCTGCAGATTGGGCGCATTCTGATTGCCGGCCAGGATCGCGACCTTCCCCTTGCCGTCAATGATCTTGGCCAGCTCCTC
>CAZZDO010000664.1:0-2475 GCA_964653205.1 uncultured Armatimonadia bacterium | reverse complement strand
CCGTTCTTGGGCACCGGGTTGTTGAAGGCGAGGTACAGCGCCTCATCGTCCCACGCCAGCCACGCCTGCGATGGCGTCGCGACTTTCTCGCCCGCGAAGCCCTCCTGCAACGTCAGCCCCTTCGTCGGGTCCAGCCCGAACCATTCCTCGGGCTTCAGCGTCCCATCAATCGTGATCGCCCCGGCGACCCGCGGCACGTCGAACATCGGCTTGGGCCCCGCCTTCCGCGCCGGGCGGGGCTGCGGCGGCGGTGGCGCGGCGTCTTCGCGCAGGGCGGACGTCACCGGCCACGAGGCCCGCTCCGGGCTCTCATACACGCCGATGCGGCGCAGCGAAATCGGCCGGAAGCCCAGCGCCCGCGCCGGCGACTCCGGCTTGAGCGCGAAGCTCGCCGGCGGCGCCTCGACGAACAGCGGGTCCACGTCAATGAGGTTGTCCTCGACCCGCACCAGGTCTTTCACCTTCGGCTCGATGACGCCCCACGGCCCGCCCCAGCAGACGTTCCGCGCCACAATGTTTCCCTTCGGCGCCAGCGGCTCGTCCTCGAGAATCCCGAGCAACTCCGGGTAGTGCGTGGACCACGGCGGCTCCTGGTACTTCAGGTCGTGCAGCTCCTTGGTGGCGAACACGCCCACGCCCTTGGCCCACCCCAGCCCGCGCGCGTCAATGCTGTACGCCAGCGTGCAGTTGATGAACATGTTGTTGGTGATGAGATTGTCCCGCCCGCCGCCGATGAGAATGCCCCGGTGCACATCGTAGAAGATGTTGTGGCTGATGTCCGCCGACGAGAAGCAGTCATCGAGATACACGCCCATGCAGCCCTTGCTCAGAAAACCGTGGATGTTGTGCAGGTAGTTGTAGCGGATCTTGTGCCCGCGCATGGACCACGTCTCGTCCGGCGGCGACGTGTAGATCGCGCCCGCGTCGTTGGACTGGTACACCGAGCTGTGGATCTCGTTGTACTCCACGGTCATGTCGTTGTCGGCAAAGCCGATGGCGATGTGCGGCACGTTGTCAATCAGGTTGCGGGTCGCGCTGTTGCCCACCCCGCGCAGCGCGATGGCCTGCTGATAGACCGGGTCCCACCGCGAGGTGTGGTGAATGTGGTTGTTGTCGGCGACAAGATCCCCGCGCGTCAGCGTCTTGCGGTCCCCGGCCTCCAGGTGGATGCCGCCCTGCCCCATACCATAGATATCGCAGCCGACGACGCGGTGCTTCGTCCCGCCGTGCACCTGCACCGCCCAGTTGCCCATGTTGCGGATGGTGCACCCCACGACCGAGACGCCGCTGCCGCCCTTGATGACGAACCCGTGCCCCCGCCCGGCCTCGACCGTGAACCCGCGGAAGGTCACGTGCGACACGTCGTTCAGTTGCAGCATGTCCCGCACGACCGACACCATCGCCTGCCCCCGCGCCAGCGACGCCGGCGGCCAGAAATACAGCACGCCCGTCGCGCGGTCGAGATACCACTCGCCGGGGCGGTCCAGCTCGCGCAGCACATTTTCGGCGTAGAACCACTGCCCCGTGCGGATGCCGTAACCCACGCCGCCCTTCGCCAGCGAGATCGTGTTGGTGGCGGCGTCCACCGTGCCCATCGGCACGCGCGCGTCGGCCCAATCCCACACCCAGAACCCGTGCAGCCACACCTCCGGCTCATCGCCCCACGCGGCCGGCCGGGCATCATCGCAGATGAAGCGTGGCGCCGGGTCCTTGATGATCGCGCTCCGCGAGGCCTCGTTGCCCTCGGCGTCCAGCGCCGCCTGAATGTGCATGTACCCGTCATTGGGGTAACGCGCCAGCGTCATCGGTTGCTCGCGGAAGAACAGCTCCAGCCCGGGGTCCGAGCGGTACGTCCCCGGACTGTTGATCCCCTGCAAGTCCGTCAGCCCGAGCGCCTTCAGGTCCGCCTGCCGCACGTGCAGTTGCGCCTCAGGGCTCAGCCGCGCCAGGATGGCCTTGTCCGCGACCCTCTCCCACCCGTTCACCACTCGCCCGCCGACGAGCCGCACCGCCCCGCTGTGCTCGGCGCGGTAGACGACCGGCGCGGCCGCCGTGCCCGAGTCCTCGGCCGTGAACTGCACCGGGGCGGGCAGCTCATAGACGCCGTCCTCCACGTGCACGACGACGCCGCTGGCCGGCACGCCGTCCGCCTTCCGCAGCGCGCGGATGGCGTCGCGCGCCCCGGTGAGCGTGGCCAGCGGCTTGCCCCGCGTGCCCGGGTTGGTGTCCTTGCCCTTCGTCGAAACGTACAGGTTCATCGCAGGCTCGTCCGCGGCGGACACGGTGGCGAGGCAACAGGTGAGGCACACGGCGACGACGGCAGCGGCAAGCCAGTTCATGTCAGTCAACTCCAAGTCGGCAGGGGTATCCGGGCAACCCGGTGAGGTTCGCTATGGCGAGGCGACTGCCCTTCACGGGCCCCACCCGCGCAGGTAGAGCGGGCGTCACGCCCGCCCCGCCTCGCAGCACCCGATC
>CAZZDO010000663.1:0-2475 GCA_964653205.1 uncultured Armatimonadia bacterium | reverse complement strand
ATCTGCACGCTCCCATCTTGTCCCCGCGCCCCCGTTGTGCTATACTACTCGTCCACAATTCACGCCAATGTCAGAGCGCTGATCCCGCTTGTGCGGGATCAACGCTTCTTCCTGCTCCCCGGCCATCGCCGCGGAGCCTCTTGGCCAAGGGAAGGATGTGAACGGGTTGCCCAAACAGCCTGTGCTTTATGAGGCGATGTACATCGTAGACGCCGCGCTGGACGACACCGCGCTCCAGGGGATCGTCAGCACGCTCGAACAGCACGTGCAGAATCACGGTGGCGAGATCGTCGCCACCCGCGAGTTCGGCCGCCGCCGCCTGGCCTACGAGATTGACAAGCACACCAGCGGCACCTACATGATCACGTACTTCAAGAGCCACGGCGACGTGGTCGAAGAAGTCTATCATGAGATGCACCTGATTGAGGGGATCGTGCGCGGCATCGTCGTCGTGGCGAACCCCAAGGCGATCTTCGACCCGCAGGCGCCGGAACCCGAAGCCGCCGCGCCCGAGGGGGAGCCCGACATGGCGCTCGCCGAAGCCACCACCGAGGGCGTGTCCACCGGCGAGGCCGGCGTAGCCCCGCCCGCCGAGGCCGAGCCGGAAGCAGAAGCCGAGTCCGAGCCCGAAGCGGCCCCCGAGCCCGAAGCCGTGGCAGGTGAAGAAGCCGCCGCCGAAGAAGACTCCACCGAGGAAGCCTGAACACCCGCTGGTGTCGGGCCGAGCGGTCGAGCATCCCATGAGACTGCACCGCAGCGGAGGGCGCCTGTCCTCCGCTGCTTCGCCTTCTGTCTGAACACACTCCAGCCGGGCCGGAGGGATCAACATGATTAACAGCGTGGTGCTGGTCGGTCGTCTGGCCAACGATCCGGAGATGCGCTACACCCCCAGCGGGATGCCCATCGCCAACTTCCGCCTGGCCGTGGACCGCGGACGCAAGAGCGACAGCGGCAAGGAGCAGACGGACTGGCTGAACATCGTGGCCTTCCAGAAGACCGCCGAACTCGTGGCCCAGTACCTGGACAAGGGCTCCCTCGTCGGCATCGAGGGCCGCATCCAGTCGCGCTCCTGGGAGGGCCAGGACGGCAAGAAGAACTACAGCGTGGAGATCGTCGCCAACAACGTGCGCTTCCTGGAGAGCAAGGCCGAGGCCGACCGCCGGCGCGCGGCCCGTGGGCAGTCCGGACCGCCGGGGGCCAACGCCGTCCGGCCGCCCGCCGCCTCTCAGGCTCCCGCGCCGCAGGCCCCGCCTCCCATGCCGCCCGATGACTACGGCCCCGTGGGCGAGAACGAAGACCCCTTCGGGGACCAGTAGGGCACGTCGGGCCGTTGCCGGGCCGGGGCCGTCGCCGTTGGAGGGGCCGGATATTATCCGGCCCGCCGTTGGGGCCTCCCGTCACCAACGGCTGGGGCGGCGTACAAGCCCCGCCCACCTGCAGCAGCCAACACCGCCGCATCGTCGCGAGAGTGAGCTGAATCCCATGGCCGAAGCCGACCTGGCGCTGGGCATTGATCTCGGCGGCACCACCTTCTCGGTGGGTGTCCTCGACCGCGGCGGCCGGTTGCTCGCCGAAACCAGCCATCAGACCCCGAGCAGCTCCAACCCCGAAGAGATCCTCGACGAGTTGGGCCGCGCCGCCACGCGACTGGCCAGGGACACCGCCCCGGATCGGCAAGTCGCCGGCCTGGGCGTCGGCATCCCCGGGCCCGTGGACCCGCACACCGGGGTCATCAAGCAGTGCCCCAACCTCCACGCCCTCGACGGCGTCAATGCCGCTCGCACGCTCGAGCGCGTGATGGACCTGCCCGTGGTCATCGCCAACGACGCCTACTGCGCGACGCTGGCCGAGCTCCGCCACGGCTCCGGCCGCGGCTGCCGCTACATGGCGCTGCTGACCCTCGGCACGGGCGTGGGCGGGGGCATCGCCATCGAGAACAAGGTCCTGCGCGGCCCGCGGCAGATCCTGGGCGAAGCGGGCCACTTGGTCGTCATGCCCGACGGCCCCAAGTGCGGCTGTGGCAACCACGGGTGCCTCGAGGCGCTGGTGGGCCGGCAGGCCATCGTGGACCGGGCCATCCGCAAGCTGCAGGCGGGGCAGCCCAGCCGCCTGGGCGACATCGTCGGCGCCGCGCACGAGAAGATTGATCCGCGCCTCATCGCCGACCAGGCCCGCGACGGCGACGCCCTCTGCGCCGAGGTCATGGACGAGACCGGCTACTACCTGGGCCTGGCGATCTGCAACATCATCGTGATGTGCGACCCGGACAAGGTCATCCTGGGCGGGGGCATCGCGGCGGCGGGCGACGTGCTCTTCGGCCCGATCCGCCGCACGGTCCGCCACGGCAGCCGCATCAGCCGCTTCGACCCCGAGAACATCGTCCCGGTGGAGCTGGGCAACCGCGCCGGCATAGTCGGCGCCGCGTCCCTGGTATGGGAGCATCTGTGAAAAATAGGGTCAGACCCTATTAGAAAA
>CAZZDO010000662.1:0-2488 GCA_964653205.1 uncultured Armatimonadia bacterium | reverse complement strand
CTGGGGGGCGCCGGGCGGCTCCAACTGCACCAGCCGGTGCGGCGCGAGGTCGTCTTCCAGACCGATGCCCCCTGGGAGGGCAACGCCTGCGGCTACCCCTCGGTGATCCAGGAGGGCCGGACGATTCGGCTGTACTACCACGGGCTGCACTACACCGATGGCGGCGCGGCGACGCTGCAGTTGCCGGACCACCCGGCGGTCATGTGCTTCGCCGAGAGCACCGATGGGCTTTGCTTCACCCGCCCCGAGTTGGGCGTGTGCGAATGGAACGGCTCGAAGGCCAACAACATCGTGCTGACGGCGGGGACGGTGGGCGCCGTCGGGGGGGACCCGGCCCACACCTCCGTCTTCCAGGACGCCAACCCGGACTGCCCGCCGGAACAGCGCTACAAGACGATCATCCTCGGGAAGGGCGTGCTGGCGGGTGAGGGCTGCGGCTCGCTGTACTGCCTGGTGTCGCCCGACGGCATCCACTGGTCGCCCCTGAGCGATACGCCCATCATCACCCGGGGCGCGTTCGACAGCCAGAACCTGGCCTTCTGGGACCCGGTGCGGCAGGAATACCGCGAGTACCACCGGGGCTTCCGCGAGGAGGACCCCAGCATCACCGGGCAGTTCAACGGCGTGCGCGACATCCTGACGTCCGTCTCGCCGCAGATCGGCAGCTTCCCCGAGCCGCAGTGGCTGTCGTACCCGGAGGCCCCGGTCGAGCACCTGTACACCAACCAGATCATGCCCTATTGCCGCGCCCCGCATCTGTTCATCGGCTTCCCGATGCGCTACACGGAGGGTGACTGGCGAGATACGGTGTTCGACCTGCCCGGCGTGGAGGAGCGCATGGCGCGGGCGACGGCTCACCCCCGCTTCGGCACGGCGGTTACGGACGCCCTCTTCATGGCCAGCCGCGACGGGCTGACCTTCAAGCGCTGGCCGGAGGCCTTCATCCGTCCCGGGCCACTGCCGCGGGGCAGTTGGGTCTATGGCGACAACATGCTGGCCCGGGGGATGGCACAAACCCCCTCGGCGCTTCCCGGCGCCCCGGATGAGCTTTCGCTCTATGCGACCGAACACTACTGGGAAGGCACCCACATGGTGTTCCGGCGCTGCAGCTTGCGTCGCGATGGCTTCGTCTCCGTCGGGGCGCCGCTGGCGGGCGGCGAGATCGTGACGAAGCCCATCGTGTTCGAGGGCGGCAGCCTGGCGCTGAACCTGGAGACCTCGGGCGCCGGCGGGGTGCAGGTGGAGGTCCAGAATGCGGCCGGGAACGCCTTGCCCGGCTACGGGCTGGCCGACTGCCCGGCCATCCGGGGCGATACGTTGGGTCACATCGTGCGCTGGACGGGGGGGAACGACGTGACCGCCCTGGCGGGGCAGCCGGTGCGCCTGCGCTTCGTGCTGCACGATGCCGACCTGTACGCCTTCCAGTTCGTGCCGCGGGTTCCTGAGCCGGTGCGACCGGAGATCCCAAAGCCGGCAGCGGGGTGAGGCATGGCAGATAGCGCTGATGTCTTCCGCAGCTTCGTCGTCGAGACGATGGACGCGCTGCTCCGGCACCAGAGCGCGCGGCTGGGGGGCGACCCGGCGGGGCAGCTTTGCCTGACGGTGTCGCGGCCCATCCACCGGTCGTACCGCTCCCTCGGCCACCGCAAGCCTGACGGCGCCCACCAGACGTACTACTTCCCCGAACAGCCCCTGGACCGCGAGCCGTTCATGCTGGACTTCGACCTGTGGCCGGTGCTACAGCGGCTGGCGGTCCTGACCGGGGAGGCGCGGTACACGGACCTCGTCGAGGGCATGGCGGCGGCGTTCGCGCGGCATGGCTTTGACGAGGGGTGCGGGCTGGGGTATCTGGGCGAGGAGGCGGGGCTGGACGTGGTCCGCGTGCGCAACATGTCGCGCAAGAGCGGGACGCCCGAGCCGCACTTCAAGCCGTGCAACTCCGGCCCGTTCCCCGGCCTGCCCCTGGAGGTGCTGTGGCGGCACGCGCCCGCACAGATGCACCGGATGTTTCGCGCGATGTACTGGGGCCTGATCACCGACGACGAAAGCATGGACTTCAACCGCTTCTGCGGCTACGACTTCGACGACGGGGCCGGGCGGCATGCGATGGTGCGGTGCGCGGGGCATTGCGCCTTCGAGACGGCCGCGGCCCGGATGATCCACTGGTGGGCGAACTGCTTCATTGAGACGGGCGATGCGGACTGCCTGGAGTGGGCGGAGCGGATGACGGACAAGTGGGCGGCCATTCAGCACCCCGAGTCGGGGCTCGTGCCGAACTTTTTCGGGGCCGTGGCGTGGGAGGAGAACGTCCCGATGCCGCCGGGGGAATGGGCCGAGACACGGGGGACGGCGCTGATGGCGGCGGGGCTGATGGATGCGGCGCGGGAGCTGCGGAGGTCGTGCTCCGATCGAGGGTCGCGCTCTGGTGAGCGCTCCTACAGGCGAGGCCAAGGTCTGGGGGAGGACCCGGGGGAGGGGCTGGCGGAGC
>CAZZDO010000661.1:0-2489 GCA_964653205.1 uncultured Armatimonadia bacterium | reverse complement strand
CTCATCAAGTCCGGCGTCTACCGCGAGCACATGGACATCACCGTGAGCGGCGAGCCGGACAACCCCATCACCTTCGCCGCCGCCCCGGGGGCGCGTGTGGTCATCAAGGGCTCCGAGATCGCCAGAGGGCCGTGGACGCGGCTCGCCGACCCCGCCGATGCCGATGCTTCCATCGCCGACAAGCGCACCTGGAAGGTCGAGCTGGGCGAGGAGTTCTTCACCGATCCGCGTTTCACGGGCAGGTATGCCGACAAGTCCGAGCGCTGGCTGTCGCAGGTCTTCTGGCAGGACGACCATCCGCTGCGCATGATCGGGCCGGACGGCATCTACAAGAACGACACGATGTACAACATCGAGCAGATCGGCAACACTCGCGCCGACATGATCCCCCAGTCCTTCTTCTTCGATCCTTCCGACCAGACCCTCTACCTCAACATCGGCGGCGAACCCGGCTGGTATGTAATCGAGGTCGGTGTCCGAGGGTTCGCCTTGACGGCCGGCAAGGTCCACGATGTCGTCATCCGCGGCCTCGAGATGCGCCACAACCGCCAGCCCGGCGGGCAGTGGCCCCTGTGCAGCCTCGGGGAGTGCGAGCGCGTGACGGTGGAGGACTGCAAGGTCTCCTGGGCGGACTTCACCGGACTCAGCCTCTACAAGTGCCGCAACTGCACCTTGCGCCGCTGTGAGTTCTCGCACAACGGGGCCATCGGCCTCGCCGGGAGTCTCAACGAGGACTGCGTGTTCGAGGACTGCAAGCTGATGTTCAACAACTACCGCCACATCGGCGCGGACTGGGGCGTGGCGGCGGGCGCCAAGCTGATCCCCGGCAACAAGCGCGTGACCTTCCGCCGCTGCGAAGCCGCCTACAACGACATGGCCGAGGGCATCTGGTTCGACACTGAAAACGAAGACATCCGCATCCTGGACAACATCTGCCACCACAACGGTGACTGCGGCATCTTCTTTGAGATCAACAAGGGCGGCGGGGTCATCGCCGGCAACCTGGTCTACGCCAACACCGGCCGCGGCATCTATGTCTCGGGCTCCCAGAAGACCTATGTCGTGCACAACACCGTCGTCGGCAACGATCAGGGCATCGTCGCCATGACGCGGGGCAAGGACGAGCCGCCCAGGGATGACCACATCCTCAACAACCTCCTGGCCAGCAACTACATCTCCGGCGACACCATCACACGCGGGGCAGACCTGATTCTTGAGAGTCCCGCCGATGCCGCCGGGCGCGCCGCCCTCGGCAGCACCTCGGACTACAACGTCTACGCCGACAACTCCTGGACGCCCTTCATGCGCCACAACTGGAACGACAACAATGATCTCACCCAGTGGCAGCAGCGCTACGGGCACGACCTGCACTCGCGGGTCATGCCGGTGGAGTGGATGCTACCCGGTACCGGGTTCAAGCTCCTGACGACCGGCGGCCTCGACGTCGCCGGGCCGCTGCCGCCGGAGGTGACGCGGGTCTGGACGCCCGTCAACCCGAAGCGGGTGGGGTCGGCGCTGACGGAATGGCTGGCGCGGTGAGTTGCGAGTCGCTGGCACAGAACGGAGAGCGGAGCGCACACGCGGGGGCCGAACCTGGTGCCCTACCTGCCGGCCGCTGTAGAGCTGGTCTGCCCTTCGGGCAAGGCTCCAGCTCTCATCCTGCCGGTGTCGCCCCTCACACCCAAGAGCGACGACGACCGCTCAACCGTCCCCCTCACCGTCCGGGAACCAGCCCCGGAATGGCCTGTGCCGCATGTAGGGTCTCAGCGTGCCGTCCGGGAGTCTCTCCAGAAAGCGACGGCCGCCGCCCCTCATAGCGTAGTCGCGGCCGCACTTGCAGCGGTGGACGATGTCATGGTCCACCATCAGGAGCTCGTAGTCCCCGTCGTCAGACGGCCGAAGCCCGCCCCTGCACACGCCCGTGTGACACGGCGGCAATCGCGGCCCCGCCTGGTCCAACCGCAGGTAGGCTGAGATGCCACCGTAGATGGCGAGGAACGCGCCCACGAAGCCAACGGGGAAGCCCAGCGCGAAGCCGACCCAGCCGAACCTCTTGCCAGCGAAGGAGCCGGCGGCCAGGCCGCACCCGCAGAGGACCACACACCCGAGGACCTCTCGGCAACCGATCATCGAGGCGCCTCCACGTGCGTTGTGAGGTCAGTGGCCTCGTCCGTCCCTGTGGCCCCGTTCCCGCCTCGTGGTGCACGCTGCGACGCGGTGCGCTCCACGGCGGACACCGCTACAGCCCCCATGTAGGCCGACCAGGCGACTCTACCACTGCGCAAGCCGCCCCTTGTACGCGACGGGCGCCGTCACGGCGCCGGAGGCGAATCGGCCCGTGGAAGTGAGTCGCTGCGGTTTCTGCAGCGACCATCTTACACGGGCCAAACCACTCTTCCCGCCACGCCCACCATCCCGCCCCGCACGCGGCCGAGACGTCCCTGCCTTTCCCCCTACCCCTGCCGCGAGGGATGGGGCCAGAGGGCCGG
>CAZZDO010000660.1:0-2492 GCA_964653205.1 uncultured Armatimonadia bacterium | reverse complement strand
ACGCGGACGTGCTCATGCGGTTTGGGGGAGTAGTCCATGACGGCCCCGGGGCCGTAGGTCAGGTAGCCCTTCGGGAAGCGGCTGCTCGGGTTGAGCGGAACGAGGCAGATGCCGTTGCCCTGGGCGAAGGTGCGGCTCCAGTGGCACACTCGCCGGGTCTTGTCGCCGCGGTTGATGATCTTCTGCGTGACGCGCAGGTGCGAGCCGGACGGGTCGAGGCGGTAGGTGCGGATGAGTTGGAGCGACAGGTTCGAGTCCACGCCGCTGGTCATGGTCGCCTCGCCGGGCCGGGCGAACTCTGCCTGCCACGGGCCGAGCCAGAGGTCCGTGTGGCGGCCGAGGGTGCCCTCCGGGCCCACGTCCAGGCGACCGCCGTACGGGTCCACGGTCTTGGCGCCGGGCTGCCAGGTGTAGCCGTCCTGGGCCGGGTTGAGCGGGATGGCCTCGGTGCCCTGGCAGGCGTAGGACAGCACGCGCCCGCCGCAGTGCGGCCCGAGGATGACGCGCGTCTCGCCGTTGCTAAGGGACAGACAGTTCCGATAGCCGGCGAAGTCCACCAGTTCATTGGCCAGGGGCGCGGCGGCGGCGAGGGCCGGCAGGGCCAGCAGCAGTGTAACGGCAAGAGCCGGGTCGAGGCAGCGCATGGGGGCAGGCTCCGCTCTCAGGATCACGGAGCTTTCCGCGTCGGAGGTCCGCTCTCCTGCCCCTGCCGTCACGCGGCCCGGGAGGAGGTCTCCGGGACACAGAGCTTGTAGCCGACGCCGGGGACGGTGATGATGTACTGGGGGTGGTGGGGATTGGGCTCGAGCTTGGCGCGCAGGCGGCCGATGTGCACATCGAGCGTGCGGGTGCGGATGGTCGAGTCATAGCCCCACACGCGCAGCAGCAGGTGGGCGGTGCGGGCCACTGAGCCGCGGTTCTCCACCAGCACCGACAGGAGCGCGTATTCCTTGGGGGTCAGGTGGACGGGGTGGCCGTCCTTGAGCACTTCGTGGCTGGCGGGGTCCAGTTGCAGGCAGCCCAGGGTGACGGCCGGGGTGGTCGGGCCATGCCCGTGGGCACGCTCCGTGCGGCGCAGTTGCGCGTCAATGCGCGCTGCCAACTCGCGGCAGCCGAAGGGCTTGGCGAGGTAGTCGTCGGCGCCGACCTCCAGCCCCACGATGCGGTCCACTTCGCCCCGCCGTCCGCTGATCATGAGCACGGGGATGTGGCAGGACTTGCGCATGCGGCGGCAGACGTCGAAGCCGTCCATGTCGGGCAGCATCAGGTCCAGCAACAGCAGGGAGTAGGTGCCTTCTTCGAGGAGATGCAGGGCCGTGGCGCCCTCGCGACAGACTGAGACGCGGTGTCCGCACGCCTCCAGTTGCCCCCGCAGGGCCTCCGCCAGAACAGTGTCGTCTTCACAAATGAGGATGCTGTGGGGCATGGTGAACTCCTGAACATGTTAACCGGGCCCTCCCAGCCTTGCTCAGGGAATGTATCGGCAGAGTCGCGGCAACGTTGAGACGCGCGCCCCCATCGCAACGGCATTGTTACGGGCAGGTATGGTCGCTGGTTGCCGGGAAGTAACATGGCGGCAAAGGAAGTGGGTCCACAGATGCCCCAATGCCCTGCTTGCGGCCAGGACGTGGCCGCCGACGATGCCTTCTGCCGCCGCTGCGGCCGGTCGCTGCGCCCGCAGGACGACCCGCGCGACGCGTTCATGGGGGAGATGGCCGCGCGTTTCGAGCAGCGACTGAAGGAGCAGGCGGCCGACACCGACGCCATCTACAACCTCGCCCTCACGCACTTCTACGCCCGCAAGTACGCCGCGGCCATCCCGCACCTGAGGCAGATCGCCCAGGAGTTGCCCGACTTCACGGAGGCCCGGGCGAAGCTCGCCGTAGCGCTGTGGCAGACCGGGGAGCCCAAGGCGGCGCTGGCCGAGATGGAGCGGGCGGTGGGGCAAGCCCCGGCCGACGAGCGCCTGCGACGGCTGCGCGACCAGATGCGGGAGGAACTGGCCGAACGGCCGGGGGGCTGAGAGGTCGTCCTTGCCCGTCCCTCGGCCCCGTGATAGACTGGTGCGGCCGTCACGCCGATCGCCGCTGAGGAGCCGCAACCATGAGTGATGACAACATCCAGGACAGCGCCGCGCCGCCGCCGGGCGACACGCCGGAAGCCCCGGCCCCGCCGGCCGCACCGCCCACGCCGGCGCCTCCAGCGCCGCCGCCGCCGTATCGTCCGGGGTATGTCCCCGGCCCCAGCGGCGTGCCGCCGCACTGGGTGGCGCAAGTGCCGCCGCCGAGCCACCGGCGGGGCTCGCCCCTCGTGACGATTCTGCTCGTGCTGGGCCTGGTCTTCCTGGGCTTCATGCTGTTCGGCGGGGTGGTCTACTTCATGTCGCATCTGGGCGAAGGCCCCAGCCTCGGGCTGGATCATGTGGGCATCATCGCGGTCGAGGGGATCATCCGCGACGGGGGGGAGGGCGGGTTCCTGAGCGGGCCGCCGGG
>CAZZDO010000659.1:0-2494 GCA_964653205.1 uncultured Armatimonadia bacterium | reverse complement strand
GGTCTCCATGTCAAAGCCGCCAAAGAGGACTGAATTTGCGCCGAGTTTCATGGTGTTACTCCCTCAATTGTTCGATACGAACGGTAGGCAACTGAGCTTGAGAGGATATCGAGGACGAAAGGACTGATGTCGAGGATGATGACTATCAACACATCTATCCTCGACATCCTTTCACATCCTCGCCATCCTCTCCAAGCTCAGCTTCATCCTCCGCCAACCGACCTCAGCCCCGCTGCACCCTCGTCACCGCAATCAGCGCAATCAGCCCCTGGTTGTACCCCGCCTTCCACGTCAGCCGCACGCTCCTGATTGCCTTCGTCGGCCGCGGGTTGACCCATTCAACCATGAAGAGCGTGTACGTCCCGCCCTCCTTCGTTTTTCCGCTCAGGACCGGGTCGGCCAGGTAGTCGTACGCGCCGATGGTCGCGCTCTGGTCGCCCGCCTTGCCGATCATGTAGCCCGAGTTGATCGAGTCAATGTTCATCGCGTACTCCAGCGGGACCTCGGCCGTCTGCCCGTCTTCATACTCGACCAGGTACGCCCCGATGATGTTGGGGCCGAGGTCGAGGCTGTAGTACGTCGGCGCGTGGACCGCCGGGATCGTCGTTGTGTGCAGGAAGCAGAGCGCCTCGGCGGGCGCGTTCACCGGCACCGGTGGCGTGGCGCGGATGTGCCAGTCCACGCTCGGGATAACGGCTGGGCGGGGTACAAGCCCCCGCCCTACAGTCCCGCCCGGCAGGTCGAACAGCACCCCGCCTAGCGTCTGCCTGCCCTGCGGCAGGAAGCGCAGGTCGGTGCTGACGCCCTCGCCCAGGTACATCCCCCGCCGCCCCGCGCGCGTCATGTCAATGGGTTTGAACTTCAGCTTCGCCGGGGCCTGGATAACCGACTTGAGGTTGCTGAGCTTCAGCCGGTCCTGCCGCATGACCGCCGCGATGTCGCTGACGATCCGCTCGCGCATGGCGTCCGGGTCCACATCCGACCACAGGTCGTTCGCGCCCCACAGGATGTTGTGGAAGGTCCCGTTGCGCCCGATCGAGTAGTCGTCCACGGCGCACCATAGCGACGTCTCCCCGCCCAGCAGCGCCGGGTTCTGCCGATGCGTCTTCCAGTCCTGGAAGCTCGGCGCGTGGAAGTTGCCGTAGATCATCTGGTAGCCCATGTCGGCGAGCATCTTGGCCGAGTCGTAGCTGAGCGACCAGTACCAGTCGAAGATCAGCACGTCGCGCGGGATGAGGTCCTTGCACGCGTTCGTCGCGGGCAGGTGGAACTTCCTCCCGTAGCGCGTAATGTTGCGCTCCACGCCCCCGTACGTGTTGCCATTGGGATGGACGATGTTCAGTAGCTTGTCGCCCCAGATGGCCGTGCGAATGCCGCGTTCGGCGAGCCAGTCGTGGATCTTCGTGATGTCCGTCGCGTAGATCTCCGCCGCGTCCCGCTGCTTGCACTTCGGGCAGAAGTTGAAGATGTACGCCTCGTCGTGGCCGATGTGGATCAGGCTCGGGTCGAAGACCTCGATGATCTCTTCGAGCAGCTCGAAGTACAACTCATAGCTCTTCGGGTTGGACGGGCAGTAGTTGTCCGGCCACGGGTCTTCCTGGACTTCGGCCAGCTCCGGGTGGGCCATGCACAGGTAGTACGAGTGCGAGAGCGACTGCACCTCGGGCATGACGGCGATGGCGTTGTCGGCGCACCAGGCGACGATCTGCCGGCACTCGTCCTGCGTCAGGAACGACCCGCCCGCCAGTTCGGTGTGAGTCGAGTTCTTGTAGAACCACTGGCTGTCCTGCAGCGCGTCCGGCCCGCCGGGATACGCCAGCGCCTCTTGGCAGAAGTCCTCCCACGCGCGGTTCATCTCCGGGTGGCGCCGGTATTCCATGCCCCCGCCGACTTCGAGGAAGATGGTGTTGATCTTGTGCCGCCCGAGCCATTCGATGAAGCGCTTGAAGAAGGGCAGGTTCTCCCGCGACGGCAGGTAGGTATGAATCCCGCGAATGGGCTTGAGGGGGTAGTCGAGAATGCTGACAAGGGGTAGAGAGCAGCGCGTAGGCGCGTCGGTCCCCGACGCGCGCCGTTGGACGAGCTGCGCCAGCGTCTGCACCCCGTAGTAGAACCCCGCGTACGTCGCCGCCGCGATGACCGCCCCGCTCTTCCCCACCTGCAGCGAGTACAGCTCATCATCCACGCCCGGCTGGTCGAGCCGCACGAGCGACACGGGGTAGCCCGTCTCGCCCACGGGCACGCCGAGGGCCTTCAGCTCGCGCTTGAGGACGCGGGCGGCCTGGCGCGCGACGGGGCCGTCGGGGCGGAGCGTCACAGCCTTGACGGCGACGCTCCCCTCGCACAGGTCCATCTCGCGCGGGTACGGCATGACCAGAGGCTGCGAAGAAGGTCTGAGCATGGGGGCCTCCTGAGCGGCACGGCGGGCGCGATGAATCGCGCCCCTACGGCAGCCGCGTCTCGATTCTGAGCACCTCGAACTCCTGGCCGCCGT
>CAZZDO010000658.1:0-2494 GCA_964653205.1 uncultured Armatimonadia bacterium | reverse complement strand
AACAGAACAGCAGTATATCATGTTCCGCGCCGGCGTTCAATGGCCGAGGCAGCGGCGTCCAACCATATGTCGTCGAAAAACAGGGTCTGACCCTGTTTTCTACCAGACGGCGACCATGGCCCAGGGGACCCGGGCGAGGGTGCCCGGGCCGGTCCAGCACCCGCCGGCGCAGTCCGGCACCCACACGTCGAAGTTGGCGTTCTCGCCGCGCGCGCGGGAGCCGCCGTTGACCTTCACCAGGCCACCACGGTCGCAGACCTTCAGCAGGCCGTCGCTGGCCAGCCAGACCAGGGCGTGCATCGGGATGTTGGGTGAGGCGGCGCAGATGCCCTCGCGCACGCGGCTGCCATCGGCACAGGTCGTGCCCGAGCAGCGCGGGCAGTAGGTCGTGCGGCGCGCGACGCTCTGGACGGTGATCTTGCGGTCCAGCACGATCTTGTAGGCATCCAGCTTCCACTGCGGCGTGTCCGGCCATTCGTTCTGCACGACCGCGCGGTAGGCGATGCGCTGCAGGGGGTCGTCCGGCATCCCGGGCGGCAGGACCTGCTCGGGTAGCGTCGTCCTGGGGGCGGCCAGAACCGTCTCCGCCGGCGGCGGGGTATCCGGGCCGGCGGTCAACGGCAAGGCGGCCAGCATGGTCATCAACACGTACTGCATCGGTTGCTCCTTGGTGGGCTTCGATCGCTGCGGTGGCATGGGGCGCTACGGCGGAGGATACGGCCCCGGAAAAGCCAAAGCCGCCCGAATGTCGGGCGGCCTACCACGAGGCAGCCACCGACGCGCTAACGCGCGGCGGCGGGCCTGTGCGACGAGATTGCGGCTGATTTGACGGCCGGAGCCTTCGCCGCTACCGGCTTCGCTTGCGGTTTGGGCCTGGGCTTGTAGAACGCGACATACCCGCCCACCAACTCGGTGGTGCCGAGCGTGCCGCTCAAGTTCGACAGCAGCATCAGCTTGCCGCCCTGGTTGACGGCCAGGCCGATGTGCTGCGAGCGTCGCGGGCCATAGGTGAACGGCCAGACAAGGATGTCGCCGGGGCGCGCGAGGCCATCTTTGCGGGCCAGGTAGCCCCGTTCCGGCAGGCGCTTGAGCCACTGGGCGGCGTCGCCGAGGCCCCAGCCGAGCGCCTCACGGAGCGTCCCGGCGCACATGTTGGGGATATGGCCGACTTGCCCGGCGGCCATCTTTTCGACGGCGCGCGCGACTTCCTCGTCGCGCGGGTAGGTCAGGATCAGGTTGCCAAAGATGCCGGTCTGCATGCCCGCGGTGAAGCTGTCGCGCCAGTCGCGCAGTTTGGCGAGGCGCGCGGCGTTCACGGGGTTGCTGTGGGCCGTGGCCGTGTCCTCAGTCATCTCGCCCAGGCGGACGACGCCGACGAACTCATCGTCCTTGCTCTCGGCGAGCTTGTCCTGCCCCGGGCCGAGTTGCGGCGGGACCAGCGGCATCATTTCGTAGACAGTGGCAGGGCCAACGTCGCCGACGGGCCTCTCGACGACGACCGGCGCGACAGGCGCGGGCGTGTCCTCGGCCGACAGCGGGGCGGCGAGAGCCAGCCATTCGAGTGAGGCGTAGGTGTCGTCGGGATAGTAGCCTTCGCGCGCGGTGACGACCATCTCGACCCGGGCCAGGCCCGTCTTCTTATCGGGGGTCAGGTCGTTGACCCAACCGTCGAGCATGACGCCGGGGTAGTCATCGAAGGTGATCTGCACGGGAGCGCCGCGACGGAAGTGCGCGACCTCGGGGCCGGCGACGTCGGCGTAGACGCGGGCGAACTCGCGGTTGGCGACCTCGAGCAGCGGCTGGCCGGGCTGGACCTGCGCGCCGGGCGGGACGAGCTGGCGCACGACAAGGCCCTCGGTGGGCGCGGCCTGATCCACCCAGCGGGCGTCGGCCAGGCGCTTGACGCCGGTCGGGACCTCAGGGACTTCCGGGGCGCCGACGAGGCGGCTCCCGCCGGTCGAGCCGGGCAGGCGCGGCAGGCGGCGCAGTTCGGGCCGCCGGGGCTGTGTCGGCTCGGGAAAGGCCGGCGTTGCCGATGCGGGCGCGGGCGCGGCGGCGCGACGGGTGGTTCGCGCGGGGGCTGCGGAATTCTGGTTGATGGCAAGGCTCGGGCGCGCGGGCGCAGGCGTGACGGACTCTTCGTCGGGCTCCGCGGCGATCTCGCGGCGGGTCGCGACCTGCCGGTCGAGTTGATCCTGCACCTGCGCGAGGCGCTGGAGCGCCAACTCGCGGGCGTGGGTCGTGTCGTCGCGCTTGCGGGCGAGGGACTGCCGCTCGGCGGTCAGCTCCTGGACCTTCTTCTGGGCCGCCTCGTACAGGTTGCGGGCCAGGACGCCCTGGTTGTAGAGGCGCTCGCGGCTGGCGGCATCGCCGCGGGCCTCGGCCAGCCGGTCGTCGGCCCGCGCGCGCATCGAGGAACTCAACGGCACGCTCGCCAAGATCGAGGCCGAGATCGCGCAGGCCGACGACCGGCTGGCCGAGGCCCGCGGCGATG
>CAZZDO010000657.1:0-2510 GCA_964653205.1 uncultured Armatimonadia bacterium | reverse complement strand
GCCACTTCGCGGTCCATGGCGTTGCCCAGGAACCGCAGCAACGCTACCGGACCCGTCATCACGAAGCCCTGGCTGCGCAGGGCGTCAATGAGGCTGTCTGGTTGCTGGGCCAGCGGCAGGAGGCTCGTGGACGGTACGCCGCGCGTCCCGGCGGCGACCAGCAGGAAGGCAGCATCGCCGTAGCCCACGCCCTGCTGTCGCAAGGCCGCGACCTCGTGCGGCGATGTGTGGCAGTAGTAGGCGGTCATGCCGTCATACATCTCGCGGACCTCCGGTGAGGCGCCGAAGGCCGCGAGGTTGAGCTTGGCGAGCAAAGCCCGGGCCTCAGCCGTCACCGTGGCTGTCTTGATGCGCTTGACGGCCGCTGCCGCGGCGGCCGTCTTGGCCGCGGTGTTCTGCGCCGCGCTCTTCACGGTGTAGATGTACCGCGCCGGCTCCTTCGAGGTCACCATGGTGCCGACCAGACTGACGGTATCGCGCGCCGACTTGCTCGCGGCCACCAGCAGCGGCTGCGCAGTGGCGGCCTCGGTCATGGCCTGGTTGAGGCCACTGGAGGCCAGCATCGCCTCGCGCAGCGCCCGGCGGTACATCCCCACGTCTCCGGCCATGCCCTGCCCGGCCTGCACCTGCAGCACCGCCTTCCGCAGGCCCTCGGCATCCTGCGACAGCAGGGAACTGATCTTGGCGACCGAGAGGTTGGTCGCCTCCAGCGCGAACACGGTCTCGTTAGCATCGCTCAGGGCCTGGTTGGCGGCCAGGAACGCCTGCTGAACCGCGTCGGGCAGCTCGGTCTCGAGGTTGCTGATCTGCTGCATTGCGCTGATGCTGCCCCGCACGGTGTTCGAGATCCCGGCGGTCGGCGCTTGCATGGTGTTCCCATAGTTGCGGGAGGTCGTCGCCAGCGCAGTGGCGTCGTTGCGCACGGAGTCCGCGACCGCGATAAGACCGCCGGCTTGCGCTTGCTCCAGCGGGGTTGTGCCGGCCCACGCCGGTGGTGGGGTTTGCAGGGCCGCCAGCGCCGCCCCGGCGTACGTGTTGTGCGGGTCGCGCTGCAGGACGGTCTGGTACTGAGTCACGGCCCGGTCGCGGAAGCCCAGGCTCTTGAGCGCGTCGCCGTAGGATACCCGCGTCGGCACGGCCTCGGGCTTCTTGTCCAGCGCCATCCGGTAGTAGGCGCAGGCGGTGCCGTAGGCATAGCGGCGGGCGTAGCAGCGCCCCAGGCGCGAGGCCACGGCCGGATCGGCCAGATCCATCTCGGGCCGCTTCTTCTCGGCCGCGATCCGGTTCTCTGTGGGCGGGTGGGTCATGAAGAGGTGCTCGATGCTGGAGGGGCGGTTCTTCTCCAGTTCCTTGGCCAGGCGCTCGAAGAACGCCACACCCCCGGCCGGGTCGTAGCCCGCGGCATAGGCGAACGTCGAGCCGGCGACATCCGCCTCGCGCTCGTCGTCGCGCGAGTACGACAGCATCAGTAGCCCGGCCCCAATCCCGCCGATCTGCCCCAGCGTCTTGCTCTGGGTCCCCAGGAGCGCCAGCCCAATGTTGAACAGGATCGTCTTCTTGAAGCTGCTGATGGCGTCGCGGTGCACGACGTGGCCCACTTCGTGGCCGATGATGAAAGCCAACTCATCCTCGCTCTGGGCGAAGCGCAGCATGCCCTGGGTCACGTACACGTAGCCCCACGGCGCCGCGAAGGCGTTGACCATGTCGGTGTCAATGACGCGGAAGTGATAGGGAATGTTCTGCCGGGCGGACTGCCCCACCAGCGAGTGCCCCAGCGTATCAATCCACGCCGCCAGCACCGGGTCCTGGTTGAGGCCGAACTCCTTCTCAATCGCCACCGACGTCTGTTGGCCCAGGTTGCGCTCGATGTCATCCTGGTTGCAGCCGGCCAGCAACGCCACAGCCAGCAACGCCAGCAGCACCAGCGGCGCCAGTCGTTTGAGGTTGGTCATGTCGCACTCATCTCCACGCCGTCTCGTCGGCAGAGCGTCGCCGAACCTGTGCAGTTCCATTCGCCGCGCGCAGGCATTTGTCCTTGTGGCGGCGAACAAGCGCCCTCAGCCCCAGCGGGCGCGGCGGGCTTCCGCCGGCCCGTGGGCACATGAAACGAGGCATGACATGGAAGGACACTGGATCCGACTCAACCGGCTCTTCTCGGCGGGCCGCGCCGTCATCGTGGCGGTAGACCACGGGGAGTTCTTCGGCCCCACCCCCGGCATCATTGACCTGCCCGAGGCCATCTCGCAGCTTCAGGAGGCCGACGGCATCCTGCTGTCGCCGGGGATGATGGCCCACTGCGGCCACGTCTTCTCCCGCCGCAACGCCCCGCAGGCCATCGTACGCCTGAACTGGAGCACGGTGTACTGCAACCAGTGGGGGTATGACGCTGCGCGTACCGCCAAAGTGGTGTCGCCGCAGGAGGCCCTCGGCCTGGGCGCGGACATCGCCCTGGCGTCGCTCACGCTGTCGGGCACCGACCAGGTCATGGACCGGGACAACGTGGCGCTCTT
>CAZZDO010000656.1:0-2513 GCA_964653205.1 uncultured Armatimonadia bacterium | reverse complement strand
TGCCGTCAATGGTCGGCGGCGTCGCCATCAGCGGGAAGGCGATGCGGGGCAGCTCAAGGGCCGCGCGGGAGGGGGCCTGGCTCATGATGGTCACCACCGCCATGAGAATGAGCGAGGGGAGAAGGGGTTTCATGTATGCGAACCTCGTGTTCTTGATCGGCACGCCAGCCAACGCGTCCAGTTGCGGGGTGGACCCGTCGCAGTCGTATCGCGACGGGGACGGGGGCCCCGCAACGGGGTCGGCGCGCCCGTGCGGGGCCCCCGTCATGCCGATGCGGTCGGCATGACACCCCGCAACTAGTGATGCTCCCTATGATCCGTCACCGGCGTGTGCTCGTGGAACGCGCCCTGCTGGTGCAGGCGGTTGTGCAGGCTGCGGTGGGCGCCGGTCAGCACCAGCCGCATGCGCTGCAGCGCCTTCGTCTCCGCGCGGGTGCCGACCGTGTCGAGATACGCCAGCGCACCCTCGATCTGATCGAGAATGCTGATGGCATCGGCGGCCGGTACGACGCGGGTGCCCGCGACGTCGACCATGACCGGCGACGAGTGCGCCGCGATGATTTCCGGCCGGTCGGCGTAATGGCCGCGCACCAATAGCGCCAGCCAGGAGCTGCGGTCCACCTTGACCGACCACTGCCCCGCGTCCTCCCAGGGCCTGAGCGCCCGGCTCTCGCGGATCTCGCCATTGACGATCAACTCGATCCGCGACATCGGCACGGTGACGCTGGCAAGACTCCAGGTCACGTCCACCGTGCCACCACTGCGCTTCATGCTGAGGCGCGCGCCGGGCGGCTGGCCCGCGACGCTCCATTCGAGCAGCGGCCCGTACGTCACGAACGTCCGCCCCGCGCGCACGGCGTCCTTCCAGGCCTCGTAGGTGAACGGTTCGCCCGGGGTGATCTGCGCGTACGTGCGGACTGCGCCGACCGCCGTGTCGGCCGACATCTTGTCCGTCCCGCCCACCGCCGCGACCATGCAGCCGCAGTTGAGATAGCGATACCAGTGGGTGCGCTCGTTGGTGTAGTCCACACTCCAGTCCTCGTACCAACTCGGGTTCGGCAGGCGGTGGCGGTCCACCGGAGCGAGATACTCCCCGGCCTCGCCGTGCAGGTGCAGCTTCACCGGTACGGGGCGACGACTCGCCTTCTCGACAGCTCGGATCGTGACGCGCTGCGTCGCCGGGGCGACGACCTCCAGCGGCCCGGCCTTCGTCTTCCTGGCCAGCCGTGAGACTGGCACTGTCTTCCCGCCCGGCAGATGAAACCGCGCGTCGGGGTGGGCCGTATACTCGACGAGGACCTCGCGCTCGGACATGACCGGCGGGGCGTTGTTGTATGTCTTGCCCCACCGCTCATTGGGGTAGACGGGCCGCAGGCGCGCGGAGATGACCTGCCCCATGTCGAGCTGAATCTGCGGTAGCAGGCCGTTGGCATCCGGCACCGCCTGCAACACCTCCCCACGCGGCAGCGTCAGCACCGCTTTCTGCCGTGTCTGCCACCGTAGCGGATGCTGCGACGCCTTGCCCGCGGTCACGGCCGAGACAAGCACCCTCCCGCTGACCGGCTCGAAGCGGATCGCCGCGATGGCCTTGCGCGGGTGTGGGTTCTCCCACGCCCACAGCCAGTTGATCCACACGCCGGAGTCGCGCGTCGCCACCCGCGTCTGGGAATGCCCCCAGCCCGCCGTGGGGCGCTCATGGTTCGCCGGCACCGGGATGATCTTGCGGTGCGCCACGGCCTCGAAGCAGTTCTCGCCCCAGTGGCGGTGAAGCGAGCCGATCTGGTGGCGCCGGCGGATAGGCAGGCTAACCTCAGTGCCGTCGGCGTAGACAATCACGTAGTTGGCCGCCACTTCGGCCAGGCGCCCGACGCCGCGGTTCATCGGGTCGGCCGCGACGTCCGCGTCGCCCTGGCGCAGGTCCGAGGTGTGCATGAACACCAGCCACGGGGCCTGCAGGTTTCCGAGCTTCACGGTCACGGGCTTGTCGGCGAGGACCACCGGCCGCCGCACCCGGAAGGGCAGCCCCCAGCACACGCAGTCCCCCTCCGGCGCCTGGGCCAGCACGCCCGTCATCTCGGGCGACAGACCGGCCTCCGCGAGCTGCGCGAAGCTCCGGTTGCCGCGCAGGGCGACGGGAGCGAAAGCGGATGAGGCGGGGCCGTCAATGGTGGCGGGCATGGTGGGCTCTCCAGTGTGGGTGCGGTGCGCCGTTGTAGGGCGGGGGCTCGTACCCCGCCCATCCGTCCAAAGGGGGTAGAGCGGGCGTCCCGCCCGCCGACGGTCGCTGGGGCGGGCGAGACGCCCGCTCTACCGCACAGGGTGATTGGGCGGGGTACGAGCCCCCGCCCTGCAACGGCGGCCCTACTTCACCCGCAAAGTGTCGTACAGCACCTTCGCCTCCGCCGCCGACACCGGCCGGCGGAAGAACGTCACCTCATCCAGCAGCGTCTTCTCGCCCCCGGTGGCCCCGACCACGATCCCCCCGAACTCCTCCGGCTTCGGCCGGCCCTTGA
>CAZZDO010000655.1:0-2513 GCA_964653205.1 uncultured Armatimonadia bacterium | reverse complement strand
TCCCACCCCGGCACCGCCCGCCGCAGGAGGCCGAACGATGACCGACGACCGCCGCTCCTTCCGCATCGCCCCCGACGCCGTGGACCCTGCCCGCATCCCGCACTGCACCCTCCCCACCGGCGCGACCATCCCGGCCCTCGGCCTGGGCACCTTCGGCTCCGATCATGTCTCCGGCGAGCAAGTCGCCGCTGCCGTCATCGTCGCCGCCGAACTCGGCTACCGCCACTTCGACTGCGCCGCCGTCTACGGCAACGAGGCCCTCATCGGCCGGTCCCTCCAGACCATCATGGCCGGCGGCGTCAAGCGCGAAGACCTCTGGATCACCTCGAAGCTCTGGAACGACAAGCACGACGAGGCCGATGTCGTCCCGGCCTTCCGCCGGTCGCTCGACGACCTGCAGCTCGACTATCTCGACCTCTACCTCATCCACTGGCCCTTCCCGAACTGGCACCCGCCGCACGCCGATGTCACCTCCCGCTCGCCCAACGCCCGCGGCTTCATTCTCGGGGAGTACGTCAAGATCTGGCGGCAGCTAGAGCAGCTCGTCACGCAGGGCCTCGTCCGCCACCTCGGCGTGTCGAACATGACCATCCCGAAGCTGCAAGCCTTCCTACCGGAGGCGGAGATCAAGCCCGCCGCCCACGAACTGGAGTTGCACCCGCACTTCCAGCAGCCGGAGCTGTTCCGCTACACGCTCGACCACGGCATGCTGCCGATAGGCTACTGCCCGCTGGGGTCGCCCGGCCGCCCCGAACGCGACCGCACCCCCGAAGACACTGTGGACATGGAGGACCCGGTGATTGTGTCCATCGCCCAGCGCCTCGGCGTCCACCCGGCGGCGGTGTGCCTGAAGTGGGCCGTCCAGCGCGGGCAGGTGCCCATCCCCATGTCCGCCAACCCGCGCAACCTCCGCGCCAACCTCCAGGCCGTCGCCGGCGATCCGTTGACCGATGACGACATGGCCGCGATTGCGCAGATAGACAAGAACTGCCGCCTCGTCAAGGCCCCCGTCTTCCTGTGGAAAGAGGGCCAGACCTGGGAAGCCCTCTGGGACCTCGACGGCCAGATCACACCGCCGTAGCGGCGCGATCTATCGCGCCGTTGCCGCAACGACCGGGCGCGACGAATCGCGCCACTACGTGCCGTTGTAGCGGCGCGATTTATCGCGCCGTTGCCGCAACGACCGGGCGCGACGAATCGCGCCACTACGTGCCGTTGTAGCGGCGCGATTTATCGCGCCCAACCGAAAGGACCCACCACCATGTCCACCATGACCGGCGTCATCCTCCCCGGCAACAGCACCGTCGAGTTCCGCGAATTCCCCATCCCCGAGCCCGGCCCCGGCCAGGTCCTCGTCCGCATGAAGGCCTCCAGCATCTGCGGCTCCGACATCCGCGCCATCTACCGTGAGCACCTGGGCAAGGGCCCCGAGGGCTACCAGGGCGTCATCGCCGGCCACGAGCCCTGCGGGCAGATCGAGCGCGTCGGCCCCGGCTGCAAGCAGTTCCAGCCCGGCGACCGCGTCGTCATCTACCACATCTCCGGCTGCGGCGTGTGCGATGAGTGCAAGCACGGCTACATGATCAGTTGCCGCAGCCCCTTTCGCGCGGCCTACGGCTGGCAGCGCGACGGCGGCCACGCGGCCTACTTGCTGGCCGAAGAGAACACCTGCGTGCCCCTGCCCGACTCGCTGACGTACGTGGACGGCGCGCTGTGCGCCTGCGGGTTCGGGACGGCGTATGAGGCGCTGCGGCGGATGGGCGTGAGCGGGCAGGACCGCCTGCTCATCACCGGCCTTGGCCCCGTCGGGCTGGCGGCCGCGATGCTGGGCAAGGCCCTCGGGGTCACGACGGTGATCGGCACCGACCCGTCCGAGGCGCGGCGGGCGCTGGCGGCGGAGCTGGGCCTCGTGGACCATCCCCTCCCCGCCGACGCGGACGCACTGGACCAGATCCTGTCCCTCACCGGTGGCTGGGGTTGCGAGGCGGCCATTGACTGCTCGGGCGCAGCCGTGGCCCGTGAGTTGGCCCTCACGGGCACGCGCGACTGGGGCCGCTGCGCCTACGTCGGGGAAGGCGGCACGGTGAGCTTCGAAGTCAGCAAGCTGCTGATCCACAAGCAGATCACGCTCTACGGCTCATGGGTGACGTCGCTCAAGCACCTGGAGGAGGTGGTCGAGCGCCTGGACCGCTGGGGAATCCATCCCGACCGCACCAGCACGGTTCGCCTGCCGCTGGCGCAAGCCGCCGAAGCCTACGAACTGGCCGCCGGCGGCCAAACGGGCAAGGTCTGCATCGTGTTTGACGAATAGCTGCCGTCCGCCGTTGCCGCTGCCGTTTGCCGTTGGAGGGGCCGGATATTATCCGGCCCGCCGTCCGCGGCGGATGTTGCCCCTCAACGGGAGTCCCCAACAACGGGCCGGATAATATCCGGCCCCTCCAACGGCGCCCTCACCACAAAATGTCAGGAAAATGCTAGCTTCCTCGCAGGACTCCGCCCGCCCGCCTCCTCTA
>CAZZDO010000654.1:0-2517 GCA_964653205.1 uncultured Armatimonadia bacterium | reverse complement strand
CGGTTAGGTCGTGGGTGCCGCGCAGAGGTCGCGTAGCGTGGGTTCGTCCTCGAACCCACTACCGCGGGCTCGAGGACGAACCCGCCTACGCGGCGGCATCGCCCTGGGCCTTACGCCAACTCCCGCAGCGTCCCCGCCGCTGCTTCGGGCGTGATGTCCCGCTGCGGCGTCCCGAGCATCTCGAAACCCACCATGAACTTGCGCACCGTCGCCGACCGCAGCAGCGGCGGGTAGAAGTGCGCGTGCAGGTGCCAGAAGGGGTACGCGCGGCCATCGGTGGGCTGCTGGTGCCAGCCCATCGAGTACGGGAACGAGACGCCGAAGATCCTGTCGTACGCGGCGGTGAGCGTGCTGAGCATCTCGGCCATGCCCCGGCGTTGCGCGGGTGTGAGGGAGGGGATGTCGGCACAGTGCGCGCGGCTGATGACCAGCGTCTCGTACGGCCAGCACGCCCAGAAGGGCACGACCGCGACGAAGTGCCGGTTGGCGCACACCACTCGCTGGCGCTTCTTCAGCTCCAGCGCCGCATAGTCACACAGCAGGCACGAGCCGTGCTTGCGCTGGTAGGCCTTCTGTCGGGCCAGTTCTTTCGCCGGCTCATTGGGGACATGTCGCGTCGCCCAGATCTGCCCGTGGGGGTGCGGGTTGCTGCAGCCCATCATCGCGCCCTTGTTCTCGAAGACCTGCACGTAGCCGATCTCCGGCCGCGCCCCGATCTCCGCCGTCTGCTCCGCCCACACGTTGACCACCGGCAGGATCTGCTCGGGCGTCATCTGCGCAAGGGTCAGGTTGTGCTTCGGCGAAAAGCAGATCACGCGGCAGAGGCCCTGCTCGGCGCTGGCGAGCAGCAAGTCGCCGTCGCCAACCTCCCCCTCGGGTGTGTCGGGCAGCAGCGCCGCGAAGTCGTTGTCGAAGACATAGGTGCTCTGGTAGGTGGGGTTCACGCTGCCATCGGCGCGGGTGTTGCCCGGGCACAGGTAGCACCCGGGGTCATGCTCGGGCCGCGTGTCGGGCGGGACGTCCTCGACCTGGCCCGACCACGGGCGCTTGGTGCGGTGCGGCGACACGAGGACCCACTCCCCGGTCAGGGCGTTGAAGCGGCGGTGCGGATGGTCGGTGAGAGAGAAGGCGGGCACGGTGGGGCTCCTGAAGAGTCGAACATGAATGCTGGTCAGATGATACCGTGCGCCGGGACTCGCGACAAGCCCCGCCTGCCGCAGGATTCGCGCTCCCGGCAGCGAAATGCCGGCACATTCGCGCAACGTCGCTTTCTTTCGAAGGGAGTCGTACCTGATGGACAAGCTCCGCATCGGTGTCATCGGCGTCTGCGGACGTGGTGGCATCGCCAACAACTGGCATGACAACAAGCGGTCGGAAGTCGTCGGCGGGGCGGATGTCTCTGAGGCCGCGCTGGATGACTTTCGCAAGCGCATGGGTGACGACGTCTTCACGACGCTCGAATACCCGCGCCTGCTCGAACGCCCGGACGTGGACGCCATCGCCGTCACCGCGCCGGACTTCATGCACGAAGAGCTGGCCTGCGCCGCGCTGGAGGCCGGCAAGCATGTGTTCTGCGAGAAGCCCCTGGCGATCACGACCGCCGGCTGCGACCGCATCCTGCGCACGTGGAAGGCCTCCGGCAAGCACCTGATGGTCGGCTTCAACATGCGCTACATGAACATCTTCCGCGTGATGAAGGAGATCATTGACAGCGGGGCCATCGGCGAACTCAAGGCCGCGTGGTGCCGGCATTTCGTCGGCCACGGGCGCACGTTCTACTACCAGGACTGGCACGCTACCCGCGAGGGGAGCAACAGCCTGCTCTTGCAGAAGGGCAGCCACGACCTGGACATGATCCACTGGCTGACCGGGCAGTACAGCAAGAAGGTCGCGGCGTTCGGCGGCCTGGACATGTTCGGGGGCGACAAGCCCAACGACCTGCGCTGCCCGGACTGCGACGAGGCCGAGACGTGCTGGGAAGTCGCGGACCCCGCCTCGCGCCGGGATCAGTGCTGCTTCCGGCAGGAGGTGGATGTCGAGGACAACAACGTGATGATCATGGAGCTGGACGGCGGCATCAAGGCCAGCTATCTGCAGTGCCACTTCACGCCGGACTACCACCGCAACTACACGATCATCGGCACCGAGGGGCGCGTGGAGAACTCCGAGCCCGAGGGGCGGGTGTGGGTGAAGATGCGGCGGGCGAACACGTGGAAGGAACTGGCGGACCGCACGTACGACATCCGCCCGGCGATGGGCGGCCACGGCGGCGCCGACCCGGTCATCACCGAGGACTTCCTGGACATGGTGCTGGACGGCAAGGAGCCACTGGCAACGCCGGTCGCGGGCCGCATGAGCGTGGCAGCCGGCTGCGCGGGGGCGGACTCGATGCGCAGCGGGGGACAGGTGCAGGTGGTGCCAGAGATTGGGTGGTGAGTGGTACGGGCGGCGACAGACGGGGAGTACGCATTGCCAACGGGGGTCCGCAATGGATGAGCCTTTGAGGCCGCTCCTAGC
>CAZZDO010000653.1:0-2518 GCA_964653205.1 uncultured Armatimonadia bacterium | reverse complement strand
CCCTGTACTGCGAGAGTTTTAGCGCGAGGGAATGAGATCCCCTGAAATTGTGGCCGAAAATTGTTGAAAATAGTTGTTGATTTTATCAATACTGGATTGATATAATAGGCGGCATGAGACCAAAAACCCCCGCCCAGTGGAAGATCCCCTACGAAATCTCCCCCGACCCGATGGCCGGGACCGTCACCGGCCTGGGAGGGGTCGCGGTGGCCAGCCGGGCCTTCCGCGGCATGAAGCTTCCGGGAGCGTGTGACGCGAACCTCGGGTCGCTGCGGCGCATCAAGCTCGGATACACGCCGGGCGAGGTGGCCGAGACGGTGGCCTGCGCGTTGCTGGCGGGGGCGGCGTGCGTGGAGGACGTGGACCGGATCCGGGAGGACGAGGCGGTCGGGAAGATGCTCGGCTACGCCCCCGCGAGCGCCCGCTCGGTGCGCGACTGGCTGGAGAGGTGCCACGACGGGAAGGCGGTCGAGAAGGCGCGCAAGGAGGCGTTGGAACTGGACTTGAAGTCGAGCGTCCCGGAACCGACGCCGGGGCTGCGCGGCCTGCAGGCGGTCGTGGGGGCGTCCGCGCGCGCGGCGGCCGCCCGCCAGCCCGGCGGGACGCCGGGCGTGGCGACGGTCGACCTGGACGCCACCGTGGTGGAGAGCGGCAAGCGCGCGGCGTTCCGCGCGTACACGGGCGAGCGGGGCTACCAGCCGGTGGTGGCGGTCTGGGCGGAGGCGCGCGCGGTGCTGGCCACGGAGTTCCGGGACGGGAACGTGCCGGCGGGCAAGGACCCGCTGGACTGCGCGAGGCTCGCGTTCGCGGAGCTTCCCGCCGGGACGCGCGGACTGGCCTTCCGCGGCGACAGCGCCTGCGACAATCAGGAACTGCTCGCCTGGCTCGACGACGAGGACCGCCCGGACGGGCCGAAGGGCCCCATCCGCTACGCGGTGAGCGCGCGCATGGAGCCGGAACTGGCGGCCTCGGCGCGGCGCGTGCCGGAGGAGGCGTGGGCGACGTTCGGCAAGGACGCGGACGGCACCCTCAAGCAATGGGCGGATCTCGACCACGTGCCGGGTCTCGCCTCCGAGCGCAAGGACGCGCGGCCACGGCGGTACGTGGGGCTGCGCTTCCTCAAGCCCCAGGGCGAGTTGTTCGACGACGGCCACGACCGGAAGCACTTCGCCGTCGTCACCAACCGGGCCGAGGACGGCGCGAAGGTGGTCGAGTGGCACAGGGAGAAGGCGGGCACCGTCGAGCACGTCCACGACGAGATGAAGAACGAGCTGGCCGCCGGGCGCATGCCCAGCCAGAAGTTTGGGGCGAACGCGGCATGGTTCGCGCTCAACGCGCTCGCCTACAACGTCGCCGCCGCGTTGCGCGCCGCGGAACCGGAGCCGGAGGCCCGCGTGGCGCGGGTGCGCTCCGTGCGCTACCACCTGCTGCAGCTCGGCGCGCGCCTGTCGCGCTTCAGCCGCAAGCTCACGCTGCGCTTCGCGGCGTCCAAGGAACGGATCGCGCGCGTCCTGCGCGTCCTCGAGGCGTTCCCCTGCCGCGTGCAGCCGACCGGCTAGGCCAGATCGGCGGCATCCGGGGCGGATCGGCAGACGGGGTGGCGCCCGGTCGCGGCGGAGCGTGCCCGGATTCGGTCCAAAATGCGCGTTCCGAGCCGTCCGAAGTGCTTCCGGGCCGTGTTCCGCACATCGCGGAGGGCTTGCGCACCTCTCCCGCCAGCAATTTGCGGCAACTCGGGGCAAAATTCCTCGTCTTAGGCCTCCCGCCCCCCCCTCGCTCAACAACTCTCGCAGTCTAGGGGCCAACCTTTCGGATTGCCAAATGCCGGGAAAATGGTATGATGCACCCCGTTCACACCGGTTCGGGGTCAAGGAGAAAGTAGTTCGATGAGTCAGCATACCAGCCTCAAGGGTTCGGCGAAAATCACCGCCAAACGCAACGTCCTCAAGCGTTTCGAGCGTGTCAACCTGCTGAAGGATCGCGGTCAGTGGAAGGCGGGAGACCGCGGCCTCGGACTGCGCAAGACCAAACCGGCCGAGTAAGCGCGAATCTGGATTGGGCGTCCGAGGTTGCGCGGTTGCGTGTGGATCCTTGCGGCGGCATCCGTTCCCCCATCAGCCGGTAGGGAGGTTTCTGATGTGCGACCTCTTGCCGAACAGCCTGTCCCATCGTTCCGGTTCCCGCCATCACCGCTTGCCGGGCCTGGCGTTGGCCGCGGCCTTGCTCACGGGCATCTCCGTCGTGCGCGCGCAGGCGACGCGCTTCCGGGTGGCGGTCGAGCATGGCCGGGCGGCGGTGCGGATCGAACCGGACGAGGCCGCCGAGACGGTCGCCCGGCTGGCCTTCGGCGCGGAGGTTGACGCTGCGGGGGCTCCACCGGCAGCCGACGCGGCCTGGGTTCGCATCCGGGCGCCCGAGGATGTCAGCCTGTGGATTTACGCGGAGCTCGTACGCAACGGCCGTGTGGCGGTCAACCGGGCGCTCGTCCGCACCGGCGCCGGGCTTGCCTACAAGGCCG
>CAZZDO010000652.1:0-2520 GCA_964653205.1 uncultured Armatimonadia bacterium | reverse complement strand
CGCCAACTCCACGGCCAGACTGTACGCCGCGAAGCTCACCGTCGGCGGCACGCTGTGGTCCGAGTGGTAGATGTACCCCCCGCCCGCCTTCGCCGTCTCCACCTTGCTCACGACCTCGTGCCTGATCTCGTCCTCGTCCCCGCGCGCCAACACGTCCATGTTGATGTTGCCAAAGAGGCTGATGCGGTCGCCGTAGAGCGGCTTCAGCTCGCGCACATCATCGCCGCAGCGCGCCTCGAGCGGCTGGATGCAGTCGAAGCCGGCGTCAATCAGGTGGGGAATCAGTCGGCGCACATCACCGCAGCAATGCAGGATCAGGAACATGTCGTGCTCGTGGCAGAAGTCCGCGAGGCGTTGGTGGTAGCGCATGACATGGTCACGGTAGAACCGCGGCGAGAAGAACATGCCGTTGCGATAGCACAGGTCGGAGAAGTACCACATGGCGTCGGGGGTGACGCCGCCGGCGATAAGCTGGCGGATCAGGGCCAGCGATAGCTCCGTCTGCGCCTCGACCATCTCCTCGATCCATGTCGGGTCCTCGGCCATGGCGATCAGGGCGCGCTCCATGCCCACGGCCCGGAGCGCCCACCACAGGGGCTCCGCGGGGTCGAAGGTCGCGAACTGGCCGTTCGCCGCGGCGGTCCGGTAGAAGTCGGGCAGGCCTGCGCCGATGCGGTTGTCCCCGGGCGCGAGGCGGTCCTGGTGCTGGTTCCAGTCGGCGCGGGTCTTGATGAGGTGGTCCACTTCCGAAGGCGGCGCGTAGTTGGTCTTCCACACCTTGTGGGTGGAGCCGTCCCGGTCGCGCTCCAGCTTCCACTCGTCGTGCTCCTCGAGCACCTCCACCGGCAGCATCAGGCTGCAGTCCGGCCCGCTCAACGCGATGTGGTCCAGGCCGAAGTACTGCTCGGGAGTCTGATCTTCCGGCAGGCCCTCCTGATGCCAGCGCGCGGTCGTCTCGGGCCAGTAGCAGATCTCGCACATGGGCACGCGGTCGGGCTGATGGCGGCTGAGCGTGGTGCGAATGCGGTCGCGGGAAGTCATCTGAGGCCTCGGGATCCGGGAATCGGGATTCGGGAACGGCGGACGACACTACTCTTCGGGCCAGACATTCACTTCTACGCCCGGCGGGGGCGCCCAGTACTCCGGGTTCGGAGTCGTGAGCCGGCGGTGCCACGCGCGGATCGTGTCCCAATGCCCTGCGCGCTTGGCCAGCGCGCCCTGGAAGCGGTGGACGTCAAACCCGGCCATCGCCCGTTGGAGGAGCTGCTCGCGCAGCCAGTACAACTCGGGATCGCCGGCGCGGTTGACCAACTCCTCGGGGTCGTCGTCCAGGTTGAACAGCAACGGGGCGAAGCCCGGGTAGTGCATCAACTTCCACGGGCCCTGCTTGACCATCCGCCCCGGCGGGTTGTCGCCATAGCCGACCATCTCGGAGAAGACCGTGTCATCCCATTCCGGCGGCATCTGCCCCTGCAGCAGCGGCCGGAGCGAGCGGCCGGCGACGTTCGGCAGCGGTGTCGCCCCCGCGTAGTCGAGCATCGTGGGGCCGAGATCGAGCAGGCTTGCGTTGGCCGTGCACGCGAGGGGGCCGTGCAGGTGGCCCGGCGCGTTGACGATGAGCGGTACACCCGCGGAGCCCTCGTAGAAGTTGGTCTTGCACCACCAGCCATGCTCGCCGATACAGTCGCCGTGGTCGGAGGTGTAGATGACGATCGTGTTGTCGGCCAGCCCGGCTTCGCGCAGGCTCTCCAGCAGCCGCCCCACGATCCCGTCGAAGTACTCGACCAGACCGTAGTACGCCGCCCGCGCGCCGCGCGCCGCCTCCGGCGTCACTTCATCGAAACCCCGCCCCCGGCGTATTGACCGCACGGGCTCGGGGACGTTGTCGAGGTAGCCGTCGGGCAGGTGCGGGAGCGTCACGCGCTCGTGGTAGTAGTCGTAGAGCGTCTTGGGCGCAATGTAGGGATTGTGGGGCAGCACGAACCCGGCCACGAGGCAGAAGGGCTCGTCAGGGCTCTCCCCGCGCTCGCGCAGGTAGCCCCGGCAGCCCTCCAGCACCGCATCGTCGTAGGCCATGTAGGCCGTGCGCCCGGGGCCAAAGACCTCGACGGTCTCCCGTTGCTGGGCGCAACTCACGGGCGGGATGTGCCCCAGATGGCCCGCCACGTCACCCACGAGGCGCTGGTGAAAGCCGTGGCGCTGGTCAGGGCCCGCGAAGTGCATGCGGCCGCCGAGGGTGCATTCGTAGCCGGCCGCGCCCAGCGCATGGGCGAAGGTCGGGACGTCGGAGGCCAGGTAGCACCCGTTGGTGTACACATCTATGTCGCTGCAGTGCCGCGAGGTCATGAACGTCATGCGCGAGGGGACGCACAGCGGCGCGCCGCAGTAGGCGCTGCTGAAGCGCACGCCGCCGGCAGCGAGGGCGTCCAGATTGGGGGTGCGCACGAGCGGATCGCCGGCACAGCCCATGATGCAGCAGTGGTGCTGGTCCGACATGATGAGCAGGAAGTTGGGGCGGTC
>CAZZDO010000651.1:0-2530 GCA_964653205.1 uncultured Armatimonadia bacterium | reverse complement strand
GGTTGGAGGTGTCACCATGCAGGCGTGGATTTCGGCGTGTCTACTGCTGGCGGCGAGCCCCCTGTGGGCGCAGGAGCCAGGGGGCGATGTGAGCTGGCGGAACGTCGGCCCCGGTGGGGGAGGGTGGATTCAGTCCATCGCCGCCGACCCCGTGCGGCGAGATGTGCTCCACGTCGGCTGTGATGTGGGCGGGTACTACTACTCGGACAACCGGGGCCGGAGCTACGAGATCCGCAACAGCGGGCTGCACGACTACTACGTCGAGTCCCTGGCCGTGCACCCCAGGGACCCGGCGACCATCGTCCTCGGGACCCCCGCCGGAATCCACAAGACCACGGACGGGGGCGCGAGCTGGCGGTGGATCCGGCAGGGCTTCCCGGAGGCGCAACGCTACAGCTACTCGTCGCCCATCGGGGCGGTGTGCTATGACCCGGGTGCCCCGGGCGTGCTGTACGCGGGGATCGGCAGGCCGCGCGAGGGCCGGGACGGCAAGGGCCAGGTCTACAAGAGCCTCGACGGGGGCGAAAGCTGGGCCCTGACGGGCGAGGGCGAGCTGCCCGAGGACACCATCGTGTCGGACCTGGAGGTCAGCCCGGCGGACAGCCGGGTGGTGCTGGCGGCCACGACGCGGGGATTCTTCCGCAGCGAGGACGCGGGACAGACGTGGGAGCTGAGCGCCCAGGGCCTGCCCTACCTGGACGTGCGGGAGGTGGCGATAGCGCCCTCGGACCCGAGGGTTGTGTACTGCACGCTGCGGACGACGGCGCGGGACGACGAGGAGTGGAACGGCGGGGTGTACCGCAGCGAGGACGGAGGGAAGACGTGGGTCGCGCGGTGCGAGGGCCTGGCGCATAGAGTGGGCAAGAGGAACGAGCCGGCGCCCATGACCTCGAACTACAAGGAGATCGTCGTGGACCCGCGGGACGAGAAGGTGGTCTACGCGGGGGACTGCGCCTGGGTGAGCGCGGGGGTCTACAAGACGACCGACGGGGGCCTGCACTGGGAGCGCTGCAGCCGACACCACGGCGACAACGTCAACATGGACTACGGGTGGATCAGGCAATGGGGGCCGTCGGTGGAGTGCCTGACGCTGTCGCCCGTGGACCCGGACACGCTGTACTTCGGCACGTCGGGCCACGTGTTCATAAGCGAGGACGCGGGGGCGACATGGCAGCAGCGGTACTGCCGGGAGCTCGGGGACGGGCGATTCGCCGGGACGGGGCTGGAAGTAACCTGCCCGTGGCAGATCGTGTGCGACCCGCTGGCGGCCGATCGGCTGTATCTGTGCTACTTCGACATCGGGCTGCTCATCAGCGATGACCGGGGCGAGAGCTTCCGGCGAAGCTTCCAGGGGATGAAGCACTCGGGCAACTGCTTCACGGTGGCCGTGGATCCGGCGGAGCCGACGCTGGTGTGGGCCTGTACCGGGGAGTGGGGGAGCAACGTGGGGGACGTGTGCCGCAGCCGGGACAGGGGTGCGACGTGGGAAGTCGTCGGACACCCCGAGAGCGGGCTGCCCGTGGGGCAGACGAAGACGCTGATCCTGGACCCAACCAGCCCGGCCGGGCAGCGGCGTCTGCTGGTGGCCTGCAACGGGCACGGCATCTTCGAATCCCTGGACTCCGGGGACAGTTGGCACTCGATCAACGGGAATCTGGCCGAGGCGGCGGCGCGGCAGCCGGTGGGCCTGGTCATGGACCCGAGCGATCCTCTGCACCTGCGGGCGGCCCTGAGCGGCAGCCCGAGCAAGGGCAGCGGGCTCTATGAGACGCGCGACGGAGGGAAGAGCTGGGCGAAGATCAACGAGGGGCAGGAATTCGCCGACATCAGGGAGCTGGTGGTGGACCCGCGGGACTTCGAGACGGTCTACGTGTGCCAGCGGGAGCTGTACGACCGCGCGGAGGAGCCGCCCGTGATGCGGCCGGGCGGGCTGTTCGGGAGCAAGGACGGCGGACGGACGTGGGAGAGACTGCACGACTTCCATTTCGCGAACTGCGTGGCGGTGAGCCCGGCCGACAGCGACACGCTGTACCTGGGGACGACGGACCACCCGTACCATGACGATGCGATCGCCCTGGGGCTGCTGAAGAGCACGGACGGGGGCAGGACGTGGAAGCAGGAGAACCAGGGGCTCACGAGCCTGCAGGTGTCGTGCATCACGATAGACCCCAGGGAGCCGGCGCGGGTGATGGTGGGCTGTGGCGGGAACGGGATCTTCCTGGGCACGGACAGGGCGGCCGGGAGGTGAGGCCTGGGGCCGGTCTCGCGGGGGCGCTGGACGGAGGACCGGGGAGGGCGGGCCGCCGATGGGAATCACCGCAGGGTGTCTGCATGGAGGACTGAAGGTGAACGCGAAGGTGCTTCGGGCATTGTGTGCTATCACGATCGCATATCTGGCTGTGTTCGTCGCGGCCGTGACCGTGGGGGCGGCGGAAATCGCCGTGCGCACGGACGACGCACTGGCTCTGGCCCTGGACGAAGCCGGGATGGTGACGAGCCTGCGGGTGGACGGACGGGAGCTGCTGGGGAA
>CAZZDO010000650.1:0-2536 GCA_964653205.1 uncultured Armatimonadia bacterium | reverse complement strand
GGGTACAAGCCCCCGCCCTACAGCGGCCTCACCCACAGCTTCACGAATGACAAGACACTCTCAGAAGGCCTCAGAGGGCCATCGCTTGCTCTAGTTGATCCCACGCCTGCCGGATGCCGGTGGCCGCCGAGCCGTCGCTGAACTCGACCAGCGTCTGCTGGTGCGCGTTGGCCCGCACGGCGTCCTCATCATACGGCAATTCCGCCAGCAGCGGCACGTTCCGGTCAGCGCAGAACTGCCGAATGCTCGCGGTGTGCTCGGGGTTGATGTCCGCCTTGTTGGTAATCATCGCGACCGGGACCTGCAACATGCCGGCGAGTTCCACCACCCGCTGCATGTCGTGTATGCCCGACAGCGTCGGCTCCGTGACGACCACCGCGAGGTCGGTATCCACCAGCGAGGCGGTGACGGTGCAGCCGATGCCCGGAGCGCCGTCGAGGAGGATGAGCGGGAGCTGCTCGCGCAGGGCGACCGTCTCCGCTTCCTGGCGGACGCGGGTGACCAACCGGCCACTGTTTTCGGCGGCGGGCCGCAGGCGCGCGTGGACCATCGGCCCGTAGGCCGTGCGGCCGGTGAACAGCGTGCCGTTGACGACTGTTTCCAGTTTGAGCGCCTGCACCGGGCAGGCCAGCACGCACAGCCCGCAGCCCTCGCAGGCCATCCAGTTCACCTCGTCCACGGTAATGGCCTCGAAGCGACAGCGGCGCTCGCATTCGCCACAGCCGGTGCAGAGGTCGGCGTCACGGACGGCCACCTTGGCGCCGAGGAACTCTTCGCGGGTCCCTTCCTCCGGATGGAGCAGCAGGTAGAGGTTGGCGGCGTCCACGTCGCAATCGCCGAGAACCTTGTCTTTGGCCAGGGCGGCGAAGGAGGCCAGCACGGTGGTCTTGCCGGTGCCGCCCTTGCCGCTGATCATCACAATCTGCTTCATGGCTTCAGCCTCGTCATTCGCCCGCGGGCTGCGGCGCCCGGGCGGCCTTGTAGTAGGTCTCGTCGCCGACCGTCTCCGTCGCGATCGTGTCGGCCCGCAGGAGATGCTCCAGGTACTTGACGACCTCATTACGGTGCAGGCCAAGCCCGGACGCAACATCCTCGGTCCGGCACGGGCGCCGCCGCAGGAGGTCGAGCACGGCCTCTTCCCCCGCCGCGGCGTCGCCGCCAACGGTCTGGGCGGTGTAGTCGGCCACGACTTCGCAGCGGGGCCCGAGCAGGGCGGCCGCCGCCTGCAACTCGGCGGGTGAGGCGGCCCGGGCCCACGCTTCGGCGGGGGGGCGCGCCACGGTGTTGAGCTGGATGCGCTCGGGGTCCAGGCGCCGGGCGATGTCCGCGATCTGGCGGACCTGCCCTTCGCGGGCGGTCAGGTCCGCCAGCAGGAACACTTCCAGCCAGACGCGGCCCGTATGGGCGCGGCAGAACTGCTCCAGGCCGGCGACCATGTCGGCGAAGCACATGTCGCGGTGCGGCCGGTTGACCATCCGGAAGAGCGCGTCGTCCCCCGCGTCCAGGGAGGGGACCACGAGGTCGGCGTCGGCCAACCCCTCCCGGACCTCGGGCAACCACAGGAGCGAGCCGTTGGTCAGCACCGCGACCGGCACGTCGGTCAGGGCCTTGATGCCGCGGATCAGCTCGCCCAGCGGCTCGAACAGCGTCGGCTCGCCCGAGCCCGAAAGCGTGACGAAGTCCGGCGCCGCCCCGGCCTGCAATACTTCCGCCACTTCCCGCAGTACCTCGTCGAGGCTAACATACGCCCGACGCTCGAGAGTGTGGTTCGTCGTGCGGCCCAACTGGCAGTAGACACAGTCATAGGTGCAGGTCTTGAAGGGCACAAGGTCCACACCGAGGGAGCGCCCGAGACGCCGCGAAGGGACCGGGCCAAAGACATGGCGGCGGGTCGCCTGCGTCATGGCGCCTCGATCTCCTGGGGGGCGAACCGGTACAGCCCCCGCCTGACGGAGACGAACCGGAAAAGGCCGGGGCGCTCGACGATTTCCTTCAGGCGCTGCTCGGGTAGATGATGATCGCGGACTGACAGCAGCCCGTCGGGCTTGAGCACCCGGCGCAGTTCCTGCAGCACACCGGTCTGATCGGTCACGTCGTGGATCACGTCATACAGCAGCACCACGTCCACGCTGTCGGACGGGAGAGGCAGGGCTCCGCTCGACTCGATCGGCGTCACATTACCCACCCGCGCGTGCTGGACGGCGCGCTCTACGCAACTGATGGCATGGGTGTTCTCGTCTACGGCGAAGACCTGTCCGGTGGGCCCGGCGAGAGCGGCGGCCGGCAGGGAGTAGCTGCCGGAGCCGCAGCCGAAGTCCACGACGCGGTCGCCGGGCTTGATGCCCACCCGCTGGACGAGAGACAGTGGCGGTTGCAGCAAGTCGCGTCCCGCGAACCAGACGCGGTGTACGCCAAACTTGATTGCAGCCTTCAGGCCACCCATGTCAGTTCGTCCCTCAAGTCAGGATCTGCCGGACAGTGGGGAGCACCTCTCCCGGCGCTCCCCACCGCCCGTGCTCGGCCTACCAGCCGCCGC
>CAZZDO010000649.1:0-2547 GCA_964653205.1 uncultured Armatimonadia bacterium | reverse complement strand
GGGTCGGCCACGAACGTCCGGACCTCGTAGTTCTGCGCGAACGCCGCGCCGGCCAGCAAGGCCGCCCCGATGATGAACGCCGCGATGATGTAATGGCGCTGCATAGAACTGTCACTCCTGCGGGAACGAAAACCCAGGCCTTGGCCCCCGTTACCGGCGGTCCGCGAACGCCGGCTGGTTGATCGGGTCGGTCCAGTCCGGCTCGTGCGGATCGGGGATGACTTCCCGCCGATCCATCTCGTGTAGATCGTTCTCGGGCGAGGCGTCGTCGCGGTCGTCGCTGGCCACCACGAAGACACTGGCGAAGAGCATGGCCGGGTCGGTCAGGCTGTTGATGTTCTCCCGGTTCAGGTTCTGGATGAGCTGCGCGTAGTTCGTGATTAGATGGCGCGCTTGCCGCGCCGGGTTGCCGCCAACGGTGAGCGAGCGCCGGTCGGCCGGCAGCCGGCGACAACTGACCGGACTCCACGGCATCTCGATCCACCGGTCCGGATCGCCGGCCGCCTCGAGCGGGTCGTGGTAGCGGATGTTCGTCAGGCTGCGCCGCGTCCCGCCGGTCAACTGCCGCGTGGCATAGTCGTACGTGTAGGTGCCGTAGGTGTAGTCCAGGTTGTTGAAGTACCAGATCGGGTCGTCGGCCGTCACCGGCGCCCCGCCGGCCACGTCGGCGGCATCGTACCGCGCCCAGTCGTATGATGGTGGTGTCTGGTCGCTAATGTTCATCGCGAACTCGAACACCCCGGCGCCCTGCCCCGCCAGCCAGTGCGGCGTGTTGCCCGTCGTCGTGCTCGCCAGCCGCCCCGCGTACTGCCCGCACGTCACCGTCAGGTACGCCGTCCCGCCCTCGTACGTCAACTGCACGTCGCGGATGTTGCGGAAGATCAGCGGATTGGTCGGCGCATAGTCCGTGTCGTTCACGTTGTCGTCATACAGCCACGCCAGCCAGCGCCAGGTCGTGCCCGTCCGCCCGTAGCTGGGACGCTGGTTGGCCGGTGGGTTCACGCGCTTGGTCCCGGCCTCGATGACCACCAGTTGGTGCAGGTTCGACGCCGCGCAGAGGGTGCCGATGACGAACTTCGCCTCGTCGCCGGCGATGGGGTCAATGATCGGGATCGCCCGCGTGTACGCCAGCTTCACCATGCCCTGCGCCAGGCGCACCTGGCTCGGGGTGAGCACATCCACCCGGTGAGCCTGGACGCCCAGGGGGCTCATGACCGTCACGACGTCAATCACGCGGTAGTTCCCGGGGTCGGCGATGACGGTGTGGGTCTCCGTGCCCTGCCACTGTCCGTTCTGCCACTCGCCCCCGTACATCCCCAGCGCCCCCATGTTGCCGTTGACCGAGGGGTACGCGTACCCGTTCCGCCATTCCACATAGTACCGGAAGCAGTCGGCCGGCCGGTCCAGTGACAGGTTCGAGTTCAGCGCGGGTGTACTGGTGTAGTAATCGTAGCCGTTGAGGTCCAGCGGCCAGACCTGCCGCCCCTGGCGGTCAATCTCCACCACGCGGTTGTTGCCGGTGTCGCAAACCAGGATGTTGCCGTTGGACAGGTAGATCGCCTTCGCCGGGCGGCTGAAGGGTGTCGCCTTCAGCTCCTGGTTGCCCAGCGTCGTGGGCTCGAGGGCCTCATGGTACTGCGGGGCCAACGTGCCCGTGCACACCCAACTGAGCCGCTGGCCCTGCATCTCCACCAGCCGCGTGGTGTCGCAGACCAGGGTGCGCTGGGGCCGCAGCCGGCTGATGTAGCCGACCTCCTCGCCCTGGTAGCCGGCGGGAGCCGCCGCCACCTGCGACAGCCGCGTCATCAGCCGCGAGCCCACGATGACTCCATCGCCGTCCAGCGCCGGCGGCCCCGACACGACCGCCGTGCCCGCCAGACCCGGCGCGGGGATGGCCGGCGCAGCCAGGCTGCCCCGCACCGTCTGCGTGATCGGGTCGAGCACGACGGACAGCAGCGACTTGAAGGTGCCGTCGTACTGCGCCGGGGTCGGCGTGGCGGCCGGGTCATACAGCTCCGGGTTCATCAGCGGGTAGTTGGCCCCGCGCATGCTCGTGGGCAGGTAGCCCTCAGTCCCCACGTGCATGTTGTACCCGGCCATCGCCGGCGAAGAGACCGACGTGCCGAAGTTGACCGGCACCTGGTGCCGCTCGTGCGCGCGCTGCGCCGTCAGCGTCACCGGGTCCAGGTAGTCGTACGACACGATGAACTCGCTGCCGGGCCGCAATACGCCGCCCCCGGGCATGGCCAGGTTGTACACATCGAGCAGGGCTCGCGGGTAGACGGTCACCCAACCGGCGGGCGCGGTAGGCAGCCCGGCCGCCGCAATGCTCGTCGAGTCCAGCCCGCTGGCCGTCCGCGTCAGCGGCAGACCGTTGGGGAGGCTGAAGCTCAGGTTGGCGTCGGCCCGCACCATCGGGTGGTTGAGCTTGATGACGCGCGGGCCGTACTGGAACCGCACGATGTCCGGCAGGACGTGCAACTCGTCGGGGACCGGAACATCGCTGCCCGGATCGCCCGGATCGTTCGGGTCCGTGCGCGTGTATGT
>CAZZDO010000648.1:983-2559 GCA_964653205.1 uncultured Armatimonadia bacterium | reverse complement strand
GTCGCGGGTGCGCGCGGCGTTGACGATCGTGGCCACGAAGTTCTTGCCGGCCGGCCCGTACAGCCACTGCGTGCGGACGATCAGGTGGTCGGGCAGCTCCGCCGCCGCGCGTTCGCCGGCCAGCTTGCTCTCGCCATAGGGGTTGAGCGGGTGAGGCGCGTCGTCCTCGACGTACGCGCGCCCCAGGTCCCCGGCAAACACGTAGTCGGTGCTGATGGCGATGAGCCGCGCGCCGACCGCGCGGCAGGCGTCCGCCACGTGGCGCGTGACGTCCCCATTGAGCCGCAGGGCGCGCTCGGGCTCGCGCGTGCAGCCGTCTACGTCCGTCCAGGCGGCGCAGTGGATGACAAGCTGTGGCTCATGCGCCGCGACCAGCCGCAGGGCCGTGGCCGCGTCGCTCAAGTCCCCATCCGGGAGGTCCACACCGGCAACAAACCACCCGGGGGGCTGGCGCAACAGAAGCTCGGTGCCCAGCATGCCCCGGGCGCCGGTGACAAGCACGCGCATCGGTTTCTTCTCCGCTCCATAGGGTAGCAGTCGCGCGGGGCGGGAGTCAACTGACGGCGGGATGGCGGGCGTGTGCCGTTCGCCCCGCAGGGGCCGACGTCCCTTGCCACGAGCGTAAGCTCGTGGACTCGGGCGCCCCCTCCTCCCATCCCCGCCGCGCCGCCTCAATGACTCAACGCATACACGATGAGGTTCAGCCCCATCCGCAGGGCCGCTTGGCGCCGCTCCGGCGGGTCGTGATGGACCTCGGGGCTCTCCCACCCGTCCGACAGGTCCGTGTTGTAGCTGTAGAACAGCACGACCCGATTCTCGTGCAGGATCCCGTAGCCGTGCGGCGGGCCGCCGTGGTGCTCGTGGATCTTGGGCAGCCCGTCGGGGAAGTCGAAGACGCTGTGATAGATCGGGTGCGCGAACGGAATCTCGAGGAGGGGCTTGTCGGGGAAGACGCTCCTGAGCGCCGGGCGCAGCGTCTCGTCCAGCCCGTAGTTGTCGTCCACGTGCAGGAAGCCGCCGGCGAAGAGATAGCGCCGCAGACGCGCGGCCTCGGCGGCGGTGAAGCGGATGCGCCCGTGACCGGTGGCGAACAGCAGCGCGTAGTCCATGAGCTTGTCATCGCCCAGGCCCACGATGTCGGGCTGTTCGGGCAGGTCGAGCGCGGTCTGCTCGCGCGCGAACTTCAGCAGGTTCGGCACCGCCGAGGGGTTGGCATACCAGTCGCCCCCGCCGCCGTACTTCAGCCGCCCGACGCGGACGGCCGCCCATGTGGGCGAGGCGAGCACGACGAGCAGGGCGAGGAGATAGAGACGGCGCGTGTTGGGCATGGGGGTGGCCTGTAGGGCGGGGGCTTGTCGCAGACCCTGAGCGAGGTCGAAGGGTACCCCGCCCTGCTGTTTGAGTGGGTAGAGCGGGCGTCTCGCCCGCCTCGGCGCCCGGTGGCGGGCGAGACGCCCGCTCTACCCACCCCAGAGGGTCACCGAGGCCTCCGCGCCTACTGAGTCTTCGCCGGCGGCGGGGTCGCCCGCCTCGGCGCCCGGTGGCGGGCGAGACGCCCGCTCTACCCACCCCAGAG
>CAZZDO010000648.1:0-883 GCA_964653205.1 uncultured Armatimonadia bacterium | reverse complement strand
GGTCACCGAGGCCTCCGCGCCTACTGAGTCTTCGCCGGCGGCGGGGTCGCCGGTGCCGGTGCCGGTGCCGGCGCCGGCTGCTCCTTCGGCTCTTCCTTCTTCTTGTCCTTGCGCAGCGTCATCCCCGTGACGCCCTGGGCTTCCATGCGGTCCTCGTCCACCCAGATGACCGCCTTGGCGCAGCGCATCTCGTCACCCTTGTCGGTGGTGACGACAACATTCCCGGTGAGCGTGAGCAGCCGGGGGATGTCCTCATACACCGCCGTATCGGCCCAGGCGGTCTTGTCCTCCTGGACCGCCTTGACCCGCGGGGTGGCGATCATCTTCTTGACGTCGTCGCCGTAGTAGTATTCGAGCCGCTCGCAGGTGATGGTGCTCTTCTTCTCCCAGTAGTCCTCGAAGTGTTCGGGCTCCTTGCTGTCCTTGGGCTTCTTCTCGGCCTTCGCAGAGCCGTCGTGCGGCGCGGGGTTCGCGTTGCCGTTCTTGGCCGTGGCGCCCTTGACGGGCTTCTCCAGCGACACGTCCGGCGCGCCTGTCGTCTTGTTGCCATGCTTCTGGGTGACGACGGTGACGTGGCCGGTCACGATCGCCAGTTCCTTGCCGAAATCCGCCTCGACCCGGTCGCCGGTAACGACGGTGTTGGGGTCGGTGATGCGCAGATGGCCGCGGGCTTTGGCGGTGTCGGCGTTCTCGTCGTAGTCGGCCTCGTCGCAGTACAGCTTCAGGTCCTCGCGCGCGAAGACGACATTCCCGCGCAGATGGTAGATGTCGCCCTCGCGATCCAGGCGGTCGGCCCACTCGATGACCAGGCGCTCACGCTTCTTCTGCTCGGGCTTGGCGGCTTCCGGCCTGGCGGTCTCGGCCTTGGGCTTCTCGCTCTTGG
>CAZZDO010000647.1:0-2565 GCA_964653205.1 uncultured Armatimonadia bacterium | reverse complement strand
GATGGCGATGACCCGTATGGGCTGGGGTCACCGTAGCGGGTGGGTAGAGCGGGCGTCTCGCCCGCTGACGGGCACGTGGGCGGGCGGGACGCCCGCTCTACCCTCACTGAGGGACGCACCCATGGACGTAGAGCGGTTGCTGGCGGACATCCAGGGGCGGGAGAGCTACGCCGGGCAGGTCATCCACGTGCGGGAGCGTCCGGCGCGCGTGGCCGCGTTCAGCGACCGGGAGTTGCCGCTGCATCCTGAAGTGGCGGGCTTCTTGCGGGCGCAGGGGATCGAGCGGCTGTACAGCCACCAGGCCGAGGCGATCGCAGCCGTGCTGGACGGCGAGGACATCTGCACGGTGTCCGGCACCGCCAGCGGCAAGACGCTGACATATCTCTTGCCCATCGTGGACGCGCTGTACCGCAACGCGGGGGACCGGGCGCTGCTGATCTACCCGACGAAGGCGCTGGCGCAGGACCAGTTGCGCAAGCTAGGGGAGTTCGGCGGCCGCGTAGGTGCGCCGGTCCCCGGCGCACAACCCGCCGGGGGACCGGCGGGCCTACGCGACACGCATTTCATCGCCGAGACGTACGACGGGGACACGCCGCGGGACAAGCGCCGGGCCATCAAGCGCAACGCCCAGGTCGTGCTCACCAACCCCGACATGCTCCACGTTGGCATTCTCCCGTACCATCACACGTGGTCGGACTTCTTCCGCAACCTGCGGTACGTCGTGCTCGACGAGGTGCACACGTACCGCGGGATCTTCGGGTCGCACACGGCGAACATCATCCGGCGGTTGCGGCGCATCTGCGCGCACTACGGGGCGAACCCGCGCTTCATCTGCTGTTCGGCGACGATTGCCAACCCGGAGGAGTTGACGGGTAAGCTGACGGGGCTGCCGGTGCGCGTCATCGCGGACGACGGCGCGCCGCGGAGCCGGAAGCTGATCGTGTTCTGGAACCCGCCGGTCGTGGAGAAGGTGACGGGCCGGCGGCGGAGCGGGAACCTGGAGGCGGCGGACCTGCTGGCGCTGCTGGTGCGGCGGGCAGTGCGGAGCATCACCTTCACGCTGGCCCGCAGCCAGGCGGAGCTGATCTTGCGCTACGCCCGGGAGCAACTGCGCGACGAGGGCCTGGATGAGCGGGTGATGGCGTACCGGGGCGGGTACTTGCCGGCGGAGCGGCGGGAGATCGAGGGGCGGCTGTTCAGCGGCGAACTGCTGGGGGTGACGGCGACGACGGCGCTGGAGTTGGGGGTGGACATTGGCGGGCTGGAGGCGGTGGTCATGGCCGGCTACCCGGGCACGATCGCCGGGGCGTGGCAGCAGATGGGGCGCGCGGGCCGAGGGCACGAGGACGCGCTGGCGGTGCTCATCGGGCTGAGCGGGCCGATGCACCAGTATGTCGTCAACAACCCGGACTATCTGGCCGGGGCCAGTTCGGAACGCGCCATCATTGACCCGGAGAATGCGTTCATCCTGGCCGGGCACCTGATGTGCGCGGCGTATGAGTTGCCCCTGGGCGATGACGAGGCCAGGCTCTTCGGGGCCAAGACGCCGGCCATCATGGAGATCTTGCGCGACGGGGGGTATGTGGTCGAACGGTCGCGGTGGTACTGGGTGGACCCGGAGCTGTATCCGGCGCGGGACATCAGCATCCGCAGCGCGTCCGGCACGGGCTATGACATCGTCAATCTGCAGACGAACACGCTGCTGGGGACGATGGACGGGCAGTCGGCGTTCCGGATGGTGCACCAGGGGGCCATCTACTTGCACGGGGGGCAGACTTACGAGGTGGAGGAGCTGGACCTCGAGGAGCGGGTGGCGAAGGTGCGGCCGGTGAACGCCGAATACTACACGCAGCCGCTGGTGTTCTCGGAGGTGCGGCGCATCACGGAGGGGGCGGAACAGCGCCGCGAGGGCGGGCTGCTGCTGGAGCTGGGGTCGGTGACGGTCCGGTCGCAGGTGGTGGGCTACCAGAAGATCCGGCAGATCACCGAGCAGCAACTGGGCAGCGCGGACCTGCAACTGCCGGCCGAGGACTTCGAGACGATGGGGGTGTGGCTGCTGCCGCCGCCGGAGGCCATGCGCCTGCCGGGGGAGGAACCGACCGACCAGGCGGGGGCGTTGCACGCCCTCGAGCATGTGCTCATCACGCTGCTGCCGCTGTTCGCGTCGTGCGATCCGCACGATGTGGGCGGCATCTCGACGCCGCTGCATCCCGACATCTCCGGCCCGGCGATCTGCCTGTATGACGGCTATCCGGGCGGGGTGGGGATTGCAGCGGCGGCCTTCGAGGTGGTGCCGGAGCTGCTGCGGGCGGCCGCCGAGACGATCGCGAATTGCCCGTGCGAACAGGGCTGCCCGGCGTGCGTGCAGCAGGCCACCTGTGGCAGCATGAACCGGCCGCTGGACAAGGCCGGGGCGCTGAAGCTCGCAAGGTGGTGGCTGGCCGGGATGGGGGCGGCTGCTAGCGGGAAACCACAACAGGCATAGCGTGGGGCTGTAAGGCAGGGGCGTGTACCCGGCCCCGCATGACACGAACGAAACGGATGGGCGGGGTACAAGCCCCCGCC
>CAZZDO010000646.1:0-2569 GCA_964653205.1 uncultured Armatimonadia bacterium | reverse complement strand
GACGATGGTAGACGAGATCGTGGACCAGGCGCATGAAGAAGCTGAGGGCAGCAACGAGCGATTCGTGAGTGTCGCGGCGGTGGTCGTGGCCGTCATCGCGACCTTCATGGCACTGTGCGGCGTGAAGGCCGACAACATGGACTATGGCATCCTGCAGCAGAAGTCCGATGCCGTGGACATGTGGGCGATGTACCAGGCCAAGAGCATGAAGCAGTACATGTACAAGCTGCAGCGGGACTCCTTTGAGACGATGCTGCTGACCGCGCCGGGGGTGGCGCCGACGGCGCGGGCCGAGGTGCAGAAGCGGCTGGCGAAGTACAACGCCGAGATTGATCGCTACGAGGGCGAGAAAGAGGAGACCAGCGCCAAGGCCAAGGAGCATGAGGCGAACGTGGAGCGCATGAACCGCTTGGCCGACTTGCTGGACATGACCGAGGTGTTCCTGTCGCTGGCGATTGCGCTGCTGGCGATCACAATCCTGACGCGGCTGCGGTGGATGCTCGCGCTGTCGCTGGTGCCGTCGGCGATCGGGGTGTTCTTCGGGGTGGCGGCGCTGGCGGGGTGGAGCATCGAGATCGCGTTGCCGGGGTTTCTGACGTAGAGGCAGGTGCCAGGCCGCGTAGGGCGAACGTCCACGTTCGCCCCACACGCACCGTGGCGAACACGGACGTTCGCCCTACGCGCTATCCGAAGGAGTAGATCATGGCCAAGAAGAGTCCCATCAAGATCGGCGTCATCGGCCTCGGCCGCGCCGGGTACAACATCCATGTCCGCCGCCTGCGCGGGGACGAGCGGTTCCAGATCACCGCGTGCACGGACTTCATTCCCGCGCGCATGAAGGAGATGAAGGACGAGTTCGGCTGCGAGACCTTCAAGGACGTGGACGCGATGCTCAAGGGCGCCGACGCCGAGGTCATCTGCGTGGCCAGCTTTTCCGACACGCACGCGGCGTTGAGCAAGCAAGTCATGAAGAGCGGGCGCGCGGCCATCTGCGAAAAGCCCATCGCCGACAGCGTGGCCGACGCCAAGAGCCTGGTGGCGACGGCGAAGAAGACCGGGCAGAAGCTGCTCGTGCACCACAACTACCGGTTCTTCCCCGAGACGCGGTACCTGATGGAGCTGGTCAAGAGCGGGCGGATCGGCGAAGTGTTCGAAATCCGCATGCGGGCCTTCGGGTTCGCGCGGCGGTACGACTGGCAGTGCATGCGCAGCCACGCCGGCGGGGTGCTCAACAACACCTGCCCGCACTTCCTGGACATCGGCCTGCAACTGCTGGGCGCGCCGGTCAAGGACATCTTCTGCGACCTCAAGCAGATCGCGTCGTACGGCGATGTGGAGGATCATGTGAAGGTGCTGCTGCGGAGCGAGAACGGGCGCGTGTATGACATGGAAGTGTCGAGCGTCTGCAAGTTCCCCGAGCCGAAGTGGACGGTGCTGGGGAGCCATGGGACGATGGTGAGCGACGGCAGCACGAGCAAGCTGGCGTTCTTTGACCCCAAGAAGGCCGGCAGCTACAAGCTGCTCACCAAGCCGACGCCGGACCGCAGCTATGTTTCCGATGAGAAGATCCCGTGGCAGGAGGCCGAGGAGCCGACGCGGGGCAAGAGCATCGGGGACTTCTACGACAGCGTGTACGCGGTGCTGCGGCAGGGCAAGCCGCTGGTGGTGTCGCCGGAGGAGGCGCTGGAGGTGGTGCGGGTGACGCAGGAGTGCAAGAAGCGGAGCGGGTTCTATTGAGGGCGGGGCCCCGCGAGCGCGACGCTTCGAGGGCGTGGGTCGCGGTCGGTGACCGCTCGTACACCTTGAGCCCATGAGGTGAGCAGGGGCGGCCAAGGCAGCAGACAAGACTTCGGGCCTCCAGTCGGTGACTGGAGGCCCGTTGATTCACAACTGCAGATGGCAGTTCAGGTGCAGGCTACGGCGTGGTCGGGTTGCCGAACATACGGGCACAACGCGTCTGTTCCATGTAGCCGGTCGGGGTCGGCATGTACTTGACGTGGCCGTCCACGAAGGCCAGGTTCGTGCCGGCGTTGTGAAGCTGGAACCTCGCGATGTCACCGGCCCGGTCACCCGCCGGGCCGTCCCGGCCCAGCCCCCACCGTCCGTCGCAGGCGCTGGTGCGGTTGGTGCCGCACAGACCGCGCGAGCCGATACCGTCCCCACACAGAACGTACTCGGCCGGATAGACGATGGTGCCCAACGCGCGGCCGTTGCAGCCACCGCCGGACTGCAGCAACTGGCGGGGCGCGGCATACGAGTTGACGTCCCGCTGGGACGAGGGGCAGATCCACACCTGGCGGTTCTTGATGTACGGCATGAGCAGGCCGTTGTAGCGGGGGTCGGTGCTGGCGACGACGGCCGGCCGCCACCAGGCGATCAGGTCGAGGTTCGGGCTGGTGGTGCGGGCGGTAGGCGCGCAGCACCAGGGGTACTTTTCGTCGTAGTCCTGAACGTACTGGGCGAAGCTGAGGGCGATCTGCTTGAGGTTGGATTGACAACTGGCCGTGCGCGCCTTCTCACGGGCCTTGGCGAAGACGGGGAACAGGATCGCCGCCAGGATGGCGATGAT
>CAZZDO010000645.1:0-2571 GCA_964653205.1 uncultured Armatimonadia bacterium | reverse complement strand
AAGCTCGACGAGCCGCTCGCCAGCGCCGGCGCAGCGCTCATTGGCATGTACCAGCCGGGCGCCGTTGCCTACAAGCTGACCGTCGCCGCCGCCGGGGATTTCCACGCCTGGATGCGCTGCGCCGTCCCCGGCGACGCTCCGGTGAAGTTCGGCGCGAACCCCACCGCCGAGGCTGACCTGCAGGAGACGACCGTCCCGAGCACGACCACCATGCCGAAGCTCACCGCCGAGGGCGCGTACCAGTGGCGGAAGTTGGGCACCGTCGCCCTCAAACAGGGCGCGAACACCTTCGTCCTCGGCCAGGGTGCCCAGCGGCCCGACTGCTTCCTCCTGACGCCGCAGGCAGACTTCACTCCCGGCGACGACTTCCTCGACCAGGTCCGCCGCGTGAAGGAAGCCCCGAAGGGCAGGCTGCTGCCGGAGTTGCGCCACGACCGGCAGATCACGCAACACCCGAAGTGGCTGCTGGAGCAGGCCCTGCGTCCCGCCTATGCCCACTTCGAGTGGGACAAGTCGAACACGCCCCAATCGTGGGCGAAGAGGGCGCGGGAGGCCGGGGCCAACTGCCTCGTCGGGATCGGCGAGATCCCCGCCGGCACGCTCGACGGACAGATGAAGGCCTTCGCTTTCAGCAGCATTGACAACCCGGCCTTCAAGCTCCCCGAGGGCTACAAGCCCGAGGACTACTCGTGGGTCAAGCAGTACGCCGACGCCGCCCACGCCGAGGGCCTCAAGGCCGTCTTCTATGACGGCGCCCACCGCACGCTCGACCCGCTGCTCGTCGCCCACCCGGACTGGCGGCAGCAGACCGCGGACGGCAGGTCCTACCGCGACGGCTTCGGCTCGTGGCACTCGCCGTATCGGCAAGCCTACCTTGACCGCTGGGTCAAGGTCGCCCGTGAGGGCGGCCTTGACGGCATCATGGTGGACATGCTGTTCACCGCTCCACCGGGCGGCGACTACTCGCCCTGGACGGTCAAGGCCTTCACGGACCGCTTCGGGGTCGCGCCGCCCCGGCAGGAGGACCCCCGCGACCTGACCTGGCAGCGTTGGGTGGACTTCCAGGCCTGGACGCGCGAGGAGGTCATGCTCGATGTCACGGAGGCCCTCCACGCCGTAGACCCCGAGATCGCCTGCATCTGGAACCAGACGGCCGGCTGGATCTTCACCGGCCGCGAGTACCTGAGCACCCGCGCCGGGCAATGCGCCGACGGCCTGCTCGAGGAGATGGGCTGGGAAGTCAGCCACAGCAACTCCCGATGGCGCCCCTTCGCCTGGCCGCTGCAGAGCGCCTGGCAGAGCCTGTTTCTCCACTGCCGCGCCCCGTACGGGCAGATGTGGCACCTCAACGGCTTCTACACCAAGACCAGCCACGAGGCGCTGTCGTACTCGATGTTCGGCAACGGCATCGCGCCGGGCGTCGTCACCGGCGGCAACTGGGAGTTCATGCAGGCTATCTGGAGCCACATCGAGCCTTGCGAGAGCCACATGACGAACGCGACCCTGGCCCCGTGGGCGGCGTTGCACTTCAGCGAGAACACGCTCCTCTGGTACGCCAACGCTCGCGGCGACGAGACCCGCAAGGCCTACGTCGAGAACGTCTTCGGCCTTTTCCAGGCCCTCGTCGAGACCCACCTCCCCGTCGCCATCATCACCGACGACGACCTGGAGGACGCCAGCCACCTCAAGCCCTACGCCACGGTCCTCCTGCCCAACTCCGCGTGCCTGAGCGACCGGCAGGTCGCGGCGCTGACGGCGTACGTACAAGGCGGAGGCGGGCTCGTGGCAACGTTCGAGACGGGGGTGTTCGACGAGAACGGCACGCGGCGCGACCGGGCGGCGCTACAGGACCTCCTCGGCGTCACGCCGGGCGCGGTTCGGGAGCGGTCGGACTGGCTCCTGCGCGCCGAGCAGACGCACCCGCTGCTGAACATCCCCGAGATCGCCCACGGCGGCGACCCCGGCCAGGGCCAGCGCGAGCGCCGGCAGCAAGTGCAGTTCTTCCACGCCAACGCGGAGCGTCACGCGGGCGTCATCCAGACCAAGGCCGCACAGGGAGTGGACTCCGCGCCGCTGGGTGGCCCCGGCGCGGGCTACAGCGTCCTGCACACGCGCACGGTGGGCTCGGGCCGCGCGGCGTGCTTCCCGCCGGATATCGGCGGCGGCTACTTCCTGTACAACCACCCCCTCGCGCGGCGGCTCATCGAGCGCGTGGTGCGCTGGAGCGCCGGGACGCCGCCGCCCCTGGAAGCAGACGCCCCGCTGGCCGTGCAGACCGTGTGCTTCCGTCAGGGCAGCAAGGTCGTCGTCCATCTCATCAACGACAACTCGTCCTTCGGTCGCGCCGCCGCGCCCAACCCGGAGAACTTCGGCGGCTTCCGCGACGAAGTGCTGCCCATCTACGACATTGGCCTAAAGGTGAAGGGCGCCTTCCGCGAGGCGCTGCTGCTGCCCGAAGGCAAGAGGCTGACCGTATCGGCGGGCGCCGGACAGACGGCCGTCACGGTGCCACGGCTGGACATCCACGCCATGGTGGTGTTCACGCCATAGCCACTGGCCCTTGAGAAACCG
>CAZZDO010000644.1:0-2577 GCA_964653205.1 uncultured Armatimonadia bacterium | reverse complement strand
GCCAGCGGGTACTGGCCGAACTCGTAGAACGCTGCGTACAGCGCCGCGATGTTCTCGAGGGGCACTTCCTGCCCGACCTCGCCGTGCAACATGCACCCGCCCGCATCCGTGCTGAAGGCGTCAATGGCCTCCTTGACCGCCGCGCGGATGTCGTCGGGCGTGCCGAAGGGGATGACCCATTGGCGGTCAATGTCGGTGCGGATGCAGCAGCGGCCGCGCACGATCTCGCCCACGCGCCTCGTGCCCATGATCTCATGCTGCGGGTTCAGCAGCGTCACGCCGATCTCGATCAAGTCCTCGATGATCTCCAGGATCCAGCCGTCGGTGTGGAACCAGACGTGGAGGCCGTGCTCGCGCGCGGGGGCGAACATCTTGGCGTAGCGGGGCTTGAAGAACTTGCGCCACATGTCCGGATGGATGAGCAGCGCGTGCTGCGCGCCCCAGTCGTCGCCGAAGGCGAGGCAGTCCACCCCCATCTTCACATAGCGCTCGATCGAGTGCAGGTTGTACGCGACCATGCGGTCGGCCAGTTCGTTGACGCCCTCGTTGTCCTCGGCGAGGTCCAGGTAGTAGTTGGCGTTGCCGCGCAGGTGCTGCATGTGCTGGAAGAACGGTCCGCCGCCGGCGCGGACGAACTCCCCGGCCTCCTGGCGCTGCTTGACGCCGGCGGCGAAGTTCTCAAAGTGCTCGTCGGAAGGCAGGGGCGGGAACTCGTACGTCCGCCACGCGTCCCAGTCAGGGAGCGCGGGCTTGTGGACCTCGCCGCTGGTGTAGCCGCGCATCCGCCGCCACGTCGTGCCCCAGCCGTCCACCCACTCCACGATGTCCTCGGCGCTCTCCGTTTCGCCGAGCTGATAGGCGTTGGCGTTGGCCTGGAGGTTCTCGTTGCCGAAGTCATCGGGGAACTTCGCCGCCAGGTCCAGCAGCTTCTGGCCGTGTCGCCAGATGGCGCCGGGGAAGCAGTAGTGGTGGATGGGGCAGCGGTCGGGCCCGGTGAAGTTCATCGCGGCCAGGATGCGCTGACGGCTGTTCATGTGCCTACCTCGGGTGAGGGTCGTGGGGCCTGAACGGTCCCCGCCGGGGTGATGACCTTCTCGAACTGCTGCTGGTACAGTGTCGCATACAGGCCCTGCGCGGCGAGCAGCTCCGCGTGCTTGCCGCTCTCGATGATGCGCCCCTGGTCCAGCACGATGATCTGGTCGGCGCCCAGGATCGTGGACAGCCGGTGGGCGATGATGAGCGACGTGCGGCCCTGCAGCAGCGTCTCGAGCGCCTGCTGGATCAGGTACTCGCTGGTGGCGTCCAGGTTGCTCGTGGCCTCATCGAGAATCAGGAGGCGCGGGTTCTTGAGCAGCGCCCGGGCGATGGCCAGCCGCTGCTTTTCGCCGCCGGATAGCCGGAACCCTCGCTCGCCCACGATGGTGTCATAGGCGTCGGGCAAGGAGACGATGAAGTCGTGGATGTTCGCGGCGCGGGCGGCGGCCTCGACTTCCGCCCGGGTCGCCTGCGGCCGCGCATAGATGAGGTTATCGCGGACGCTGGCGTGGAACAGGAACGTGTCCTGCGTCACCGCCGCCATCTGCTCGCGCAGGCTGTCTTGCGTGACGGTCCGCAGATCGTGATCGTCCAGCGTGATGTGGCCCGCGGTCGGGTCGTAGAAGCGCGGCAGCAGGTACGTGATGGTCGTCTTGCCCGCGCCGCTGGGGCCGACAAGGGCCACGCGCTGCCCGGGCGCAATGCGAAACGACACGTCCTTGAGCGCGCGCCGGTCGGCGTCCCCGCCATTGCCGGCCCCGGCTGGCCCGCCCTCGGGGTGCGCGACGCGGCGCGGGTATTCGAAGCTCACGTTCTCGAAGCGCACGTCGCCGCGCACTTGGGGCAGCACGACGGCGTCCGGGGCGTCGGCGACTTCGGGCCGGCGGTCCAGATAGTCGTAGATGCGCTCGAACACGGCCAGCGCGCCCTGCAGCGACACGTACACATCGGCGAGTTGGCCGATGGGCCGGTAGAGGCTGCCCAGATAGGCCACGAAGGCGATGATGGTGCCGATGGTCAGGGCGCCCTGGATGGCCTGCACCCCGCCATAGCAATAGATCGCCGCCGGCCCGAGCACGCTGAAGATCGCCAGGCACATGAACAGCCAGCGCCCGGCCATGGACTGCTTGACGTTCAGGTCCATGACCTCGCGGTTGTGCTGGGCGAAGGTGTCGGCCTCGGTCTGCGCTTGGCCGAAGAGCTTGGTGAGCAGCATCCCGCCGATGTTCAGGCGCTCCTCCATGAAGGAGACGAGTTCGGCCTGCTGCTCCTGCGTGCGGCGCGACAGGTTGCGCCGGATGCGCCCCACGTAGCGGGTCGGCAGGTAGAACGTCGGCACGATGATGATGGCCAGAAACGCGAGCCAGGCGTTCATCGAGAAGATGACGACGAGGGTGAAGGTGAGCGTGAAGACCTGGCTGGCGATGGAGACGGGGGTGTTGGTCGAGACATCCTGCACGGCCGCGACATCGTTGTTGATGCGCGAGACGATCTCCCCGGCGCGGGTGGTGGTGTAGAAGCCCAGCGACTGGCGCTGCAGGT
>CAZZDO010000643.1:0-2593 GCA_964653205.1 uncultured Armatimonadia bacterium | reverse complement strand
TAGATGGCGCAGAGCTTGTAGCCGAAGGCCCGCACGGTGCGCACACGTTCGGGGCGGCGCGGGTCGCGCTCGATCTTGCCACGCAGGTTGGCCACGTGCACCTCGACGAGGTGCGTGTCGTACTGGTCATAGCCCCAGACCGCGCGCAGCAACTCCTCGCGGCTGAAGACCTTGCCGGGGCGCTCGGCCAACGTCTTAAGCAGCGTGAACTCCGTCTTCGTCAGGCTGATGGAATTGCCGTCCACGACCACTTCGGCCGCCTCGGGGTTGATCTCCAGGCCGCCGACCTTGAGCTTCCCCTCCGTCTCGGGCAGGCCCGCCTGGGACCCGCTGCGGCGCAACACCGCCTTCACGCGCGCCACCAGCTCGTCGAGGCTGCACGGCTTGGTGATGTAGTCGTCCGCGCCCAGCTCGAGCCCGACGATGCGGTTGACCTCCTCCCCCATCGCCGTCAGCATGATGATCGGCACCCGCGACTTGCGCCGGATCTGCTGGCAGATGGTCATGCCGTCAATGTCCGGGAGGCGCAAGTCCAGGAGGATGAGATCAGGGCTGGCCTCCTCGATGAGCTTGAAGGCTTCCTTGCCGTCGGCAGCGCTGATGGCCTTGAAGCTGTGATGGCCCAGCTTCTCACACACCACCTCACGCACGGCCGGTTCGTCGTCAACAACCAACACCAGGGGTTGCTGCATGCTCACGGGCGAATACCCCTTTCCCTCAGACTCTGTCCCCGCCGGTGCGACCGGGCCGGACCAGCGCCTCCTACTTGCCCATGGAGGCGAAAACATCCTTCATGCTCAGCACGCCCGGCCCCATGATGATCACGAACAGGGCCGGGAAGATGCAGAAGATCAACGGAAAGAGCAGCTTGGTGCCGAGCACGGCAGCCTGCTCGCGGATCTTCATCGAGCGCTTGCTGCGCAGCGCATCGGAATGGGCGCGCAGGGCCTTGGCGATGCTGACACCCAGCTCCTCGGCCTGATAGAGCGCGGCCACCAGCGCCGTGAGTTCCTCCACCTGGGCGCGGTCCGCCATGTCTTGCCAGGCCTCGCGCCGGCGCTTGCCCAGGCGGATCTCCAGCAGGGCGCGCTCGAACTCGTCCACCAGCGGGCCGTCCTTGCGCACCACGACCTCCGCCAGGGCGCCGTCCAGGCCCATGCCGGCCTCGGCGCTGACGACCAGCAGGTCGAGCGTGTCGGGCAGCGCCTTGCGGATGGCCGTCTGGCGCGTCTTGATGCGGGAGCCGAGCAGGTAGTCGGGCATCATGGCGCCCATGAAGAGCAGCAGCATCGGCACGAGCATCCGCATCATCGGCTGGGCGTCGGCCAGGACCTTGGTGTGAAAGAACACGCCCAGGCCCACGCCACAGAGCATGCCGACGCCGCGCAGCAGCAGGAAGAGCGGCTCGGTGAGCCCGGGCGGGTTGCCCGCCGCGTTGAGGTTCTTGCGCACCGTCTTGATCATGCCCTGCGGCGCGACACTCATCAGGTTCTTGTTGGCATTAGTCGCCAGGGGCTTGATGACGCGGTCATAGAAGGGCATCTGCAACTGGCGCGAGACCGCCGAGGCCGTGACTTCCGTCGTCACGGGCCGGTCGCCGCCCAGCGCCTCCCGCCGCTGCTGGATGCGCTGCTGACGGTTGGAGGTCGTCAGACCCATCACCAGGAGGGCGATGCACACAAACAGCATGACCACGATAATGATGGTAACTAGCATGTTCCCGTCACGTCCCTACAGGTCTATCTCCAGCATCTTCTTGATGATCAGAATGCCCATGAGCATCATGCCGCCGGCCACGCCCAGCAACATGAGCCCCAGCGCACTGTGGAACAGGGGCGAGATGTAGCCGGGGCTGACGATGTTGATCAGGAAGGCCATGCCAAAGGGCATGCCGCCCAGGATGCCGGCGGACATGCGTCCCTCGGCGGTGGCCGCGGCGATCTCGCCGGCCAGCCGCACCCGCTCCCGGATCATCGAGGAGATGTTGTCCATGATCTCGGCCAGGTTGCCACCGATTGACAACTGCGTCTGCACGGCCGAGATGACCAGTTCCAGGTCGTAGTTGGCCGTGCGGTCCACGATGTGCTGCAGGGCGTTCTCGAGCGACTGCCCGATGCGCACCTCGTCAATGGCCCGCTCGAACTCCTCGGTGATCGGCGGGGACATCTGCGTCACGACGACTTGCAGCCCGCGCAAGAAGGAGTGCCCGGAGCGGAGCGAGGAGGAGAGCAGATCGAGCGCGTCGGGCAACTGATTGCTAATGCGCCGCTGACGCTGGGTCTGCTTGGATTTCATGTGCATGTACGGCGCCATGGCCCCCAACCCGGCCAGGCCCAGTCCGAAGGCCCAGTGGTGGCCCAGCTGCCAGCCAATGACGAACCCCGTGACCGCGCAGATGGACAGGATGATGAAGAACTCGGAGGGCCGCAGCAACAAGCCGCCGCGCAGCAGTTCGGCCTGCAGCTGGCGCCCAATCTTGCTGCGCTGCAGCATGCCGGTGAGCAGCGGGGCCGGGTCGGGCACCTTGGCCTTCTTGCGGCGCATCGAGGACTGGGTCGTGATCTGCGGCCGGCCCTCCTTGAGTTCCTGGAGC
>CAZZDO010000642.1:0-2606 GCA_964653205.1 uncultured Armatimonadia bacterium | reverse complement strand
GACGCCGCTGTTTTGGGCGCGGTTTCTGGTTGGTTCAGGCGGGTTGTGGCGCGCGTGGCGCGGTTTGGGTCTGGAGGCGCCCAGTGGGCGCTCTCAGGGCCCTGCTGGCGCTGTGTGCAGCCCCACAGAGGCGCGCGAAAACAGCCGCGAGAGCGCCATCTGGCCCTTCCTGGTCGCCCTGGGGCCGGGCCAGGCACTGCAGCAGCCGCCGCACGTTGAGTGCGGTGGCCGCGAACAGGGCGTGGTGGGCGCGGCGGTCCTTGCGGCGATAGCGACTGCGCCGCAGCCCGCAGCAGCGCACCAGCTCCGAGAAGGTGGCTTCCACCGGCGCCCGGTGACGATACTCTTCAGCATGCTCGGGTGTCGCCGCACGCTCGCGGTCGCGCTGCAGTTGCTCGTAGTCTTTACTCACGCCCAGGCTGCGCCCACATTTGCTCGTCGTGCACTGCGTCCGCAGCGGGCAGGCGGCGCAGTCTCTGGCGCGGAACCGGATCGTGAGCTCCCGCCCGTGGGCCCGCCAGTATGCGCTCTCGTGCCCCCCCGGGCAACGCGCGATGCGGCGCGCGAAATCGAGTTCGAACAGGTCCGCCGGGAACTGTCCCTTGCGCGTGTTCGGTCGCGGCCGGGTCACCAGGTCCAGGCCCGCCTCAGCCGCCTTCTCAGTGTTGGCCGCCGAAGCGTAGCCGCCGTCAGCGACCAGCGTCTCGGCTTCGGGGAGCTGCTGTTTCGCCCGCTGTGCAAGGTCTGCGGTCTGCGTCGAGTCCTCCACGCGCGGGTCGGTGGTGACGACGTCGACGATGAAATTCTCGCGGCCCTCATCCGCCGTCTCGATGATGTGCACCTTGTCACCCCACCACAATTCATCGCCCTTGCGCCCGACCCGCACATCGGGCTCGTGGGGCGTGACGATGTGGTCGGGCGGACGCTGATCGCCTTCCAGCACCTGCGGCTCGCCCGCCTCGTCGAAGATGAAGTTCTCGCTCAGCATCTGCGCCAGCACCTCCTTCCCGCGAGCCGGAAAGGAGCCGCACAACTCAAGCACCGCCTGCCCATCGCGACCCAGATCGCTGAGCCGCTGGGAGCCGTTGCTGCCCATGCCCAGCCAGACTTCTTCGCCATACTGCTCGTACAGCCGTGAGAAGTCGGGGCGCTCGTGCAGCGCCGGGCAGCACTTGTGCAGGTCAGACACCACGACGCGGATCGCTTCCTGCAGCGCGTCGGCGCGGGACAGGCGCGCCACATCCGCCACCAGCCGCGTGGCATCCACCCGCACCCGGCGCCGACCCTTGAGCAGACCGAGCTCACGCACCTTGTCCAGCACCGTCTCGAAGACCAACCGCTCCTGCCCACGGGCCCGCAGCCGCTGCCGGAAATCCACCAGCACCGTGGGGCAGAAGCCCGCCCACTGCTTGTCGCGCCCGAGCGCGATGCGCCAGTCGCGCCGCATCACCGTGTGCTCCACCGCCATGCGATCGCTGACCTTGAACAGGTACTGCAAGATCGTGATCGCCGCCAGCAGCGCCGGCGAGATCGGGTAGCGGCCACCGTCCTGGTACAGGTGCGCGAACTGGGCATCGTCAAAGGCGCAGTAGATCAACGCGAAGAAATGCCGACACCAGTGGTCCGGCGGGATGCCCGCGCCATCGTCGGCGACATGCGCGGACTCGAGACTCATCTGCGGACGCGACTTGGGCTTAGCCATCGCTATCGCTCCTCTTCGGGCTGAGGGCACGATAGCACATTTCCGAAGTCCCGCGGAGTCGGAACGTTTGTTCGACCCGAAAAACAGCGGCGTCGTGGACGCCTGTCCTACGCCGTTAGACCTGCCAGTTCGTCGGGCGTTGCGCGATTCCTCCTCTGCTACGGTTCGCGTGCACTCAACCTGCGGCCACCAGCCCCTGTCCCGTCACCTCGAAGAACACCAACTCGTCGCTGCAGTGGTGGCCGCGGTGCTTAAGGACAAAGGCAGCACGGCGCACCTTTGGCCCATCGAGCATGCGACCGAGGAGGAGGATGGTGGTGGCGTTGGCGGTGAGGTCGTCCTCCTGTGTCTGCGCGGCGATGAGATGCTCGATGTCTACCTCGCGGGTGGTCTGCAGGAACACGGCCGCGAGGGCGCGATGGTCGTAAGGGTTCGCCGCCACTGCGTCCTTCACCTCCAGCCATCTCCCGCGGAACAGGTCCTTCGCCACGAGGTCGTGACGCTTGCGCAGGATCTTGTGCAGGATGTACTCGAACAGCTCAACCTGGATCGAGTCGCCGGCCTGGTCGAAGGGCTCGACGCCGTCCACGAGCACCCGGCGGACGCCGTGGACGAAGTGGTAGTAGTAGTGGGCGATGACGTCGTGGAGGCGCTCGTTGAGCAGGCGCTTCCAGGCGCGCCACTCCTCCTCGCTCATGCCTTCGCGGACGACCCGCTGCCCCGAGTAGCGGAAGCTGGAGTAGTAGTCAACGGGGCGGAACTCGCCGTTCCAGAACTCAGCGAGGTCGCCGGGGCCTGTCGCACACGACGCGACACCCGGCGAACATGCGGAGGCGGGGTGGCAGCCCTGCCTCACCCCCCTGCCCCCCTCTCCCTCGCGGTACGGCTGCTCGGGAGGAGGGGG
>CAZZDO010000641.1:1221-2615 GCA_964653205.1 uncultured Armatimonadia bacterium | reverse complement strand
TCCACGGGCTCACGCCCGTGGCTACATACGTCGGCCCCTTCGGGGCGAACGGCGCGGCCGTTCTCGTTCCCGGCATCTCGTCATCCGGTCGCGGGGCCCCGCCCGCTTCGCGGGCACCCCGCGACTCCATCACTCTCGCCACCCCACACTCCCACACTCCCACACTCAGCCCTTCTCCGTCGCCTCAATCGCCTTCCGCAGCCCCTCCGCGACCTCCTTGGCCGTCTCTTCGGCGATCATGCAGTTGTGGTTCACCAGCCGCGGCAGGAGCGCCTCGGCGTTCGGGCATAGGCCGTCATAGTACTCGTAGCTGCCCTCGTAGTATGGGCAGTTCTTCGTCGGGCAGCCCTTGTTCTGATAGGCCAGCGGGTGGCTGAACAGCTTGTACTTGTACGCCGGGACTTGCGTGAACCCGATGTTCCACGTGTGGCCGGTGTCGAACAGCGCCTGCTGGAAGGCCATCATGTCCAGCCCGTGCTCGTCGCCGCGCCACAGGAACGAGAAGATGTACGGCGAGTTGCCGCAGCCCTCGCCGATGACGCGCGGCTGCAGCCACTTGACACCCTCAATCGCCGCCGAAAGCTGCGCGTACGACCGCTGGTATTCCTCAATGTAGCCCTTCACGTTGTCGAGCTGCGCCAGGCCCACCGCCGCTTGCATCTCGGTCATGCGGAAGACCGTGGCCAGGTGCGGCGGGGACTCGCCGAAGCAGGTCACGCTGCGCAGCTTGTTCGCCAGCTCCTCGTCGTCGGTCACGGCCATGCCGCCGTCGCCGGTGGTCATGTGCTTGCCCGAACAGAAGCTGTAGATGCCCATGTGGCCCCACGTGCCCGCGTACTTGCCCTTGTACGGCAGGAACGCGGCGTGGGCGCAGTCCTCGATGAGGAGGATGCCCTTCTCGTCGGCGAGCGCGCGCAGCTTGTCCAGCTCGGCCGGCTGGCCCCACAGGTTCGTGACGATGATCGCCTTGGTCTGCGGGGTGATGTTCGCCCGCGCGGACTCGACGTCCATCAGCCACGTGTCCGGGCGCACGTCGGCCCACGTCGGGTGGGCGTTCATCCACAGCGCGCCGATGGCGTGGAACTGCACCAGCGGGTCGCAGAGGATTTCGTCGCCCGCGCCCGCGTCGGCCGCGAAGACCGACGAGATCAAGAGCGACATCGCGGCATTGGCGGCAATGGCGTACTTGCTGCCATAGGCCTCGGCGAACGCCCGCTCCAGCCGCCCGTGAAAGAGGTCATTCTGCCCGGACAGCCGCTTGCTGTTCATGACTTCCTGCAGGTACTGCATCTCCGGCCCGTCGAACCGATCTACACCCATTTCGTCCTCCTTGTCGCGTAGGCGGGTTCGTCCCCGAACCCGCGGATGTGTGGGTTCGTCCCCGAACCCGCGGA
>CAZZDO010000641.1:0-1121 GCA_964653205.1 uncultured Armatimonadia bacterium | reverse complement strand
TGTGGGTTCGTCCCCGAACCCGCGGACTTGTGGGTTCGAGGACGAACCCACCTACGCGTGCCTTTACAGCCTCCGCAATACCGACAACTCCCCCGCCTCAATGTCGCCAACCAACTGCGCCAGCGTTTGGAACTCCGCGCCGAAATCGTCCCGCGCCGTGGCGAGCAGCCGGCTCAGTAGCTTCTGCGACAGCCCGTCCTCGGCCCCGACGCACTGCACATGGCACACGAGGATGAAGACCCCGCCTTGTTGATAGATGCGCCCCAGGTCGTCCACCGCCAGCGCCAGATGCGGCGCGATCTTCTCCTCGGTGAGATACCACGCGTACTCGCTGGCGATGGGGAGGTTGACGATGTCATCGTTGAGGTAGTACGGGTGTGGCGGCACGTCCGGGTCCCAGTCGCCCGGGTCGTCGTAGTTCTCGATGATATACGACCAACCCCGCTGGTCAACCACGAGATTGGAGGCGTACTTCATCCCCACTTCGGCCATGACGTCGTACAGCTCGGGGGTCTGCGACAGGGCCCCGGTGCGGAAGACCAGCGGCCGGCGCGCGAAGGCTTGCTCGTAGATGCCGATCGCCGTCCTCAGCTTCTCAACGAAGACTTCGCGCCGCCACATGTGCCCGTACTTCTCCGTATCCCTCTTCAGCTCTGCCTCGGCGTCGCCACTCATCCACCGAACGATCTCGTGATAGGGGCCGAACTCGCAGTTCCAGTGGTCCAGGCCGTGGAGCTGGCAGTCGTGGCCGTCGGCTTCGGCGGCGTGCAGTGCCGCGAGCCATTCGGGCTGCGTATCGAGCTGCCAGCCGCCCTCGCCGCGCGGGACGACCATGAAGCTGGCCGGCACGCTTTCGGCGTCAAAGAAGCGGCGCACCCGGTCGAAGATCGCCAGGTCCTGGATCAGTCCCCCCGGGTCGTCCACGGTGACGACGAAGCGGCGCGGGCCATTGGTGTCGGTCATCATGCGGCCTCCCAGGGCAACGCGAACACGAAGAGCTTCGCCGGCGACGGCGCGGGACCTGCCCGTGTAGGGGGGGTAGAGCGGGCGTCTCGCCCGCCCCGGCGACCGTCGGCGGGCGAGACGCCCGCTCTACCCTTCCGAACGAAGGGGCCCGCCCC
>CAZZDO010000640.1:0-2617 GCA_964653205.1 uncultured Armatimonadia bacterium | reverse complement strand
CCTGAGCGCGACCCGCGCGGCCGTCGAAGAGGGCATCGTGGCCGGCGGCGGCGCCTCCCTGGTGCACGCCCTGACCGCCCTCGATGATGTCAAGGCCGAAGACGACGCCGCCATCGGCGTGGACATCGTTCGCAAGGCCCTCCCCGAGCCGCTCAAGCAGATCGCGGCCAACGCGGGCTACGAGGGCTCGGTCGTCGTGTCCGAGGTGCTGGGCAGCAAGAAGAAGGCCCAGGGCTTCGACGCGCGCACCGGCGAGTACGTCAACATGGTCAAGGCCGGCATCACCGACCCGCTGAAGGTCACGCGCTCGGCCCTGGAGAACGCGGCGAGCGTCGCCAGCATGCTGCTGACCACCGAGAGCGCCCTGGCGGAGTTGCCGGAGGACAAGAGCGCCCCGGCCATGCCGCCGATGCCGCCCGGTGGCGGCATGGGCATGGGCATGTAGGCAGGAAGCCGGACGCACCCGGACGAAATCAGCAGGCGGGCCCCCCCCACGGGCCCGCCTGTTTGCTTTCTGGAGCGCGGCTCTCCAGGGCCGCGGATCGGAGAAACCCCATGCGACCGCTTCCGCTACTTGCCATCGCCACTCTCCTCTGCCCCATGGCGACCCTTGCCGCCGACACCAACCTCATCCACAACCCCGGCTTCGAGACCCTTGATGCGGCCACCAACGTGCCGCAGGAGTGGACTCCGACCTACTGGAGCAACCCGAAGGGCAAGATCGAGGCCGCGGACGAAGCTCACTCCGGCGCGCACTCGCTGAAGATCACCGGCCTGCCGCGCGAGCGGATCACCGACATCGGCAAGCACAACAACCACCTCTGCGGCCAGGAGCTGGGCGACCGCCTGCAGGGGCCCTGCCGGGTCACGCTTCGCGTCTGGATCAAGACCGCCGGCACCGGCTCCGCCTACTGCTCGATCATGAGCAAGGGCAGGGATGGCGGACAGGTCCAGTACCTCTCCAGCCGCGCCATCACCGGCCAGCCGGACTGGGCCGAACTCGTCTGGAACTTCACCACCGACCCCGAGACGCAGAACGCGACCCTGTACCTGCGCAATGCCGGTGAAGACGCGGTCTGGTTCGATGACATCTCCCTCGTCGCGGCCAGTGACATGCTGGACAACGACTTCGCGCGGGTCATGGTGGACCCGCTGGTCGGCGGGCGCATCCGCAGCTATGTGCTCAAGCCGGCCGGACGCGAGGTCACGATGTGGGAGGGGGTGCGTCCCGGCGGCCTGGCCGCCGACATTGCCCCCGCCGAGGAGTACCCCGGCCTGCTGCGCGACGCCCCCTGCACCATGGAAGCGCTTGAACCGCGACGGAAGGTGTTGCTCCGGCACGAGCCGGCCGGCGGCAGCCTGGCGGGCCTGCTGTTCGAGAAGGAAGTCCGCCTGGTCGAAGGCTCGGCCTCGGTGGAGGTCGTCCTGCGCGTCAAGAACACGGCGGCCGAGGCCCGGCGCGTGAGCCTCCGCGCCCAGCAATGCTTGCCGTCCGCTGACGGGGATGTCTTTAGTTGGCGCGGCAAGGACGGCCTCCGTATCCTCCCGCCCGACCCGGTCCGGCTGAAGGCCAGCGTGGACATCACGGACCTGCGCGAGGGCTGGCTGGCCTGCACCAACCCCGACTCACACAGCGGCCTCGTGACCACCTTCGACCTCAAGCAGACCACGAAGGCGCTCATCTACCTCTCGCCGGAGTTGAATACCCTCGAGTGGTACTACAAGGCCTTCGAGCTGCCGGCGAATGGCACGTGGGAGACGACGTATCTGATCGCGCCGGTCGCCAGCGGGGCGCCGATCGTCGGCGTGGCGCAGGACGTCGCCTTCTCACTGAGCCCCGCGAAGTTCCCCGCGCCCCAGGACCACGCACTCACCCTCTGCCCGTTGCGCGGCCCGCGCGATGTGTCTCTCCAGTTCGAGGGCAAAGTCGCCGGCAAGACCACCACGGTCACGAGCCCGCTCAAGCTCACCGCTCACGCCCCGACGCCCGTTCCGCTTCCCTGGAAAGGGCCCAGGCTCGAGCAACTCCGCCTCTCTTTGGGCCAGCCCCCCCAGACCGTCACCCTCGCCGCGGCGCTCATCAACGACAAGCCCCTGCACGACCTGCCGCCGCCGCCGGAGCGGGTCGCCTGGCCGGCGCTGGCAGGGTTCTTTCCGTATGGCGAGTACTATCGCGGGTACACCGGCCCGGAGATGGGCACGCAGCAGGCCGCTACCGCCCGCCAACTGCGCACCTACCGCCGCGCGTATCTCAACAGCTACATTGTCGGCGAGGGCATGTGCCTGGGCCCGATGAAGGCCGGACAGACGCCGTGGGTCTGCGACCTGGCCCGGCAATACCACATGCGGCTGATCCCCAAGGGTGACGTGCTGCGGCGCTTCGACCGGGGGGCCGACGGGCGGCAGGTGGAACTGCCCGCCCCGCCCGGCACCCGCGAAGCCATGCTCCAGCGCTTCACCGAATCCGGCTTCGACCTCGACCTCCGCCGGGCCTTTGCCCAGAAGTATGGCGACCTCATCCTCGCCTATGACATGAGTGATGAGCCGGGTTCGGAGCACGTGCCGGCCTACGTACAACTGCAGGCGATGGTCCGCGAGGCCGACCCCGCGCACCCCG
>CAZZDO010000639.1:0-2621 GCA_964653205.1 uncultured Armatimonadia bacterium | reverse complement strand
ATGGCCCGTCAGTCTGGCCGAGAGGACGGCAAGGCTGGGCCGCGGCCGGGCCAACGCTGCAACGACTTGAGACCACCAACGATTGACGAGGGAGACCATGGCAAACTACGAGGGCAATCTGCAGGCCGAGGGCATCAAGCTGGCCATCGTCATCAGCCGCTTCAATGATCTCATCACGCGCCGGTTGCTCGACGGCGCCCATGACGCCATCGCACGGCATGGCGGCAGCCTGGACGGCGTGGACAACTTCTGGGTGCCGGGGGCTTTTGAGATTCCCCTGGTCGCCAAGAAGCTCGCCGAGAGCGGGAAGTATGACGCCGTCATCGCGCTCGGCGCGGTCATTCGGGGCGGGACGCCGCACTTCGACTACGTCGCCGGCGAGGCCGCCAAGGGCATTGGCCAGACCATGCTGCAGACCGGCGTGCCGATCATCTTCGGGGTCATCACCACTGACACCATTGAGCAGGCCATCGAGCGCGTGGGCGTGAAGCTGTCGAACCGCGGCGCCGAGGCGGCCATGAGCGCCATCGAGATGGTGAACCTGCTGCGCGCCGTGGACGCGTAGGCCCGCCGCATACGCGTAGGCCCGCCGCATACGCGTAGGCCCGCCGCATACGCGTAGGCCCGCCGGTCCTCCGGCGGGTTGTGCGCCGGAGGACCGGCGCACCGACGCGGGGATACGAAGGGGAAAGCCATGCAGAGATCAGGGCCGAACCTGGGAGCCGTCATCGCGCTGTCGCTCATCGCGGGCGTCATCGGCGGGGCGGTGGCCGGCTACGTGCTGGTGCCGCGACTGGCGCCCCCCCAGACATCGGCTGCGCAGCCGCAGGTGGTCTGCCCGCCCTCGACCCTGCAAGTGAGCACCGAGAGCAACGCCATCGTCCAGGCGGTCAAGAAGATGGGGGACGGGGTCGTCAAGATCATCGCCGCCCACGCCGCGCCGCAAGACCCCCTGGCCTACCTCTACGGCGCGCACCCCGAGCCCCAGGTCGCCATCGGCTCGGGCTTCATCATCAACTATGAGGGCAAGCCGCTCGTCCTGACCAACAGCCACGTGGCCGGGCAGGCCGACAAGCTCGTGGTCAAGCTCGTGGACGGCCGCGAACTGCAGGGCGAACTGGCCGGGGCCGAACCCACCTCCGACATCGCCGCCATCTCGCTCATCAACCCGCCGGCGAACTTGCCCACCGTCACCCTCGGCGACAGCGACAAGCTGCAGGTGGGCGAGTGGGTCATCGCCGTCGGCAACCCCTACGACTACGAGCACACGGTGACCGTCGGCGTGGCCAGCGCCATCGGCTACCGCATGGTCGGGCAGGACCGCTACCAGAACGTCATCCAGACGGACGCGGCCATCAACACCGGCAACAGCGGGGGGCCGCTGGTCAACCTGGCGGGGAATGTCATCGGCATCAACTACCGCATCTTCTCCCCGACCGGCTCCACCGTCGGCATCGGGTTCGCGATCCCGATCAATTCCGCCCAGCAGATGCTGTACTTCCTGACCCACGGCGGGCCGTACGTGGGGCTGGGTGAGATCGTCAGCAACAGCCCGGGGCTCGCGCAATACCTTGGCCTGTCCACGCCCGAGGGTGTGATCGTGATCGAGCCGGCACGGGGCGCCCCGGCGGCCCAGGCGGGGCTGCGGCCGCGTGACGTCATCCTCGCGGTCGGGAGTGTGCAGGTACGCGGGCAGGACCAGCTTCGGGACGAGTTGCTCAAGCACAAGATCGGCGACACCATCACGCTGACGGTCCAGCGGGGCGAACAGCAGTTGCAGCTAGCCATGGTGGCGGGGCGGCATCCGGGGTTCCGGAAGGGCTAGGCCAACACGGCCGGCTCCGGCACCAATCGCAGGGAGGCAACTCAGATGCAGGACTCCCAAGCGCAGCGTAGCGCATCTACGGCTGTCGGCTTCCGCCTGGCCCTGTGCGCGTTGCTCGCCGTCGCGAGCCTCGGCCCGGCGCCGGCGGACATCTCGGAGCGGCAGGCCAGGAAGCAGATTGACCAGGCCACCGCCGTTCTCGCTTCGGTGGGGCTGCCCGTGGCGGCTCCCACGTGGCGCGCGGCAGACGGGTATTTCGTGGGTCAGACCCGGCACAGCGCCGCCAACTGGGCTGCGGCCAGCGAGTTCAGCCTGGCGTCCGGCGTGCCGCCCCTGGGGCAGGTCGCCTGCGATGCTGTCGTGCAGGTGTTCCTGAGCACGGAGGCCGCCGCCGTCCTGTTCGACGGGGCGGTCACCTCGGGGGGGATGCAGAGCTTCCTGACCACTTGCGAGGGCGCGGCCCACGCCAGTGTAGACGTGTTCCCGCAGGCATGGATGCGCTGTGGGAATGTGTGTGTGCGCGTGCGCTGGACCAAGGGCATGCCGGCGGGACAGGAGTTGAACCGCGAGGAGGGCCTGCTGGCCATCGTGCAGTTGGTGCTCCGCATCCACGAGGGCTTCCGGGAGAAGGGGGCATGTCAGGGGAAGCCCGGGGCGGGGGCTGCTCCGGCTACCAAGGCGAGATCCGGTGGGAAGGGCGGCCTGCTCGGGGGGCTTCTGGACCGGGTGATCGGGCACGTGCTCGGAGGAGCGGCCCAGACCCTGACCGGGGGGACCCCACTGGGGCCGCTGGTGC
>CAZZDO010000638.1:0-2629 GCA_964653205.1 uncultured Armatimonadia bacterium | reverse complement strand
ACCATCCGCGCCTGTTCTTCAACGCGGACACCTGGCCGGCGGTCCGGGCGCGGGAGCGCCCCCACCGGGCGGTCCTGACCCGCCGGGCGGCGCCATCATGCCGGATGCGCCGGGTGCGCCGGGCATTCCGCCCCCCATCATACCCGGCATACCGCCGCCGGCACCGGGCATGCCTCCGGCCGCTGCCGGGGCGCCGCCACCGGGAGCGGGCGTCGCGAGTCCCTCCTTCAGGGTTGCGTCAACCGTCAGGACAATCGGGCCGCCGGCTCGCGATCCGCCCGCCGCAGGAGGCCCGCCGCCCATTCCGGCCATGCCACCCTCCATGCCCGGTGCCCCAGGCATGCCGCCGGGGGGCATACCCCCCATGCCGCCCATTTCCGGGGGGCCGCCCGGCGCACCCATTCCCATGGCGCCGGCCATGCCGGCTCCGGCTCCGGCCGGAGCCGCGGCACCGCCGGCCGGACCCACCGCGGGACCAGCGGGAGGCGAGCCGCCAATGCGGATGCCGGAAATGTCGGGACAACGGACCAAGTTGAGTATGAAGCGGCCGACGGAGGTGGTATCCGGCAGCTCCGCCACGAAGTGGACCTGGTTCGGGGCCTCGATGGTGAAGGAGGTCACGCGCGCTCGTGCGTAGATGTAGCGGTTCACCTTGTCGAAGGCGGCGAACCACTGCTCGCCGCACCCGTCGGCATCCTCGATAAAGGTCACTTTGGCGCCGATCGGGGCCGCCAGGTCCTCCTTCGCCTTGGCCTGCTTCTCGAGTTCGTCCACCTCGGCCGCTTCCGCCTTCGCCTTATCGCGCTCCTGCGTGACCCGGCCCAGCTCGCGCTTCTTCAGCATGAGCACGCCAAAGCAGCCCAGGATCGTCGCCAGCAGCAGAACGATCATGAGGAGCAGCACGGCCTTGGCCGCTCGAGCGGCGGCAAAGTGTTCGGGGAGAAGGTCAATCTTGAGCACGCGACACCTCCGCGACCGAAACGGCCGGTTGTCCCGGCGAACGAGCGCCTACCCCGGCACCATGTCGCGCATGGCCAGGCCCGCGGCGACGGCGCACAACGGCCCAACATCCCGCAGGTATTCGGGCGCCACCGTCTCCGGCGCGATCACGCCGGCGAAGGGGTTCGCGATCTCCGTCGGGATGCCCAGGTCGGCGACCACGAACTCGGCGATCCCCGGCAGCAGGGCCGTCCCGCCGGACAAGACGACTCGGTCGATGGCCTCATTGCGGTGCTGACGACGGTAGAAGTCGAGCGAGCGACGCAGCTCGGTCGTCAGCTCCCCGAGAATGGGCGCGATTGCGTCGTAGATCTGCTGCGTGGCCGCACTGGAGCCGGCGGCTCGCGTGTGGGTGACGGGCGCCGCCGCTACGCCGATGCCCGCGGCGCCCGGCGGGGGCGGGGGCGGCACGTGGGTCTCATCCAGCTCCAGATGGGTCACCCGCTCGCCGGTGGGTTCGAGGTCGCCGTGAGACCCCAGGTCCTCGGTGCTGGACAACTCGAACACCGGCGCATCGGTGTCATCTTCCGTGCCCGAGGCCACGTGCGCCGGCGCGGGAGTTCCCAGGTCCAGGCTGCCCGTATCGGGACCGGCGGCAACGACGGGACCGGGCTGCGCGTACGCGCCACCCAGGCCGCCATCCACGCGCGCGTACTGGCGCTTGATGCGCTCGGCCTCGTCAGCGTCTACGACGAAGGCCTGGCTGATGGCCCGCGCAATGCCCTCGCCCGCGGTGGGGATGGACCGCACGAAGCTCAACAGCCCCCGGCGCATGATCGCGATGTCGGTGAGGGTGTTCCCGACGTTCAGCACTGCGACGGTCTGGTCGATGTACTGCTCGCCGTAGATCTCCACGACCGCTCGGGAGAGGCACAGCGGCTCGATGTCGATCGCGACCGGCTGCAGACCCGCCGCATGGAGGGTCTCCACATGGGCGTTTACCAGGTCCTCGTGCGCCGCCGCCAGCAGCACCTCCATGTTCGGCGCATCCGCCGGCGTGTCCGGCCGCTCAATCACGCAGTAGTCGTAGATGATCTGATCCGGCGGGAAGGTGGTCTGCCTCTCCAGTTCCCACTGGATGGCTTCCTTGAGGTCGGACGCGCTCATCTGCGGCATCTCGCTGATCCGCACGACCAGCGACGACTGCCCGCCGACCGAGCAGATGCACTTCCGCGTGCCGAAGGCGGCGAGATGCTCCTTGATGGCCGCGCCAACCGCCTGGGGTTCAACGACAACGCCGCCCTGCACGGTGTGGGGCGGCGTCCTGAACACCACGGGGCCACCAGCCAGCTCGACGCCGTTTCGGCCGAGCCGCAACTCGACCATCTTGGTCGCGTCGGAGCCGATGTCGATGCCCATCACATGCGTGAATCGTCCCGCCATGCGGCGACCTCCATCGAGGCACAGTAAGGCCCGCAACGGCGCGTACCGTTTCTCGAATTCTATGCCATTCAAGAGGGCCTGTCAAGCCGAAGTTGGCTGCCGGCAAACGCGCTCGACAGGCTCAGGAATCGGCTCAGATAAGGTAGGTCCAGACCCCGTGAGAGCGGGGTCAGGGCCCGAGTTTTCAGGTGGACGGCAACGGCGGCCACCACAGCCGGCAAGGGTGCCGGCGCTCCCGGCAACGGCT
>CAZZDO010000637.1:0-2629 GCA_964653205.1 uncultured Armatimonadia bacterium | reverse complement strand
GCACTGCGTGCGCCCGCAGGCCTCACCCCCACCCACTCCTGCGGAGCGGGTACCCGCTCTCCCGAGGGGAAAGGGGGGAACGGCATGGATAAACGGATATGGAGCACAGGCTGGAAGCCTGTGCCACGCGACAAGGTGTTGGGGTGTAGTGGCGGTGCGGTGTGTCTTGTAGGGCGAAGGCGAACGGCAAAGGCAAGACGGCCACAGGCTGGAAAGCCTGTGGCACGCGGGAAGAATGTGTGGTCAAAGAGGCAACAGCCCCTATGCGGAGTCGGATGAGGATTCAGTCATGCCGAAGCGGGGCATGAGCATCTCGCGGCCGCGCTCGTATGGGCCCGGGAACGTGCCTTCGCCGCAGCCGTCACGCCACAACGACACCATCGGCTTGTCGCGCTTCTTCAGGGCGCAGACGCCGTCAACGGTCGGGATGCGCTCGAAGATGAGGCGGTAGAGGTCGCCGGCCTTCATGGTGGTGCCGTAGGTGAGGCCGAGGGCCTGCAGCACGTTGAGGTCCTTCATCTCGTTGTAGAGGCCGCCGGAGCTGATACGCCCGCAGATACATGCGTTGGTCTCGGCCAGGCGACTGGGACAGGGGCCGCACATCATCCAGTCCGCGCCCGGCACGAGCTTGATGTTGACGTCGCCGTCGCGCTCCAGAACCATCTGCAGAAGCTCAGGGAGGTTGTCGGGGGCATAGGGCGGCCGCGTCCCGGTGGCATACTGGCAGATGGCGCACACGACGATGTGGGGGCGGCTGAGTATCTCATCGGCCCCGTACATGTCCTCCAGGGAGGATGCCTTGTCGGCGGCCATCTCTTCGGCGTCGCGAGGGGCGATGAGGGCATTTATGCCCTGTTCGTGGCCGCGCTCGTAATCGCCGCTGTTGGTTCGCGGACAGCCCTGCCAGGCCTCGCCGGTGAGGGTCTCGTAGCCGCAGATGCCGGCGACGGTAGGCACGGCGGCCAGCAAGCGCCTGAACAGGATGCGGGCGGGGAGGATGCTGCCGGGGGCCAGGTCCATGCGCTCCAGGATGTCCATGTCGCGCTTGCGGTTGTATTCGGGGCCCTCCGGGGTGTCCTCGGCGGTGCCGGGGTTCTGGTAGGAGAACACGTCGCCGGCGTTGCAGACGAGCATGACCGGCATGTCGGGGTCGGCGCGCACGGCGGCGATGATCTCGGCGATCCTGTCCTGGGCCGCCGGCTCTCCCGCGCCGATGCGGCAGATGGCACAGGCCGCCTGGTAGGGACGGATTCTCATATCGCAGCAGTCATTGGCGCTTGGCATTGTGTCTTCACCCTTTGCTGAGTTCATGTTGCGCTCTCCTCACGGGCCGGTGGCGGAGGCGCCGAAGACCCGCTTCTGATAGCTCGCGATGTATGCCGCGTTGCGCTTCTCCAGGCTGCTCAGCCAGCTCTCGCTGAAGTTGTAGTTCGGGGCGTACCACGACTGCTGCATGAACCAGGAGCGGATATTGCTGTTGTTGAAGGGCCGGCCGTGACGGGCATAGATCTCGTTGCGGATGAGCGTCAACTGCCAGTTGCTCCAGTACTGCAGGTCGGCATCGCCCACGCGGCGCGAGCGGGTGAACGGCGCCAGCTCCCCGGCACCGCCCGTGACCCGCGGCGGCTTCGGGCGCGTCACCTGCGGTCGCGGGGGCGGAGTGGGATTGGGGCCGAGACTCTGCGCCAGATACACGGCATCGCCGGGATGGGCAATCGTGCCGGCGGCCGGACTCTGCGACATGATGCTGCCCTTCGCATACCGCTCGCTGTAGCGGGAGCTGTTGTAGATGATATTGAAGCCGCCGACATCGGCCAGCACCTGCTCGGCCTTGGCGCTGTTGATGCCGAGCACGTTGGGGACCGCCACCTCGCTGCGGACAGATACCGGCGGCTGCGTGACGGTCGGGGTTGCCGGCGCCTGCTCGCTCGCGGCGGTATCGGTAGTCTGCGGAGTGACCACGGCTTCGGCCGGAGCAGCCGGCGTCTCGGTTGCAGCGTGCGGCAACGTGGACTCGACGGTTGCAGGCGGAGGCCCGGGCAGGAACATTGCCCGGTACACCAGCACGCCCGCCACGCCGACGACCGCCAGCAGGACGAGTCCGACCAGCACGGCCACGATAATCCACATGGTGGTGTTCGACGAGCCGGAAGGGGGAGAAGGTTGGGGCTGCGGGGGAGGCTGAGACTGCCGGCCTACCCGCTCGCCACACGCGGCGCAGAACTGAGCGCCGGGAGCCACCTCGCCACCGCATTTGGGGCAATACCGCGTCTGCTCGGCCATCATGCCTCGCCACCTTTCGTCAGAGCACAGGACCGAGAGTCAATTCGCCACACCCAGGGGGGAACCCTTTCTGCCAGGGGGGAACCCCAACGAATCGGTAGGGGCGCACTGCGTGCGCCCGCCAGGGGGGAACCCTTTCTGCAGAAAGTGCACCCACGCTACGCGCGGGTACCCGCCTGGACCCCCTTCCCAAAGACTCCTATAAGGTCCACCGCAACGCCACCACGGCTTCACCTCGTGCCGCGTGGCTCGGGCTTCCAGCTTGAGTCACGTAACCGGCGACATTCGCACATGCGGGCGCACGCAGTGCGCCCCTACCGAGGACAACGGCAAACGACAACGGCGG
>CAZZDO010000636.1:0-2634 GCA_964653205.1 uncultured Armatimonadia bacterium | reverse complement strand
TTCTCCAACTGGGCCTACCAACGCACGATCTACTCCGAGAAGCCCTTCCCCGTTGGCTCCTGGCAGACGGTCGTCGTGGTCTTCGAGGGCATGCGGTACTGGATCTACCAGAACGGGCTCGTGGTCGAACACGGCGAGACGTCTCTGCCCATCACGCCGACGCTGGGTGGGAACCGGCAGATCGGCGGTTTCAACGGCAACGTACTGGCCGGCTTCAAGGGTGAGATAGATGATGTCCGGCTCTACCGCCGGGCGCTTTCCCAACCCGAGGTCCTGGGCCTGGAACATCCACCCAACGCCGCGCCGCAGATGCTGCTCAGACCCCTGCTCAAGTATACCGAGCAGAGAATCGTCTGCGAGGCGCTGGTCCTGACCAGTCTTCCGGTAGGCAGCCGTCTGGAGCTGTTGGCACGCTCGCGGTCGGGCAATCGGAGCGTCGGCCAGACCGTCCTAACCCGGCATGGCGAGACGGCGCCGGGGTCGGGGCGCTGGCGAGCGGCAGGAACGCTGGCCACGGCCGCATGGGCCGCCGGCGACTACGAACTTGTCCTCGCCCTGCGCGACGCCGGCGGCAAGGCGCTGGCCCGCGCCACAGCCGTGGTCAGCTACCCCGGGTCCAAGCCCCAGTATCCGCGCGGCATCCCGCCCTGGCTCAAGTCGCAGGCCGGGCGCTCCGCCGAACTCCTGCCGCCGTTCACCGCGCCCGCGGCCGTCCGCACGAAGTCCGGTTGCCGCGTCTCGCCCTGGGGGCGCACGTACGAGTTCGGCCCGGCCCCTTTCCTCACGCAGATCACGAGCAATGGCGCGCCGCTGCTGGCCGCCCCCCCCCGCCTCTTCGCAACCATCGACGGCCGTGAGGCTGTCTTGACGGCCGGCACTCCGGAGCTGACGCAGGTCGGCCAGGACGTGTGCCGAATCGCACAGCGGTCCTCGAGCGCGGCGGCCAGGGCCGACGTCAAGGCCACTGTGGAGTGCGACGGCCTGATCCGGATCGACTGGAGGCTCCAGCCGAACCGGGCGGCCACCGTTGACCGCCTGGCGGTGGAGTTGCCTTTGCGGGACGACGTTGCGCGTCTTCTGAACACGTGGCCTCGCGTCACCTCGGGGACGCTGGGGGCGGCCTACGCCTCGCCGTTCCAGCCGCTGGTGTGGCTTGGCAACGAGGAGCGCGGTCTGCAGTGGATATGCGAGTCTGAGCGGAACTGGTCGGTGGCGGACGCCGAGCGAGCGCTGGAGATCGTCCGCCACGGCGACACGGTGGTCCTGAGGCTGAACCTCGTCACCCGGCCGGTGCGCCTGGAGACCGGCGGCGTCCTGGACTACACCTTCGGGCTGCAGGCTTCGCCAGTCAAGCCGCCGACGCAGGACGCCTGGGACGCCCGCATCGTGCGCGCCACGAAGTGGTACGGCAAGGAACTGGAACTGCCGGACCAGAAGGTGGGCGACAAGCCGGTTCTGGAGTACTACGCGGAGAAGGGGGCCAGGGCGGTGATGGTGTGGTTCTGGTGGGACGCCTTCGCGTATCCGCTCCCGCTCGGCCACGAGGAGCAGTTCCGCCGCCTGGTACGCGAGTGTCACCGCGCCGGTCTCAAGGTGATCCCCTATGTCGGCGGGTTTCTGATGTCCGAGCGGGCGCCCGAAGCGTCGTTCTTCCGTGACGAAATGCGAGTGCGCCCCATGCCGCCCTACCGCAGCACGGCCACCGGGCACCTCCCCATGCCTGGCTGGAAGCCGCAGCTCAGCTTCTTCGCCTGTCAGCGCGGGCCGTGGCAGGACTTCATTGCGGACGGCATCGCGCGGCTGATCGACGAGTACGAGGTGGACGGCGTCTACCTGGACACCGCCACCGTTCCCTTCCCCTGCGCCAACGATCTACATGGTTGCGGTTACCGCGGGACGGACGGCCAGATGAAGCCCGTCTACCCCGTCTTCTCGGTACGCGACAACCTCCGGCGCATCTACACTACGGTGAAGCAACGCAAGCCCGACGGCATCGTTGACCTGCATGTCTATGACTGCATGAACCTGCCCGCCATGGCCTGGGCCACGACCTACTGGAACGGCGAAACCCTGTCGCGGGGGAACCAACCGCTTCTCGAGAAGCTGCCCCTGGACCGTTTCCGCACCGAGTTTCTGGGCGCGAATCTGGGCGTTCCGGCGGACCTGCTCTACTATGTCCTCAAGGACTACGAGAAGAGCGTCGCGCTGGCCCTCCTCCACGATGTCCCGGTGCGGCCGGAACAGCTTTCCGACCTGGACCGGATTTCCCAGCTCTGGCGGGTCCGGGACGAGTTCGGTGTGAAGCAGGCGCGCTGGCTGCCGTACTGGCGCAACGGAGATGTGGTCCAGGTTGAGCCGGCAGGCTGCTATGCCAGCCTCTACGTGCATCCGCAGGGCCGGGTCCTGGCCTGCGTCTCGAACCTGGGCGCACAGCCGGCCGCCGTCCGCTGCCGACTCGATCTGGCCAAGCTCGGATTGGGTCAGGCCGCCGCAGTCCGCGACGCCCTGAACAACACGCCTCTGACCCTCCAGGACGGCGTCGTGACCTTCGCCCTCCCGGCCGGGGCATACCGGTTGGTGCACCTGGGTGACTGAAGATACCGTTCGCAGAGGAGACCCCCCAATGCGCTTCAC
>CAZZDO010000635.1:0-2634 GCA_964653205.1 uncultured Armatimonadia bacterium | reverse complement strand
TCCGCACGGCGTACGACGGCGCGCACAACTTCCATGATGCGAACCGGTTGACGTTTCACCGGTTGGACGACTGGCGACAGGCCGTTCACCCCTCCCTTTAGGGAGGGGTCGCTGCGAAGCAGCGGGGGTGGGACGCCGTTCGCAACGGCAACGGCGTCCCACCCCCTACCCCCTCCCTGTAGGGAGGGGGACGGAGGGCACCATGAGCAGCCCGTACATCTACATCGGCAGCGAAGAGAAGGAACTCATTGACGACGTCGTGGACTCACAGGAGCTTTGGCGTGGGGGCGGCGATGAGGGCCCCGTCGCCCAGTTCGAGGACGAGTTCGCCGCTCACCTGGGCCGGCGCTATGTCCATGCCAACTGCTCGGGGACCTGCGCCAACGAGGCCGCCGTGGCCGCGCTGGGCCTGGAGCCGGGCGATGAAGTCATCGTCACCCCCTGCTCCTTCATCGCCTCGAGCATCGCGCCCGTGGGCCTGGGGCTCGTGCCCGTGTTCGCCGACGTGGATGCGCGCAACTTCGTGCTCACCGCCGAGAGCATCGAGGCGGCCCTCACGCCCCGCGCCAGGGCCGTCGTCGTCGTGCACCTGTGGGGCCAGCCCGCCGATATGGGGCCGATCCTGGAAGTCGCGCGGAAGCACGGCCTCAAGGTCGTCGAGGACTGCGCGCAGTGCTATGACGGCGTGTGGCAGGGGAAGCTGACGGGCACCATCGGCGACACCGCGTGCTGGAGCCTGCAACAGAGCAAGCACCTGACCAGCGGCGAGGGCGGGATCATCGCCACCGACGACGCGGAGGCCTACCAGCGCACGGTGCTGTACTCGAATTGCGGGATGCCGTGGTATCGCTTCGGGGTGGCGCGGCCGTCGTCGCCGCCGGTGGGGCCGCTCTTGACGCGGGGCCATTTCGCCTTCGGCCACAACTACCGCATGAGCGCCCTGCAGGGCGCGGCGGCGCTGGGGCAACTCCACCAGATTGAGCGCCTCAAGGCCCGCCGCAAGGAGATCGCCGACGCCCTGACCGCGGCCCTGTCCGGCACGCCCGGCCTGCTGCTCCCGCAGCCCTACCCCGACACGGTGCCCAACTACTGGGCCTACCCGGTGATCGTGGACCCGGCGACGGGCTTCAGCGCCGCGGATGTCGTGACCTGGGCCCGGGACGCCGGCGGGAGCCTCGGCCGGTACGCGGAGATCAACTACCTGGAGGCGTGCTACCAGCAGATGCAGGCCGCGCGCCGCACGTCCATCGGCATTCCGCTGCCCGACTACGTGCAGTACCGCCAGGGCGTCTGCCCGCAGGCCGAGGCCACGGCGCAGCAACTGCTCATGTTCGGCGTGACGCCGTGGAGTGAGGTGGAGGCGATGGTGCCAAACTGCGAGGTGCTGCGGCAGGTGATGGAGCAGCACGCGAAGTAGCGGCGCGATTTATCGCGCCCTGGGCGCACGACAACGGCGGGCGCGATGAATCGCGCCACTACAGGAGACACGACCATGCCCCCCAAGCCCAACTTCCGCTCGACGATCAAGATGCTCCAGCAGTGGACCGCCGCCATGCCGCGCGCGCTGGGGTATGACGAGACCGGCGCGAAGGACCGGTTCGGCCCGTGGCAGCGGAAAGCCCGCAGGAAGCTGCGCGAGTTGCTGGGCTTCTGGCCCGCGCAGGTGACGGAGCCGCGGGCCTGGCGCCTCGGCGCCGAGGCGGCTGACGGCTTCACCCGCGAGCAGTGGGCCGTGGAATCGCCCTTCGGCGACCACATCCTCGTCTACCGGCTGGTGCCCGACGGCATGAGCAAGCCCGAGGCCATCATGCTGGCGCTGCACGGCCACGGGTACTACGGCGCCGACCCGGTGTCCGGAGTGATGAAGGGGCGGTTCAACGAGGACGACACCTACCAGGCCTGCAAGTACGACTACGGCGCGGAGTTCGCCCGGCGCGGCTATCTGGTGTACGCGCCGTGCCAGCGCGGCTTCGCCCAGCGCTGTGATCTCGACAACGAGGCCTCGAACCCCGACTACAAGGCCAATCCCGCCGCGCCGCCACCGGGGTCGGCGTGTGTGGACATCAACGCCCGCGCCATCCTGCTGGGCACGACCGACATCGGCCTGCGGGTGCAGGACGCGATGCAGGTCATCTCGTGGGTCAAGGCGCGGCCCGGCGAGGGCCAGGCGCGGCTGGGGTGCGTCGGGCTGTCGGGCGGCGGGCACACCACGGAGTTCCTCGCCGCTGTGGACACGCGCCTTCAGGCCGCCAGCATCCAGGGCTACTTCTGCTACTGGACCGACCAGATCGTGGACGTCACGCACTGCAACTGCAACTACGTGCCCTCGCTGCTGCGGTACTTCGAGCAGGACGATGTGTGCGGGCTGATCTGCCCGCGGCCGCTGCTGGTCACCACCGCCGACAACGACGGCGTGGCCCCGATCAAGAGCTTCCGCAAGGCCTTCAAGTCGCTGCAGGGCATCTACCGCGATCAGGGCGCGGCGGGGAATGTCGTGGCCGACACGTTCGAGGGCGGCCACGAGTTCAGCGGACGGAAGGCGTTCGCGTTCTTCGACCAGCACCTGCGAGGGAAGTAGGGAGTGGTTGAGTGGTTGAGTGGTTGGGTGGACGCGTGGGCCGGGACATCCTGGAC
>CAZZDO010000634.1:0-2645 GCA_964653205.1 uncultured Armatimonadia bacterium | reverse complement strand
TCTTAGGGAACACGACCAGGGGATGAAGCCACAAACTCAACGACTAACAAGTAAGGTAGTTACACATCTCCTCTTGTGAGTAACAACTGAACCGGCCGAAGGTTCCGCCTTTTCTTGCGCCTCCACGCCGGCCCTCTACTCGCCCCGCACCGCCCGATTCAGCGCCAGGAAGTTCTCCTGCCAGCGGTCCTCCGGCACATCTTCGGTGATCCCCATCAGGAACCGGTCGGCGTCCCCGTTCTGGGCGATCAAGTCCCGCGCCGTCTCATAGACCACCTCGACGGGCGACAGGTGCACCGAGGACGGGAAGTTGATCCAGATCACCTTGTCCGGCCACGCCGCCCGGGCCTCCGCCAGGGTCATGTCCGTGTCCGGCGCCGGCGTGAACGCCTCGATGATATCTATACCCGAATCCGCGATGTCTTGCTCGAAAAGTTTGCAGTTCGCGTCGAGATGGACCAGAAGCTGCTTGCCGTGCTTGTGCAGTTCCTCGGCCAACTCCTCGTAGTGTGGTAAGACATACTCCTGGAAGCGTTTTGTTCCGACGATCTCGGGGCTGACATTGCCGCCGTACTGGATCACCTGGTGGGGGCTCTCGGCCAGGATCTGGTAGCACCGCCGGTTCTTCTCATGCAGCGCGCCATAGAGCTTCATCAGCTCATCCCGTCGCTCCATCCACTCGGTCGTGAACGTCTCGACCCCCATGTACGTGTAAATGAGCCCCTGCAGCGGCGAGTAGCCCGGCATCCCGCCCCGCAGGTAGACGTCCTCGCCCAGCCACTCCCGGGCCTTGATGACACTGTCATACGCCGGCACGAACTGCGTGTCATTGGCCTGGAAGATCAGCTTCGCGTAGTCCTCGGGGCCCTTGAAGGGCAGTTCATGCCGCCAGGAGGTGAAGTCCGCGGGCTGCGACACGCTCGTCAGGTCGCCGTGCGGCGTGTGCGTGACCGTCCGGACGAGCCCCTTGCCCGTCTTCTCATCCGTGAAGGTGTATGTTTGCGTCTTGCAGTTGGGTGTACTGGAGCTGTAACCGACATAGCGCCGGTTCATGATGCACAGGCCGTCATTGCGCAGCTGCCGCTCGACGGCGCACTGGGGCAGCTTGTACTCATAGACGGTGAAGGGCACATGATCGGGCTTACCGCCGGCGATCACGGTCTCGACGCGTTGTCGGGGTGTCATGGTCACCTGCTTCACCTCGGCCTGGCACTGTGGGAGCACAGGAGGGGCCGAATAGCGGCAGCCGTACCGCCGCTATCCGGCCCCCATTCGTCCGCCTTGCCCCCAGGGCCGGATACGCCTCCGGCCTGCGGCCTCCGGCGTATTCGGCCCCTCCCTACTTCTTCGGCGGCAGGTGCACGGCCGCGCCCAACACATCCAGCGCGGCCTCGCCCATCGCCTCGGCCAGCGTCGGATGTGCGTGCATCGTCGCGGCCATGTCGGCCGCGGTCAGGCCATTCTGCACCGCCAGCCCGATCTCGGCGATGAGATCGGTGGCGCTGGGGCCCACGACCGTCCCGCCGAGCAATCGCCCGTCTTCGGCCGACGCCACCAGCTTGATGAAGCCTTCGCGCTCACGGATGGCGGCGGCCTTCCCCAGCGCCTGGAAGGGGAACTTGCCGACCACGACGGCCGTGCCGTTGGCCTTGGCCTCGTGCTCCCGCAGACCCACCGAGCCGATTTCGGGCTTGGTGAACACCACGCCCGGCACGAAGGTCTCGTGGGGATGCTCCAGCCCGCCGTAGAGCATCTCCGCCACGGCGATGCCCTCATGCGATGCCCAGTGCGCCAGGCCGATGCCCCGGGTGACATCGCCGATGCCATAGACGTTCTCGGCGTTTGTCTGGAGCTTGTCGTTGACAGTCAGCCGCCCCCGGTCCAGCGCCAGCCCGGCTTCCTCCAGCCCCATGTCGGCCGTATTGGCGCGGCGCCCGGCCGCCATCAGCACCATGTCGGCCGCCACCGTCTTCTCCTCGCCGTCCTGCTCGAACACCAGCACCTTCTTGCCGTCGCGCTCCTCGATGGCCTGGGCCTTGGCCCCGGTGGCAACCTTGACCCCGCTCTTCTTGAGCGACCCGGTCAGCACCTCGCTGGCCTCGGGGTCCTCCGTGGGCATCAGGCTGCCCAGCATCTCGACGACCGTCACCTTCGTGCCGAAGCGCGAGTAGACGTACGCAAACTCGCAGCCGATGGCGCCGCCGCCGATGATGGCCATGGTCTCGGGCGGCCCGGGCAGGTCCACCGCGTCATCGCTGGTCACGACGCCGGGGCCGTCCGCGCCGGGAATCGGCAGGATGAAGGGCACCGAGCCGGTCGCCCAGACGATGTGCCTGGCGCTGATCCGCTGCTCCCCGCCGACTTCTACCTCCGTCGGCGAGAGCAGCTTCCCGCGCCCGTTGAGCACCTCCACCTGCCGGGACTTCAGCAGCCCCTCGACCCCTGCCACAAGCTGCTTGACAGTCCGGTCCTTGTGCTTGCGGACCGCGTCATAGTCCACGCTGACGCCCTCAGTGAGGATGCCGAAGGTCTTGCCGCCCTTGACCTCCTCGAGCACCTCGGCGCACTTGATGAGCGCCTTGGAGGGGATGCAGCCGCGGTTCAGGCAGGTCCCGCCGACGGCGCACTGCTCCACCAGGGCCACC
>CAZZDO010000633.1:0-2646 GCA_964653205.1 uncultured Armatimonadia bacterium | reverse complement strand
CAGCCACGATGGCGACGATCACCCAGAAGAACTTGACGGCCACGGTCGCGACACCGACCACCGCCAGCGAGGCGGCCAGCGCGCCAAAAGCCAGCGCCCCGCCCAGCCGCTGCCCCAGGAACGGGATGTAGCCCACCAGCGTCATCAGGGGGCCGAACAGGGCCATGACGCCGATCCACATGCACATGACCGCCCCGCCCTTGAGCACCCAGTACATGATCTTGTACTCGGTCCGGAGCGCGGACTCGGTGCCCGCCTCATCCAGGGCGCTGATGACGAAGCTCGAGCCGCCGCTGCAGGCCTTCCCGGCGACCTGCCCGAGCACGATCAGTTCCTTGCCGGCTTCGATCACCTCGATGGTCAGGCGCTGGTCGCCCACCTGCGGCGTCTGCGAAGCCCGGTCCTCGTCAAAATCCTCCCCGGAGTAGCGGCGGACGCCCTCGAACGCGGTCTTCTCGCCGACCGGGTTCGCCTTGTCGCCCACAATCTTGATGCCGCCGATGCTGAAGCTGGCCCACTTCTTGTCGCTGTCCTTGGTGGACCACCGGTAGGTGACGTCCCCGTCGGAGTCCCGGTCGGCCTCGTACTCCTCCAGGGACTTGTGCCAGTAGACGACGGGCTTGTTGAACCGTTCGGCGCGGATGAACTGGCCCTCGGGCTGGCCCGTGAACTTGACGAGTTCCTCGCCGGTCGAGGCGGCCGCGGCGTCGGGGCCCACCATGGCCGTCCGGGCAAAGACGACGCCGTGGTTCACCAGCTTCGCTTCACCGTAGTATACCAGAAAGAAGCTCAGGGGGATGAGGACTATCCCGAAGAAGATGCCGAAGATGGAGCCACAGCCCCCGGCGGCCCGGGTCGGGCCGAAGCCTGCGCCGCCGACGTTGAAGTTCATGCTCATGGCAACCGCTCCCCTGTCGCTGGTCTGGTGCGCCGGCCGGCCTCACGTCGCCGAGTTCGGAGATGCGCCCCTTCCCCTTCTCTTTCGCCCTCGGCGTCCCCAATCCCTTCCTGTTCCAGAGCACGTGACAGCAAAGCGCCAGAAGTGCGAGCCGCCGGTCGGGTGACCGGCGGCTCGTGGGGCAGAGGGTTGGTGCAGCAACTCGGGTGTCAGTCGTAGATGACGTCGCGGTAGTCGTAGGGCAGCAGCCAGCGCGCCAGCCAGGCCGGCCCCACGCGCGGGTACAGATCGGTGTTGACGGTCACGTAGCCGATGAAGAGATCGCCGCGGTACAGGCGGGGCGGGGTCCAGGTGTCCGGGTCCCAGGCACTCTGCGCGCTGTAGTAGGAGCCGTAGGGGCAGTCGCGATTCCAGATGCTGCACGGGGACCAGCGGTCACCGTGCGGCCCGTCCAGGTTGGCGATGGACTCGTAGCAGTCATACGCGGGGGCGACGACGCCCAGGAAGGTGCCGTCGGCGGCCCAGATCTCGGCGCCCAGGAGGTTGCTCTCACTGAGCTGTGACGAGCGGTAGTAGCGGCAGTCGTCAGTCGCGAACACGCCAAGGAAAAGTCGGAAGTCCCAGAAAGGTGAGCGGTGGTAGCGGTACGGGTGCGGCGAGTAGTAGCGGCAGTCGGGCCGATACGGGCGCCAGTGGGTGTAGTCGTGCCAGCGGTCGCAGCCGCGGTGATCCGGGCGGTAGCCGTGGTCGGCGTGGTGCCCGCGGTCACGACCCCAGCCGTGGCCGTCGTGGTCGCGGCGGTCGCCGTCGCGATGGTCGCCGTCGCGGGGGTTCGGGCGGTAGCCGTGGCCGTTGTTGTCGCGGCGGTCGCCATCGTGGCGCTCCGGGGTCCAGCCGTGGCTATCGCCGCCGGGGCGACCCGGGGTTGGGTTGTAGCTGTCCTTCCCGCCGCGGTCCGGCTGACCAGGACCGCCACCGGAGCGCGGCGAGTGATCCTTGGTCCGGTCCGTCGGGCTGAGCACGTGGACGGAACTGCCGCCGGGGGGCTTGCGGACGGTGTCTAGGCGGTTGGCGTCATGTCCACCGGAGGGCGCGCCGTACGTACCGTGCCGGCTGGTGTCGTCACTGCGGGTGTAGGGCTGCCCGGCGGACGGCACCGGCGTGCTCACCTGGGGGCGAGATGGCGTCTGTGGGATGGTCCGCGTCACCGGGGCGGAAGGCGTTGGCTGCGGTCGGACGGTCGGGCGGGAATAGCCTTGCGTCCCGCCACTGGAGTGCGTGGGGCCGCTGGGGCCGGGGCTCGACGGCTTGCCGCCCGATGGCGTTCCCCACCACGACCGCCCACTCGGCGATGACGACGGCTTGCTGTAGCCGTAGCTGTGGCTGGGGCTGCGGGTGGTGCTGGCGGACGAGCCGCTGGACGGCGTGCGACTGCCCCACGACCAGGTGCGGCTTGGGGACGACGAGTGGCCGGTGGAGCCGCCGGGCGCCGACCACGAGCGGGACGGCGCGCTGGGTGCGGGCTGCGTGGTGCTGGGAGCCGAAGGGCGGGAGTGCGTGCTGCTGCTTGGCGGGGGCCGCTGGTCGGTTGACTGGGAGCTGTCGGAGCTGCTCGAGCTGCTGGAACTGCCCTGGTCGCGCCCGCCACCCCGGCCGCGTTCCGCCCACCCGGAGGTGCAAAGCGCCATCGCTACGATGAGACTTGTCATCAAAAAGAGCGAGCGCTTCATGGCCATCCCTTCTTCCTG
>CAZZDO010000632.1:0-2646 GCA_964653205.1 uncultured Armatimonadia bacterium | reverse complement strand
GGCGCAGGCGATTCGCGAGGACCGCGAGCCCAAGACGACGCTGGAGAAGGCGCTGCTGGTGCAGAAGATCACGGACGCGATCTACGCCTCCGCGGCGGCGGGGGACATGGTGGCGGTGTAGCGCGCCGTCTGCGTGCGGGAGGACCCGCACGCCCACGCGGCGGGTCGCAGGAGGACCCGCACGCCCACGCGACAGTTGGCTGCTGAAGGGAGAACGGACCGATGAAGACGATGGCGCTGATCCTGGCTGCGGTGCTCCTGGCGATGCCCCTGGCATTTGCCCAGGACACGGACGAACTCGAGGTGGATCACAACGTCAAGGCGGCGTTCGTGACGCCCCACACCGCGTGGGCGACGCCGTATACACAGGGCACGACGCGCGCGCTGTTCTTCGTCAACGGCCGCGGGGCGAACGCCCGCGAGGTCGTCGAGTTGAAGCAGCGCTTCGACCTCGACCCGCAGATGATCTTCTGGGGGCGGCTGGTGGACACGACCATTGATGCGTGGCACGGCGGCGAGAACGGCCTGCGGCGCATCGCGCGGCTGCTCACGCAGAAGTGGGATGTCTTCGTGTTCATCAACATCGGGCCGGACAAGCTGCCTGTCGAGCAGCAGTACCCGCTCGTCAAGGCGGTGACCGACGGGGCCGGGCTCGTGCTCGTGAACACCAACGACCCGCGTATTCTCAAGGAGAAGAACAAGCTCAAGGAGCTGCCGGCGTTCCTGGGCGATGTGGCGGACGCGACGGCCTTCTCCGTCAAGAGCGGACGCGGGGTGCGGGTGGCGAGCATCCCCGGCATCCCCTACGCCCCCGGTTGGGACGTGGTCTACGACGAATGGGACATGCGGCTGGGCAAGGCGGTGCTGTGGGCCGCGGGCAAGGAGCCGAAGCTGGGCCTGACGTTGACAGCCAAGGGCAAGGAACTGGCCCGGGCGACGCTACCGGGGGCGGCGGCCACGATGGCCTGGCAGGGCGCCACGCGCGGCATGGAGGCCGAGATCAAGCTGCGGCGCGATGACGGCGCCACGGTCGTCACGACCAAGCAGGCCCTCAGTCAGCCCAACGGCAGCCTCGACCTGAGCATCCCGCAGGTCCGCGCGGGCAGCTACTTCCTGGATGTCATCGCCCGCGACGGCAAGCGGGTCGCGGCCTGGGCCAGCGCGCCGCTCGCGGTCGTCAGCCAGCGCCAGGTGGAGGAGGTCAAGCTCGCGCAGAACTGGGCGGAGGTGGGCGAGCGGCTCAGCGGCACGGTGGCGCTATCCGGCGACGCCGGGGCCAATGAGAACCTCGTGATCAGCCTGCTGGACCGCCGCGACCGCGAGATTGCCCGGCAGGCCATCAAGCCGACGGCCACCGCAGGTGCGTTTGTCTTCGACGTGCAGCCGTGGTTCCCGATGCTGGTGACGGTGCGCGCGACGCTGCTGGACGGCAACGCGGATGTGGCCTCGGCCTGGGCCTTCGCGCGCGTGGCCAAGCGGCACCGCAATCAGTTCAACTTCGTCATGTGGGACATCCCGTCGGGCAATCTGGCGCCGTGGGCCGAGGAGAGCCTGGCCCAGACCGGCGTCACGGTCCATCTGTCCGGCAACCCACAGCCGCCCGACATCGTCGCCGCCTATGACATCGCCTGGATTCCGTACACGATCCACATCGCCGCGACGAAGGACGCCAACGGCATGATGAAGCCGTGCTGCTGGAATGATGAGGCGATGATCCAGGCGCTGGTGGACCAGACGGCGCAGAAGTACGTCCCGTCCCGTCAGCATGGCGTGTTCGTCTATTCGCTGGGCGACGAGATCGCGGTCCGCGGCTCGTGTCTGAGCACATACTGCCTGGAGGCGTACCGCAAGTACCTGCAGGAGCAGTACCAGGACATCGCGGCGCTGAACGCCTCGTGGGGCACGCAGTTCGCCAGCTTCGAGGCCGTGGCGCTGACCCAGGCGGACGACAACGAGGAGTCCGCGGCGCTCCGGGCCGGGAACTTCCCGCGCTGGTACGACCGCCAGGCCTTCCAGTCGTACAGCTTCTGCAAGCTGTGCGAGCGCTTTGGCAAGGCTTTCAAGGCGATTGACCCGCAGAGTAAGTGCGGGTTCGAGGGCGCCGGGACGTTCCGCGACGGCGACGACCTCGATGGCTTCGTGCGGTCGAACGGCTGGTGGTCGCCGTACCCGGGGACGGCCGACGAAGTGCTGCGCTCCATCGCCCCGCGCGACTTCCCGCACTCGAACTGGATGGGCTACACCAAAGACGCGGACACGCTGCTGGAGAAGTACTGGCGGATGATCACACGCGGGTGCGACAGTGTCTTCTGGTGGCGCTGGGAAGTGCTCGGTCGCTTCCACGGGTGGCTGTCGCCCAACTTCGATCCGTATCCGGCCAACCAGGAGATCATCCGCGACACGCAAGTCGTGCGCGAGGGGCTGGGCGACCTGCTGTTGCAGTGCGACATGCCGACCGACGACATCGGCCTCCTGTACTCGCAGCCCTCGGCCTACGCGGGCAAGGTGCAGGCCTCGACGACCTTCGGCAGCTATGAGGGCAACCACGCGGCGGCCCACGGGGCGCTACGCGACCTGTGCCTGAACTTCCGCTACTTCACCGACCGGCAGATGCGGCTGGGCGAGGTGGACCTGAGCAAGTTCAAG
>CAZZDO010000631.1:0-2660 GCA_964653205.1 uncultured Armatimonadia bacterium | reverse complement strand
TCCAGCCAGAAGATGAACGCCTCTGTCGTCTGGAAGCCCTCGATGCTCGCGGCGCTCTCCTGGGCCAGCGTGCAGTCCCGCAGCACGATCGTCCGGTAGCCGGGGCTGTTCCAGACGGCAGCGGTGCTGCGCAGGCCCCCGGGCTTGTCCATCAAGCAGTGCGCCAGCAGGAACCCGGCGTAGATCAGCGCGGTGATCTGTCGCTCGCGGCAGATCTGCTGGAAGGCGGGGAACTGGTGGACGCAGAAATCGCCGGGCACCGGCTTGACCGGTTCAGGGAAGTCGCAGACGGCCCTCATGCGGTTCCAGCTCTCCTCCGCCCCGGGCCCCCAGGTGTGTTCCACGTACTCGGACATGACGGTCTCGCGCACCGACGGCGGGGGCCAGGGCTCTGCGTGGAGGGGCCGCATAGCGACAGCCGCATCGTCGCTATCCGGCCCTGGGGCCGGATACGCCGCCGGCCTGCCGGCCTCCGGCGTATTCGGCCCCTCCACCAAACACTCCGGATACCGCCGCACGACCTTCTCGCTGTTGCAGTGGATGACCGTCAGGCCCGCCGCCCGCGCGGCGTAGAGCGCGGGGGCGAGGTTCTCTTCGACGCGGCGCTTCGCCTCGGCCGCCGCCCGGTGCCCCAGGCCGATGAAGTGGTACTCCGCGTCGCGCCCCAGGTCCGGCGCGAGCGGCTCCTCTTCCCATCCCATGTTCCACAGGTCGAGCGTGACGAAGGCCGTCGCGGCCGGGTCCAACTCGATCTCCCGGTGGACATGACCGAAGTTGGCCTCGTCGTACGGCGTCCCCGGCGGGGTGTAGACGCGGTACTGGCGGACGGGCAGGCGGAACATGGCGGCCTCCGTGGGGCGAGTTGCCTCAGGTTCGCCGCAGGTATTCGCGTCCCTGCCGGGTAACTGGTCGGCAGGCGGTAGAGCGGGCGTCTCGCCCGCATCCGGTGGCCGCGCGGGCGAGACGCCCGCTCTACCCGATCACACCGGCCGCGCGAACTCCGCCCCCTCACGGAGGAGAACTGACATGCCCCAACCGAACGTGCTCTTCATCCTCGTGGACGACATGGGCTACGGCGACTTCAGCGCCTTCAACGGCGGGCTGTCGCGGACGCCCACGCTCGATGCGTTGATGACCGAGAGCGTCTGCTTCACGCAGCATTACACCGGCTCGCCGGTGTGCAACCCCTCGCGCGCGTGCCTGATGACGGGGCGCTATCCGCACCGCACCGGCTCGATTGACACGCTCGAATGGCGCGGGCTCGAGCGGCTGGCCCTGCGCGAGACGACACTGGCCGACATGCTGGGGCGCGCCGGCTACGCCACGGGGCTGGTGGGCAAGTGGCACCTGGGGGCCTACGACCCGCGCTACCATCCCTGCCGCCGCGGCTTCGACGAAGCCGTGTGCTTTCGCGGGGGCATGCACGACTACTACGACTGGCGCATTGAGTTCGGCACCGACACCGTGCGGCGCGGCGACGGGACGTACCTGACGGACCTGTGGACCGAGGAGGCCTGCGGCTTCCTGCGCCGCCACCAGCAGGAGCCCTTCTTCCTGCATGTGACCTACAACGCGCCCCACACGCCGCTGCAAGTCCCGGATGAGGAGCGCGCGCTCTTCGCCGACCTCGACGTGACCCCCGGCGTCAAGACGCTCTACGCGATGATCCGCCGCATGGACAAGGGGGTCGCCCAGATCCTCGGCACGCTCAACGAACTCGGCCTGCGCGACAACACCATCGTGTGCTTCTGCAGCGACAACGGCCCGCAGTTCGGCGGGCAGGGCGACGACTGCCTCAACCGCTTCAACTGCGAGTTCCACGGCGCCAAGGGCAGCGTCCATGAGGGCGGCATCCGCGTGCCGCTGCTCCTGCGCTGGCCCGACGGGCTCGCGGGCGGGCGGCAGTGCGACAGCATGGTCCACATGAGCGACTGGCTGCCCACGCTGCTGGCGATGACGGGTACGCCGCTGCCCGAGGGCAACCTGCCGCTGGATGGCGTGAACCAGTGGCCGACGATCCAGGGCGCGGCCGAGGCCCCCGCCTCTCAGCGCTGCTGGCAATGGAACCGCTACACGCCGCTGGTCGAGTGCAACGCGGCCATCCGCGACGGCGACTGGAAGCTCGTGCGGCCGACGATCCCCCAGGCCATGAACATGCCGGACCTCACGTGGTGGCGCATGTCCATGTACGAGTACGAGTACTTCCTCGAACACGGGGTCGTCCAGGAGCCCTACCCGGAGCGCGAGGTCCCGCCGCCCCCGCCGGCGGAGCTGTACAACATCGCGCAGGACCCGCTGGAACAGACGAACGTAGCCGACGAGCACCCGGACATGGCGCGCCGTCTGCTGCGCGACCTGGAGACGTGGTTCGAAGAGGTCGAGGCGGACCGGGCGGCGATTGACGACGTGTGGTGAACGACAGGAATCAGGGGTCAGGGGTCAGGAATCAGGGACGGCAACGACGACGGCCACGGCTGCGGGCAGGATGCCCGCGGTCCCAGTAGCGGCTGGCAGCGCGATGGTAGAGCGGGCGTCCCGCCCGCCTGGGGTCGTTGTCGTTCGCCCCGAAGGGGCGGGGCCCCGCGACCGGGTCTGGTGACGCGGCAACGGCCGGGCCGTTCGCCCCGAAGGGGCCGACGTACCTTGCCACGGGCGTGAGC
>CAZZDO010000630.1:0-2661 GCA_964653205.1 uncultured Armatimonadia bacterium | reverse complement strand
GGCGATGATGAGTGCCAGCATCACCAGATGGCGTGTCATCTTATGCCCTCCCTAACTGACCACGACGGCCTTGCCGTCTTCGGTGGTGCCCAGTTGGTGGTGCTGGATGCCCGGCACGGCCACCGGGCCGCAGTTGCACGCGAAGGCGCTGGGGCCGCAGCCCAGCAGCCCGCCCAGGCGCTCCCACATGGGCTTGGTCTCGGCGCACAGCGACACGCGCGTGGCGGGCGACAGACGCTGGATCTCGCGGATGTAGTGCTCGTAGACCTCCGCCCGCACGTCGTCGGGGAAGGGGTGCATGCGGTCCTTGAAGCCCTCGGTTGCCTCGATCTCGTCCATGCGCGCGACGAGGGCCGGGTCGAACAGCTCGATGGGGAAGATGCCGCGGAACTCCGCCATGCCGTCGAAGAACAGCATCTCGATGCTGATGTTGTCGGGCTGGACGGCGGCGAAGAGCTGCTCGAACATGTCCGTGGCCTCATCCCGCCAGGCGGCGATGGGCACGATGGGCTTGCACTTGAAGCGCACGGCGTAGCCGGCCTGCTGGCACTTGCGCGCGGCCGCAATGCGCTCCTCGGTGGTGGCCGTGTCCACCTCAATGACGCGGCTGACCGTCGGCGTGCTCAGCGTCCAGAGCATGATCGTGTGCCCGTCATGCGGCAGGTCCAGCAGGAAGTCCACGTTGTCGCTCTTGGAGAAGAGGATGAGGTACTTGTCGGGCAGGGCGGCGTAGTGCTCGACCAGCGCCCGGCACATGCCGTACTCGGGCTCGACGGGCAGGCAATCGGTCTCGACATCGTAGCGGAAGACGCGCTGCCAGGGGTTGGCGGCCATGAGCTGGTCGGTGTGCTCGAGGAAGTCCTCGACGTTCAGCGCGAGCGTCGTGACGCGCCCGCGCCGGCAGTAGCGGCACTTGTGGAAGCAGCCGTAGGCCGAGTGGAGGTCGTACAGCGACCAACACGTCGCGCCGCTGTTGCGCTTCTGGTTGCCGTCCTCGTAGTGGTAGCCGTCGTGGATGCCGTAGAGCATCCGCAGGAAGCCATAGGTGTAGCCGCCGCCAGGGTTGTGGCGCAGCATCTCGTGGCGAGCGACGATCTGCTCGCGCTCCTCGGCCGAGGGGAAGAGCATCTTGTTGAAGACGACATCCGGGTCGCCCTGGAACCCGATCTGGCCCTGCCGCACGTCGAGGTCGAACCAGTCCTTGGCGCGGATGGTGGCCTCGAGGTTGTCTTCGGTCAGGAGTTGGACGCGGTCCACGGGCACACCGAAGCCAGCCATCATGCGCTCCATGCGGGCGACACAGCGCGGGTCCTCGGCGGCCCAGGCGGTAAGGTAGAAGTTCTGGGGATGGACGGGCTTCATGGCTGCTTCTTCTCTCGCAGGTCGGTGACTGTGCCGGGAATGTCGCCCTCGATTGTGACCGGCCCCACCTTCGGCCCGATCAGGAGTGACACCGCCGACCCCTTGATCGTGTTGTGGCGCAGGACGGTGTCGTTCGTCTCGCCGTCAATGCGGATGCCCGAGGCCGGTTGGCCGCCGTGCTCTCCCCCACTCCCGTTGTCCTCGACGGTGCAGTTCTCGACAACGCAGCGGTGGCCGGCGGCGTGTCCCGCTTCGTCGCGGAAGTAGATGCCGGAGAGCGCGTTGCGGCGGACCGTGTTGCGCGTGAAGCGGTTGTCGGTGTCTTTGTGGCCGATCGAGATGCCCATCTGGGCGTTGTCCGCGATCGTGTTGTCCTCGAACAGCCCGTTCTTCACCCGCCAGCACAGGAACAGGCCGCAGCCGCCGTTGTGGCGCATGATGCACCGGCGCACGATGGGCCGGGACGAACCCGAACCCGGATGACAGCCGCCACCGGCGTTGCGCTCGAACAGGCAGTCCTCGACCACCACATCCGGGGAGTTCTGATAGGAGAGCCCGTCGCCGTTCATGTTGCGGATCACGACATGGCTGAGGGCGACGTTGGCCACGCGCAGGAAGTTGACCGCCCCGCCGCGGCAGCCGTCCTCAGGCGGGCATTGCTCGCGGTTGCCCTCGATGACGAGGTCGCGGAGGGCCACGTCGTGCTCGTCGGTGGCGCGGATGAGCGGACAGGCGTGCGAGACGAACACGCCGTCGTTGACCATCAGGTCGGCGTTGAGGCGCTCGTTCAGGATCAACGCGCCATCGTCGTCCTTGCGGACGACCGTGGCGACGGTGCTGAAGAAGCCGGCGAAGCGGTTGCTGCGGACGGTCACCCCGTCGCCGACCTGGAAGGTCGAGCTGTCTTGCGGCAGGAGGCGCACATCGCCATAGTCGCCGTCTTCGGCCAGCAGCGACGTCCCGCCGGGGGCCTTGCGCAGGATGGTCTGCTCGCCGGCGCCCATTAGGGCAACGCCGCTGCGTAGGACGATGGAGTTGCGGAGGGTCCACGCGCCGGGGCCGAGGCGAACGGTGCCACCGCCGAGGCCCGCGACATGATCCACGGCGGCCTGCAGGACGCGCTCATCGCGGCCGGACAGGTCGCCGTCGGTGAGGCCGACACGAAGCTCAGGGCGCACGGAGGGGGCTCCTTTCGCACACAGGGGGAGGAGGATGGCCAAGAGTGTGAGGGACAGGCGAGGCATGGGGTGGTGTTTCGCGGCGGGGGCGGGGGCAACCTGCGTCGGTGTCTCTGTAGGG
>CAZZDO010000629.1:0-2680 GCA_964653205.1 uncultured Armatimonadia bacterium | reverse complement strand
CGGAGTCGGAGGTCTGGCCCGTCAGGCTGAGCGTCGGCCGCGGCTTCGGATCATCCGTCTCCGGGATCGGCAGGCCCAACTGCGGGTAGAGCTCTCGCAGCCGTTCGCGGCAGAGCTTGGGATGGTCGTAGTAGTCGATGCCGGTCAGGTAGGTCTCGGCATCGGGGTTGGACCAGTGCTCCATGTGCAGCATCTGCTTCGGACCGTGACCCGTCAGCGTGTCGAAGTGCGGATCAGACATGCCATGCGACCCCTTGATCATGGGATTACCGACCGGTTCTCCCCCCGCGCGAGTCTGGCGCCGACGAAAGCCTGCGGTCACCGCCAGGGATACTTGTCGCCGGGCACAGGCCACGTGGCCCGCTCCTTGCTCTGGTAGCACCCGATCTTGTCAACCGGGATCGGCTTGAACCCCAGCTTCAGCGCCGGCGATGCTGGCTTCAGGCGGTAGTCGCCCTTGTCGGGGGCGACGAACATCGGGTCTGCCACGACCGAGTGCACGTCCTGCCCCTGCTCCTGCCAGAGCTGCCACTCGCTCTTGGTCTGCAGCGGGTTGCGCCCCTCCTTCAGCGACACGTCATCCACCCAGCAGACACCCTCCGGCTGCCGGAAGTCGAGGCGAATCCAGAGGTTGTCCAGCGTCGGCAGGTAGCCCGCGTCCTTCGGGCCGGGGATGTAGAAGTCCAGCGTGTACGGCGCCCAGTCCTGCGTCAGTTGGTAGACGCGTTCGGCGGCCCAGTGGTGTTTGCCCGCCTTGTACGATTGCGGAACGATCCCGAGCGTTAGGCCCGGACGATCCGCCTTCGCCCAGACCGTCGCCTGGTATGCTTGTCCGGGTTTGGCTGCGAACTCCTCGGTCCGTACGAAGGTGAACTGCGGGTTGCCGGCCGCATCCTTGGCGGTGCTCGATTCCACCCTCATGCTGCGCTTGCCGGTGTGCGTGGTCTCCTCGGAGACGAAGGCCTTGGAGCGCTCGTCGGGGCGCATCATCCACGTCCAGGCCGTCGGCATCTCCCCGGCCTTCCCGTCTTCGAAGCCGCCGTTGGCGAGCAGTTCCGGCGCTCTGGCATCTACTTCTACCTTCAGGATTGCCTGCAGCCCGAGCGTCAGGGGCAGGCCGTGGTGCCAGACTGTGTTGTTGTCGAACACGGTCTGGTCCAGCGGCAGGTTCCGGAAGGCATACAGTGCGCTCTGCTCCCCGCGGTAGGCGAGGATGTTGCGCACCAGGCGATTGCGGCTCATCGGCACCAGGTCCGTCGGCCGGGTCTCGACGAAACCGGGGTACTTCCTCCAGGCCGGGTACTGACGGTACTCGTCCCACGACTGCATCCAGGTCGCGACACTGCTGCTGTAGTAGCCGGTGCCCTGCACCCAGCCGTTGAACTGGGCCTGCTGCTGCACCCCGTTGACGATGATGTTGTTTTCGATGAGCGAGTCGTGTGCATTGTGCAGGTGGATGCCACCCCAGTAACCATCCACCACGATGTTGCCGATGACGTCGCAGCCGTTGCTGTTGTCGTCCAGATAGATTCCCCACGAGAAGGAGGGGGAGACCCACTTTCCATCCTCGCGGCCATAGCCGCCGATGTCATGGATGTAGTTGTACTGGATCTTGCTCCCCCACGGATCGAGCCAGTTGCGCCCGCCCGTGTAGATGGCCCCGGTGTCGCAGGTCTGCTTGTTCAGGTCATACAGGTGGTTGTACTCGATGACCGTGTCGTTGCCGTTGAAGATGACTCCCATGCGTGGGCAGTCGTGGACCGTGTTGCGCGAGAAGCGATTGCCGACCCCCTCCACGCGCGCCCCGCAGCCCTGCGCCCAGATGACCCCGGTGTGCCAGATGTGGTTGTTCTCGGCGACGTTCGCGCCGGGCGTCAGCGTCGGGCGATCGCCACCCGTCAGCTTCACGCCATGGCCGCCCGTGTCGTAGATGTCGTTACCGAGGGCGGCGCAGTTAGTGGACGCGAAGATGCCCACGCCGCACTGGTCCTCCCATGTCCCCCAGCCTCCGATCTGCCCCCCAACCCCGCAATGCCCGACCTTGCAGCCCACAATGCGGCACGCCGTCGCGCCATGGATGTCCACCGCACCACCCTCACTGACTTCAAGGGTGAGTCCGCGGATGAGGAGATGCTTCGCGCCGTCAATGGCGACCACATGTTCGGCCAGCGGGACCTCGATGGGCGTGGCTGATCCGGACGAGCCATCCGGCGGCCAGAGGTAGAGCACCGAGTTCTTCTGGTCCAGGTGCCACTCACCCGGTGCGTCCAGCTCTTCCAACAATCCCTGCACGAAGTAGCGCTCCGCGCCTTCGCCCTGGATCACATCATAGGTGTCCTGGCCGAGACGGGCGACGCGTCCGGCGGCATCGACTGCCACCAACGGCACGATGGTGGCGTAGTAGTTGTACCTGTGGAAGATGAAGACTTCGGCCTGACTGAGATCCGCCCAGGGCTTCATGTCCCCGGCCGCGTACTGGAAGGCGCGCTTGCTTCCGGCCTCGGCCACCGCTTCGGTCAGCGCCCACTTGCCGCCGTGCGGGTCGGACGGGTCGAAGTTCGGCGTGCGCGCCATCGCTTGGCGCTCCCGGCCGCAGAAGAGCTGGCGGAAGACCCTCCCGCCCAGCCCGACCGTCTTGAGGTCAAGCTGCTTGATCCGCCCCTTCCAGGGCTGCCAGACC
>CAZZDO010000628.1:0-2690 GCA_964653205.1 uncultured Armatimonadia bacterium | reverse complement strand
AGCCTGACCCCCGTCCCGCTTCATGCCTCGTCCCCCGTGGGGTTGGCGGGCGGCGAGGGCCGCGGCCGGCCTGTTTGCGCGGTGCCGTCGCCGCGCTGTCGCCCATGACCAGACACCAAGCACCTACTCAGCGGTGAGCTAATCCATGCCCATCATCAGTGACATCGATCGCCGATCATTCAAGGGACGCGCCGTCACGGGGTTCATCTACGCAGCCCTGAGAGCCAGTTGCATAAGTCCAGCGTATGGGTGCGTAGGGCCGGCTGAGTTGGTGTGATGGGCCGGGCTCGGCGGCAGTCCGGGCCCAATTCGGTTCGTCAGGTGCTGCCTCAGTCGGTCGGAGGGTCTGTTCTTGGGCGGATGCCCTTCGTGGAGGCAGGAAGCGCTGTCAGGCCGGTGTTTGTGGCCTGAACTGTGGTCGCTTCGGGTGCGGGGCGGGCCGCTGGCGGAGCTATGTCACCAACTTCAACAGTTGGTCGGCAAACAGCGCCACCACCCCGAACATGATGTGAGTGTGCACTTTGGCGTGTCCGCGCACTCTCACGTGGCGTGCACCGAACTCGTCTTTCAGACGGCCGTAGGCCCGCTCCACTGTGGTGCGCACCTTGTAGCGCTGCGCGGTGGGCGGATCGAAAGGCACTTTCACTCCCCTGCGCGTCTTCGTGTCGATGATCGGCACGTGGTTGAGGTCCCGGCATACCTGCGTGATGAGGCTGGCTTCATAGGCCGAGTCCATCACCGAGTACAGGCTGGTCACCCGCTGGGCCGTCAGCTTCTCCAGCGGGATTGCCACCTGGCTATCGTGCAGCGAAGCCGAGGTCGTCACCACGCTGATAGGCAGCCCGTCGTCGTTGACGTCCAGATGTGTCTTGTAGCCGATCCAGTAGTGCATGCGGCCTCTGGAGTTGAGCTTCGCGCCCACGTCACAGGCCGTGGGAAGCTCTGCGAGGGCCTCTTCTGCGGTCTGGTGGACTTGGGCGGGCAGCCGGGTCGGGCGCTCCTGCCCCACTTCTTCGCCCTTCTTCGGACGCCCCACGCGGCGCTTGACTTTGGGCGGCTTCGGCGGCTTCTTCACCGGCTTCTCGCGGGCTTCGATCTCCGTCGAGTCGCGACAGATGTGTCCCACCAACTGCTCGCCGACATGCTCTTTGACCAGGGCTTCATGCACCCGATCACACAACTTGCAGACCGCGAACTCTTCGAAGGCCCGGGAGAAGGTGGAAGCACTCGGGACCCGGTCTTTTCGCTGCCAACCGCAGAGCCGGCGCAGGTTCTTGCTGTCTCGAAGGCTCTCGATCAGCGCTTCAGTGGTCGGCAGATCATAGACCGCTTTCGCCACGAAGGCCCGCGCAAGGGCGCGACGATCGGCGCGAGGGCGCCCCATCCACTGCCAGGAGCCGGGGGCCACATGTTCCTCAATTCGCACAACCTCCAGCACCGCCACCAACTGCCGCTGCTTGTCCGTCAGCGGCTCGTCCAAACACTCGGCCAGGTGCGGGAACAGATTGGCTTGTATCCGCCCCCAAATCTGTGCTACCGTCTGCATACTCTCGCCTCCTTGGGATCTCGGTTCCGCACACAACCCTAGATTCCCTCAGGAGGCGAGACTTCCTTCCAGGCCTACTTTTGCAACTGGCTCTGTCGTATCCGGTATGTAGTGAACGGCGGGGGACCGGGGGGGGCCGGCCCCCAACGCGGGCAACTGCCGTCCCGATCGCGTCATCCTGAGCGAAGCGAAGGACCTGCCGTTCACAGGCCCTTCGCTTCGCTCAGGGTGACAGGCGCAGTACGTGCGGTTTGCCAGCAGAGGCCGCGCCGCCCTCCCCTGCTTGCCCCGCCCGGCCTCGCTGGCGTATCCTACCAGCACACTGCCATGCCCGACCCGCTGCTTGCTGATGAGACCTGCCTGAGCGTCCGCCCCGTTCGCGACCGGGGGCGCGCGGTGCTGCTGTTCCCCAACACCTACCACGTGGGCATGTCCAGCCTGGCGGTGCACGCGCTGTACGGGATGCTCAACGACGCCGGGCTGGTGTGCGAGCGGGCGTTCCTGCCCGACGGCGGCCCGGCGGAGACGCTGCGGTCGCTGGAGTCCGACACGCCGTTGGGTGGGTTCGACTATGTGCTGGTGAGTTCCTCCTTCGAGTTGGACTGGCTGAACCTGCCGGCGCTGCTGAGCGCGGGGGGCGTGCCGCCGTTGCGCGCGGAGCGTGACGACCGCCACCCGGTGGTCATCGCCGGCGGGCCGGCCGTCACCGCGAACCCCGAGCCGCTGGCGGACCTGGTGGACGCCGTGGTGGTCGGCGAGGTGGAGCCGATTGCGGGGGCGCTGACGGAGACGCTGCTGGAGTCGGACTCGCGGGAGGAGCTGTTCGAGCGGCTGGGGGCTCTGGGGCCGGAGGCGGGCGTCTACCTGCCCTTCCTCCCCGAGCACGATCCGGGGCTGGGCGCGCAGCGGGCGCGTGTGCGGCGCCTCTTTGCGCCCGACCTCAACGGCTTCGCCACCGAGTCGGTGATGTTGACCCCACACACGGAGTTCGGCGACCGGTTCCTGGTCGAGATCGCGCGCGGCTGCGGGCGGGCGTGCCGGTTCTGCCTGGCGCGGCAGGTGTACCACCCCCTGCGGGTGCGCCGGCCGGAGGTGCTGATCGAGCGCGGGAACCGGGCGCTGGAGCATACGCGGCGGGTGGGGC
>CAZZDO010000627.1:0-2692 GCA_964653205.1 uncultured Armatimonadia bacterium | reverse complement strand
TGCGCTCTCGCCGATCGGGAAGGTCAGGACGACGTTGTCGCCCGGCGCGAGGCCCTCCTGCGGGGAGAAGGGACGCCGGGTCAATGGGCCAGCGCCGACCGGGCAGGTCCTCTACCGCGGTGCCCTGACCTCGGCCTCGACAGCACCATCGCGGTGGCTCAGCTTCAGATGCAGCAGCCGCGCCGCCGGATCCCAACGCCGCTCCACGACCGCCCCGGGGGGCTTGACCTCCACCTCCGGCTGCCGACGGCAGCTGAGTTCCAGTTCTGTGCACCGGCCGTCGGTGTAAGGGCCCTTGTGGTTGGCGTTCGCCTGCAGCCAAAGCGACTCGTCGTTCTTGCCGCGCTTCGCCAGCAGGTACCAGTGCGGCGATGCGGTGCCCGTCAGGGCCGCGATGGCGCCGCCCCGGGCCAACGGGATACGGTAAGGCTGCGCCACATTGCGGTTCTCGTGGCTGTTCATGACGAAGACCCGGTCGCCCACCCGGCATACCCAGGCGTCTCCTTCGGCGCGCGGCGGGTAGTGGACGTCGACCAGCTGGTTCACGCGGACCTCGTCCTGCAACTCGTTCAGCGGCAGCGCCGCGACACCGGGCGGAGCCGGGTCCGGACCGGACAGCACCGGAATGAAGTAGTAACGCCCGGTGTTGGGGATCAGCTCGTACTGCGCACCGTCCGGATGCCAGCTCCGCGTTGGCTCGGGCGTGTCCACGTGCCACACCTCGTCTCGCTCGGCACTTAGCAGCGAGACGCGAGAGCCCACCACCCGTGCTTCCAGGTTCTGCCTGGGGTAGATGACGACCCGCTCAACCGCTCTCACTTCACCCAGATCCACCTCCCACCAGGGGTCTTTCTCCTCGCGCGTGTGAGTGATAGTCCCCGACTCCCAACGTCCGCTGACGTTCCCGTCCACTGCGCGCCCCGGCACGCCGCCGTGGTCCACACTGGACTGGCTGGCAGAGGTCTGCAGCGCCACGTTCACGCCGCCGCTCACTACTTGCACCTCGGCCAGGCTGAGGCACTTCAGCTCTCCGAAGAGCTGCACGCGCACGTAGCGGCCGGCGGAGCCGGGCGGGAGTGATAGATTGTAGACGGGCTCGTTGGCGTCCGGATCGAAGGCGTGGTAGTCGCGTAGACCGTAGGTGGCACGATAGAGCGGGGCATACCGGCCAAAGTCGGCGGTGACGCCTCTGTCTGCGTCCAACGGACCCGGGGCCACCGCGACCTTCACCTCGCGAAGCACTTCGGCGCGGCTGGGAATCAGGCGGCGCTGCACCACGGCGCGCAAGAACGGGACTACGTAGCGATCCAGGACCATCGTCGCGTGACCCGCCTGGTCCCACAGGCCGGTGTACGTGGAGCCGAAGGCGCGGTCGAAACGGTCGGTCGCCGCATCGTAACATCCCCACTCGGTGACCGAGCTCTCGCCGCCGAACTTGAGCACGGTGGCGCCCGCCGCCAAGCCGGTGAGCAGCGCTTGGTCCCACAGGATGGGCGGCATCTTCCGCAGATCGCCCCCGTGGGTCGGCTCCAGGAAGACATCATCAAAGTGGACGTCGCTCCAGTACCAGGCCTCGTGCCAGATGCCGTAGTTGGTCACCATGCCCTGCAGCCAGGCGCCCATCACCGCGCTCGCCGCCTCGAAGTAGGAGTCACGGATGTTGGTCTTCGAGCACGGCACCAGACTGGCGCCGCACGCGCGGAGCAGGTCAGGATCGGCCCGGTCGCAGACCGGGCTGTCGGTTGCACCCCGCGGCTTTGCGGCGAAGAAGCGGTCCCAGTTGAAGTGCCCCCAGTTGCCGTCGCCCTGGATGAAGTGGCGGCCGTACTTGGCGCAGAGCTGCAGGACGCGGTTGTAGTAGCGGGCCTCCTCCGTGGCCCGTGGTCCGTACGCCCAGAACGTCTCGCCCGTCACGATGCCGTCCAGCGTCGGGAAGTGCTGGAACATCCACTCCAGCTCCGCCGGGTCGCTGTAGCACGAGACAGGCTTGCCGGGGCCGCCGGTGCCCACGTAGCAGGGGAGGCGCAGGTCGGCCAGCCGCTGCATCGTCTGGTAGAAGGGGAAGTCTGACTCAGGGTCTCGGCCGACGCCGAAGCGGTTGACCTGGAACGCCACGTACGGCCTGAGGTCGGCCGGGATGGTGCGCCAGTAGTCCGCCCACGAGATGTCCCGCCTCGCTTCCAGGTTCCACATGTCGAACACTGCCAGCGGCCGGTCGGCCCCGATGGGTCGGAGGATCGGCGCCGCGCGGTGGTCGCTATTCACCACGAAGCGGGTCGAGGCCGACCACGGGCCTCCGTCGCCGTCAGCCACTTGCACCCGCCAGTACCAGGCGCCGGCCGGCAGCAGCTCCGGCGGGGTATAGCTCATCTGCCGGCAGTCGGCCCAGGGGTCGCCTGGCCGCCGATTCTCGGCAAGCGGATCCACCACGCGGTCGATCTCGGGGTGCCCGAAGCCGGGATCGCGGGCTACCTGCAGCCGGTAGGTCCAGGTGGCCCATCGGCCGGGCTCGACCTGCCGTTGCCAGCGGAACGAGACCCCTACGTCAGTCAGCTCCCAGCCGTCAAGCGGGTGCATGGTCGCGACCGGAGCGTAGGCAGTGGTCTGAGCGCCTGCCAACGGCGCCGCAACGAAGAGCACCACGCAGATGGCAGTGACGACAGCCGGACTTCGCCCGGCGCCTCTGACACGG
>CAZZDO010000626.1:0-2699 GCA_964653205.1 uncultured Armatimonadia bacterium | reverse complement strand
GGCGGCGAAGGGATAGCCGATGGAGGGCCGGTCCAGGATGTCCCGGCCCACGCGAGCAGGCTCCGCACCCAAAGCCGGGGCGGCCAGCAGGAGGAGCAGGGCGGTTAGGCGGGCGGTAGTCATGGCTGTGATGTTGCCTGCCCACATTGTAGCGGCTGCCGGCCCACAAGCCAATGAGACGTTGTCTCAAGGGTTGCGCATGGCCGAGCCTCTTACCACACCCCCGCCGCCTTGAGCTTCTCGGCGACGGCGGCGACTTCGGCGGCCGTCGCGGCCGGCATGAGCGCGAAGGGGAGTTCCACGCTCCCGTTCGTCTCGGTCAGGAGGCGCTGGGGGTCGGTGTACAGGAGCATCGTGTTGAAGCGGCTCTCGCCGAAGTTCAGCGGGGACAGCCAGCCGAGCCCCGGTGTTTGCGTCTTGTCTTGCGGGAGGAACACCCAGCCGACGTGACCCACGTCCTGGTACTTGCCCGACCAGTCGTGCTCGCCGGCCGGGTCCACCCAGCGCGTGCCCGGCAGCCAGCCCCACCACGAGTAGACTTCCTGCTTGGGGGCCAGCAAGACCGTGCGGCTCGTGACCAGCAGGCACGGCAGGTCGGCGCGGACGGTCAGGTCGTATTCGAGCTTCGCCAGCGCCGCCCCGTCGTTGTCCTTGTCGGTCTTGCCCGGCCGCACGTGCACGCGGATGCTCTTGACCGCCGCCGTGTCCTGTAAGGTCTCGATCCGCTCGATGCGGTCAATGTAGAGGTACTGCCCAGCGAGGCCGGTGCTCAGGTACGCGGGCGTGGTGTCGCCGACTTGCAGCTCGCCGGTCTTCTTCGCGCGGAACGTGAAGCCCCCGCCCGGCGTGCCGATGCGGATGGTCTGCTGGTCTTCACTCGGCGCAAAGCCGATGACCGAGCAGCGGAGCGGCACGGTGAGCGTGTTGGCTTGCGGGGACAGGTCCGGCACGGTGACGGTGAAGCGGTATTCGCCGGGCGGCAGGGCGGGGAGGTCGAAGCTGACGCGGCCGTTCGTAGCGGCGCGATTGATCGCGCCGGTCTTCGGGTCCGTGGGCGCAATGAATTGCGCCGCTACCGGCCCCGCCTCCAGCGGCCCCGCCACGCGCACCGCCGGCCCGTTGAGCGGGTTGGCGTTGTCCTTGACCCCCAGGGCGACGGTGGCCGGGAACTTGGCGATGACGCCGAGGTCCCCCGTGTCGGCCTTCACGTCCACCCCGCTCAGCTTCAGCCACGCCAGCTTCGGCGCCTCGGTATCTTCCAGCACCATCCACGCGGGCTTGTTGACGATGACGACGGTCTCGCCGCCGCCGATTTGCGCGGGCTGTAGAGAGAGAGTGATGCGCCCGCCCTCGTCGGTGGCCGGGGTCTTGATCCACTTGCCGTCGGCCCCGCGCACGTAGGCAGTCGTCGGCGCAGCCCACACGGCGGCGGCCATGAGGAGAGACAGACACGCAACGTTACGGTGCGTCACCCCGGCGTTACGCCATCGCAGCGCCCCCGCCCGAGACACAGCTTGACGGCAACTCAACGGGTGGTGATGGCAATGTCGCGACATGTCTACGTGGTCCTTTGGTTGCTGATGTACGTGGCGTCCCGTTCCAGCGCGGCCGAGGCCCCGGCGGACTTCGGGCGCTTTTGGCGCCAGGCCTTCGTGCAGTTGCAGAGCCGCCCGGCGAACGCGTCGTGGCAAGCCGACACCGTCACCTTCGCCACGCCCGCCACGGGGTCCTGCCGGTTGCAGATCCACGTGGCGCCCGACGCGAAGCTGCCGCCGGTCGTGTATCTCCTCGACCGCGCCGAGACGGGCCTCGCACCGACACACACCTACAGTTGGCTCATCGTGGACGTGGGGGCGATGTGGCATGACGCGGACCTCGGCCCCGAGCCGACCCACCACCCGATGTACGCGGCGGTGCTCGCCGCCCGGCGGGGGCTGGACTTGCTCCTCGCCCGCACCGCCCCCGGCCACACTCGCGCCGGTCTCGTCGGCGAAGGCCGTGGCGGGGGCGTGGCCCTCGCGCTCGCAGCTCTCGCGCCCGATGACGTGGCCTTCGTCGCCGCCCACGAGCCCCTCCCCGGCCCGCGCTACGGCGATGCCATGATCGGCGTCGGCGCCTCGCCGGAGTTGCAGCGCGTCGAGAGCCGCTACCACGCCTTCCGCAAGGCCCTGCCGACATGCCTGGCCTACTTCGACCTCTCGCGCTTCGTGGGCGACATCCGCTGCCCGGCGCTGCTGTCGTACGGCGGCCGGGACGAGGTCGTCAGCCCGGCTGAAGTGACGGCGCTGTACGAGGCCCTGCCAGGCGACAAGGAGTTGGCGGAGTTCCCCCGAGCGGGCCATTGCCAGGCGGGGGACCTGAAGGAATGGTGGGAGACGTGGCGGGCGTGGGCGTCGGAGAAGGTGGGGATGTAGTGCTGTAGGGCGGGGGCTTGTACCCCGCCCCATGTGTCACAAACCGAACGGCCGGGCGGGGTACAAGCCCCCGCCCTACAGCCCAATCCCTAACCCCTACATTTCCATGATCCGCCGGATGTGCCCCGCGGTCTCTTCGAGCGATGCGATGGAGGGGGCGACTTCCGACAGCAGCGCGCCGTCGTAGCCGATCTTGCGCAGCTCGGTCATGACCGCCGGGAAGTTCACATCACCGGCCAAGAGCGGCGTCCACTCATAGCCCTGTCGCTTGAAGTCCTTGAAGTG
>CAZZDO010000625.1:0-2702 GCA_964653205.1 uncultured Armatimonadia bacterium | reverse complement strand
TGAGCATCGTGTGGCACATGGTCATGTTCCTGCGCGCCCACGCCGGGATACTGCTGCTGCTGGGCACGGCCGTCGCGGCCGGGGGACTGGGGAGAGACGCCCCGGCGGACGCGACGCCCGGGAAGCGGGCTCTCGGATGGGTCCTGGCGGCGGCGGCCCTGTGGCTGAGTCATGTCCCGGCGGCGCTGGCCATCGCGGGGAATGTGTTCTACCTGCTGGACCCGTACGTGTTCTTTCTGCTGGCGGCGCCGGCGGCGGTGCTCTTTGTGCCGCTGACGGAGGCGGTGTCGGGCGACGGTGGGACCGTGCGGCGGCGGGCGCTGGCGGCGGTCGCGGTCTTCGCCGTGGTCATGCCGGTCTTCACGGGGCCCGGCCCCCACATGGAGCTATCCCTGCGCCGGCCGACCGATCTGCAGCAGATGCGGGTGGGGGCCGAGGCGCTGGCGCGGACCATCCCGGCTGGTTCCGTCATCTTCACCTATGATGATCCGCAGCAGTTCCTGGAGGCCGGGTTGCTGCTGCCTCACGCGTTGACCCATGAGCTTTTTGCGTACCGCGAGAGCAAGGACACCGCGCTGGTTCGCAGCGTGCACATGTATAATGACGCAATGATCCGCAAGTGGCTGAGCGGCGGGGCGCAGTACGCCGTGATCAGCGCCGGGGCGCGACAGTGGCTGCGCGATGGCGGGCGCTACGCGGGGGGGCACCGGCTGGATGGTCTGATCATGGGGCTGGTGGGGGCGAACTATGAGTTGGTGGCCGAGGTGCCGGGCACGTGGGCGGGGCCGCTGCGCATCTACCGGCTGAAGGAGCATCGGCCGTAGGACCCTCGCGGCTGGAAGCCGCTCGTACGAGTCCTTTGGCGCGGGTCGCTTTGCTTGAGGGAAGTGACATGGCAGCCGATAACGAGATCAAGAGCGTATCGCTGGTTCTGCCAGTGTACAACGAAGAAGACAACGTGCAGCCGCTGTATGAGGCGCTGAGCGCGACGATGGCGGGGCTGGCGCTGCCGTGCGAGGTCGTGCTGGTCAACGACGGCAGCAGCGACGACACGGCGGGGCGGCTGGATGCGGAGGCCGAGCGCGATGAGCGCTTCGTCGTGATCCATCTGCGGCGGAATTTCGGGCAGACGGCCGCCATGGCCGCGGGGTTCGACCACGCCACCGGCGATGTCGTCATCGCGATGGACGCCGACCTGCAGAACGATCCGACGGACATCCCGAAGCTGCTGGACAAGATGGCGGAGGGGTACGACGTGGTGAGCGGCTGGCGGCGCGACCGCAAGGACAAGTTCCTGACGCGGATCCTGCCCTCCAAGATCGCCAACTGGATGATCTCGACGATGACGGGGGTGCGGCTGCACGACTACGGGTGCTCGCTGAAGGCGTACCGGCGCGAGGTGCTGCGCGATGTGCGGCTGTACGGGGAGATGCACCGGTACATCCCGGCGCTCGCGTACTGGGCGGGCGGGAGTGTGGCGGAGGTGGTGGTGACCCATCACGCGCGGCGCTTCGGGAAGAGCAAGTACGGGCTGTCGCGCATTCTGCGGGTGCTCTTGGACCTGTTTACGGTGAAGTTCCTGCTGGCGTATTCGACGAAACCGATTCAGGTGTTTGGGCGCTGGGGGATCATGGCGGGGGCGCTGGGGTTCCTGCTGGCGCTCTACCTGTCGGTGGAGAAGCTGTTCTTCAACGTCAACATCGGCAACCGGCCGCTGCTGCTGCTGGCGGTGTTGCTGCTGCTGGTGGGCGTGCAGTTGGTGACGATGGGGCTGATGGCCGAGGTGCAGGTGCGGACGTACTACGAGAGCCAGAATAAGCCGATCTACCGGATTCGTCGGGTGGTGCGGCATGGTGAGGGCGTCGAGGAACCCGGGCCTACGCCCGCGGGTTGAGGTGCGGCTTGCGCATGGGGCTCGTGACCACGGCACGAGATCATGTGCCATCCGGCGACGGCGACGTGTGATGCCTACACGCGGCACCGGTGGGGCTATGAGTGGGGGGGGGAGTTTGCGGCGCTGCAATCGGCACGGGTCGCCGGTCTCATGCGCGAGCGTGGCCTCGTTGTGACCGACTACCGTGAGGCCGCCGGGCAGTGCCGATAGCCGCCACCGCTGGTCCGAGGTGCGTTTTGCGCATTCTGCTTGTCAACTACGAGTACCCGCCGCTCGGCGGGGGCGGGGGCGTGGCGATGCAGAGCCTGGCGGAGGGGCTGGCGCAGCGTCATGAGGTGGTGGTGCTGACCTCGGGCACAGGCAGCCTGCCGCCGATGGAAGAGCGCGGCGGGGTGCGCATCGTCCGGCTGGGTGTCCCGCTGCGACGCAAGCTGACGGTGGCCAGCCTGACCTCGATGTTTGGGTTTGCGAGTGCCTCCGGTGGGCGCGCCCTGCGGGCACTGGACGGGTTCCGGCCCGAACTGGTGAACACCTGGTTCGCAATACCGAGTGGGCTGCTGGGCGGGCGCCTGGCGCGGCGCCTGGGCTGCCCGGAGGTTCTGACGATCATCGGGGGCGACATCTACGACCCGTCACGCCGGCTCTCGCCCCACCGGTGGTGGGTGCTGCGGCGGATGGTGCGCGGCGTGATCCGGCGAGCGAACCGGGTGTGCGCCATCTCCAGCGATGTCCGTGACCGGGCCGGGCAGTACTACGGCGCCACGGTGGCGGACATTCCGGTCATTCCCCTCGGCTTCGCCGAGCCTAG
>CAZZDO010000624.1:0-2705 GCA_964653205.1 uncultured Armatimonadia bacterium | reverse complement strand
CTGGAAGAGCCTGCTCTACTACGACCCCGACGTGCCCGAGCAGGGCCCCGAGGCCGAGCCGCCGTGCCGCGTGTTCCAGAGCATCCATCTCGCGTCGTTCCGCTCCGGCTGGGATGAAGACGCCACCTTCATGCTCTTCAAGGGCGGGTCGAACGCCTGGAGCCACACCCATCTCGATCTGAACAGCTTCTTCATCACCAGCCACGGCGAGCGCCTGGCGACCGAGCCGGGCCCGGAGCACTACAGCCTGGCCTACTGGCACAGCATCCAGCCGGTCGTCTCGACCGCGTGGCACAACTGCGTCGTCGTGGACGGCGCCCACCAGCGCGTCCCGGCGCAGTACGCGATGAGCTACGATCTGGAGGAGGCGGGCGACTGCTACAGCCGCTTGTCGGATCACGTCTCCGTAGATTGGGTGGAGATGGTTCGCGGGGATGCGACAACCGCCTACGGCGACACGCTCTCCCGCGCCTGGCGGGACATCGTGTACGTCAAGCCCAATGTGTTCGTCATCTTCGACGACCTGATCGGCCACCCGGTGCGCTGCCAGCGGAACTTCGAGTGGCTGCTGCACAGCGAGTGCGAACTGCATGAGACAGAGGGACGACTTGAGGCTCGCGGCGAGAAGGCCACCCTCCGCATCGAGCCCGTCTTCCCTCTCAACTGGGAGCACAAGTTCATCGGCGGGCGCACGATCCCGTACGCCGAAGACAAGCCCCTGCACGCCGTGAGCATCCGTCCGGAGTGGCACCACAAGTGGAACGTCAACCCGCGGAAGTCGCCCTATCCGCACTGGGACCCACGCGGCGACAGTACACCGCTGTATGACAACACGTGTCAGTACCTGATCGTGCTCACAGCGCTGGGGACTGGGGAAGAGGCGCCCTATCGCCTGGAGCCGATCGCGCAAGGCACCGCCAAGGGCGTGCGGCTGGTGGCCGATGCGGAAGAGACCATCGTGCTGTTCAACCACAATCGCGAGAGCCTTGACCTCGACGGCCTGCAGACGGATGCGGAGAAGCTCGTGCTGCGTGCGGGTGAGGGCGTGCCGCGGTATGCGATGGTGCGCGGGAGCAGACTGTCGTGGCGGGGCAAGACCGTTGTCCAGGAGAAGACCCATGGTTCGGACTGAACACCTGCTGGCATCTCTGTTCGCGCTGTTGCTGTGCGGATCGCTTTCCATTTCCGCCGGCCTCACCCTCTACATTTCGCCGAAGGGCAGCGACAAGGCCAACGGCCTTGCCGCGCGACCGGGGAAGGCGGGCGGGCCGTTCCGGTCGCTCGAACGCGCCCGCGATGAGATCCGCGCGCTCAAGCAGGCCGGGAAGCTCCCCGCCGGGCCGGTCACCGTCGAGTTGGCCGCGGGCATTTACGAACGCGAAGCGGCCCTTGCGCTCGAAGAGCAGGACTCCGGCACCGCCGAGGCGCCGATCACCTACCGTGCCGCGCCGGGCGCGGAGGTGCGCCTCGTGGGCGGGAGGGTTGTCAAGGGCTGGAAGCCCGTGACCGACGCGGCGATGCTCGACCGCATTGACCCCGCCGCCCGTCCGCACGTCGTCGTCACCGACCTCAAGAGCCAGGGCATTACGGACTACGGCAAGCCCGGTGGGGGATGGAACTCCGGGGCCGTGTTGCGGCTGGAGCTGTTCTACAACAACGAGCCCATGACCATCGCCCGGTGGCCCAACGAGGGCTTCGTGCGCGTCAAGAATGTGACCGACGAGAAACCCGTGGACGTGCGCGGCACGAAGGGCTCCAAGGCCGCCAAGTTCCACTACGACGGCGACCGGCCGGAGTACTGGCTGGCCAAGGGCGAGAAGGATGTGTGGCTGCAGGGCTGGTGGTTCTGGGACTGGGCCGAGGAGCGCCAGCGCATCGTGAGCATTGACCCGCAGCAGAAGCTCATCACGCTCGAAGAGCCGCCCGTGCACCCGTACGGCTACCGCAAGGGCCAGTGGTACTACGCCTACAACGCGCTGTGCGAGTTGGATCAGCCGGGCGAGTGGTTCCTGGACCGCGAGAACGGCCTGCTGTACTTCTGGCCGCCCCAGCCCCTCGCGAAAGGCACCGCCACCGTCTCCCTCATCCCCAACCTCGTCACGATGAAGCAGACCTCGCACGTGACGCTGCGCGGGATGACCTTCGAGACCTGCCGCCTCACCGCCCTCACCATCTCCGGCGGCACAAGCAACCGCATCGCCGCCTGCACGATCCGCAACACCGGCAGCTACGCGATCAGCATGAGCGGAACGAAGCACGCCGTGGTGGGCTGTGACATGTACAACATGGGCGACGGCGGCGTGACCGTAGACGGCGGGAACCGAGCGGCCCTGAGCCCCGGCGAGAACGTTGTGGACAACTGCCACATCCACCACTACAGCCGCTGGAACCGCATCATCAAGCCGGGCATCGGCCTGTATGGGTGCGGCAACCGCGCCACCCACAACCTGATCCACGACGCCCCGCACAAGGGCATGCTCTTTGGCGGCAACGACCACGTCATCGAGTTCAACGAGTTCCACAGCGTCGTCTACGAGGCCAACGACGCGGGCGTGATCTACGCCGGGTACGACTGGACCATGCGCGGTCACGAGATCCGCTACAACTACTTCCACGACATCTACGGCTTCGAGGGCCGCGGCTGTGTCGGCGTCTATCTCGATGACATGTTCTCCTCGGCGCACATCCACAGCAACGTCTCTGTC
>CAZZDO010000623.1:0-2709 GCA_964653205.1 uncultured Armatimonadia bacterium | reverse complement strand
GCGCCTCGCCCGGTGTCACCGGCGCCTTCAGCCCCGACGCCCGGGCCGGCTACGAAAGCATGATGACTGCCTTCGCCGCCTGGAGTAGCGGCGCGCATGTGGGGCTGCAGGCCTTCGGTATCCTGGATCACATCAATGCCATGTGCTTCGAGAAGCTCGTGCTGGACCTGGGGATGTGGGACTACATCAAGCGTGTGGCGACGGCTGGTGGGGTGAACGGCGAGACGCTGGCCATGGAGGCCATCGCCGCGTGCCCACAGGACTACCTGACCGCCGAGCACACCATGCGGCACTTCCGTGAGGAGTTGCTCACTCCGGCCCTCGCTCCGCCGCTATCGTATGATGCCTGGCTCGAGCAGGGCCGCCCCGACACACTGGCCCTCGCCAGCGGGCAGCGCTGAAGACGCTCGAAGGCTGTGCAGCTTTACTGAGTCGCTTCGTGGCGAGAACGCTTGGATCGCCCGGCATGACCGGCGCCGGGGCACCTTCGTAACCGGCGGTTGTAGCTGCACGCTGCGTTCCTCGGGTGCGGCTGAGGCAGCACCCGAGGCGTCAGCTCAAGGATAGTTCGTGCAGGAAGCGGGAAGCGCGCGCGAAGGCCAGGCGCGCGGCCTCCTCGGGCGGCCTGGCCCAGAGGGCCTCATCGAACAACTCGAGCGACAGGTAGCCCGTATAGCCGGCGGCGCTGGCGGCCTCCAGTATGGATTGCAGGGGCAGCACACCGTCGCCGGGGAACACGCGGTCGCGGTCTTCGGCGATCTCGAAGGGCACTGGGCCAAGGTCGTTGATGTGCACCAGGCGGAGTTCAGCGGGGTGTAGGGTGGCGATGTCAGCCAGCTTGGAGGCGCCCACGCTGAAGTGGAAGGTGTCCAAGAGCAGGCCAACGTTGTCGCTCCCGGAGCGGCGGACCAGATCGCGTGCCGTGGCCACCGTGCCCACCAGTTTGGCGCCCTTGATGAACTCGACGGCCAGGGCCACGCCGTGGGGTTGGGCCAGGTCCGCCGCCTCGCGCAGCCCCCTGGCGGCGCGCTCGTAGTCCGCCGCCAAGACGGGCCCCTCGGGGAAGTCCGTGGGCACGACCAGCACCGGTGCACCCAGTGCCTCGCACCACTCCAGCTTGCGCCGGAACTCGTCCAGGTTCCGAGCACGGTCTTCGCCCTGCGAGAGCATCACCCCGAAGTGGTAGCAGGCCCCCGCCACAGCCAGGCCGCTGTCTCGCAACCGACGGCGCGCTTCCTCCAGCGAGTGACGCTCCAGGTATGGTCCGAGCTTGTCGAGCCACAGCTCGATCGCGCTCCATCCGGCCGCCGCATAGGCATCAAGATCCGCGTCGAATCCCGCCTTCATCGTCGTCGCTGCGTTGAGTGCCAGTTCCATGTTCGTCTCCTCCAGTCGGCTGAGCTCCTCCCGGTCACCCACCCCGCGCAGTGGATCGGCCGCGGCAAAGGGGCAGAGGTTGTCCAGGCAGTCCTGGTCGTTGCGTCCCGGCGCTGCCGGGTTGAGGCGGTTCTCTGGTTTTCGGCGACGAGGTCTCGTCGGACCAGGGCCGGGTTCAGCCCAAATAGGCACCCGGCCGTGGCACTCCCCCGTAGCGTTCGTGCGCCCACTCAATCTCTTCCCAGCACAGGGGTTGCGCGGTGTACTGTGCTTGGCGCCCGTGCCGCGCTGCCAAGCGCGTCATCCGCTCCATGGCCTCCAGCAGCGCAGCGGGCGGCGTGGCTGCATCCACGTTCCAGATGGCGAGGTCATCAACGCCGGCGGCGAGGGCTCGGTCCAGGTCACCTTCCCAGCCGCCTGGGCCGCCGCCAAGATCACTCGGCGAGACCAACGCTGAGAAGGTGCTGTCGGAGAACTGCTGCTTCGCCGCCGCGATGTCTGAGCGCAACGATGCCTGCAACGAGGCGACCCCAGGCAGTTGCCGGTAGACAGTGAGGAAGTCATCCACCGGCACGTCGCAGTGGTGGACGTTGGCCCGGGGAGCGGCTCCGGTGAGGCGCTCCGCAAAGCGGTTCTGCCAGGCGTCATAGGCCAGAAGCACCTGCTCATAGATGCGCGGGCCGGCGAGACTGACGTTGCAGTTGCTGATCGGCACTGGGTCCATGGGGCCGAAGTGGACGACCAGGAAGCGGTAGAGGTGCTCCATCGTCTCCAGGATCACGTCCAGCAGATGAGCCATCTCCCGGGGCTGCGCGACCATTTCGGCGTAGGCGTCCTGCCCCAGGAGGCGGAAGGCATTGTTGATGGCGCTGCCCAGGTCAAGGCAGTGAGAGCAACCGCCGTAGAGAGCCGTGAGCCGCTCCTGCTCGCGGAGGAGCCAGTCGCCCTCAGCAGTGCGCGCGACATCGACCGCCGACAGACCCGCGAGGTGCCCCAGCGGGCGGAAGTGAGGGTAGAAGCCCCAGGCGTTGGCGAGGTCCAGTTGCGTGCCCAGCAGCACCGGGACCAGGTCAAACCCGTAACGGATCACCGTCGCGATCTGGCCGGGGCCCAGTTGCGGCGCCTCGGCGCCCAGGCCGAACGTTCCAAACTGCTCGAACAGGAACCGCAGCCGGCGTAGATAGAGCGTTTCCAGAGCCTGCTGGGACGCTTCCTCCGGGCGCACGAACAGACCGTGGAAATGCTCGTCCCACCACTCCGGGGTGAAGTAGAGGCTGACCGGCAGGGGGCGTTCGGTCCGTCTATCGCAAGTCATCCGCGGGATCTCCCGTT
>CAZZDO010000622.1:0-2720 GCA_964653205.1 uncultured Armatimonadia bacterium | reverse complement strand
TTCGCGTTCTTCGACCAGCACCTGCGCGGGAGGTAGGGAGTGGTTGGGTGGTTGGGTGGTTGAGTGGTTGGGTGGTTGGGTGGACGCGTGGGCCGGGACATCCTGGACCGGCCATGGGTGGCTGGCAGCCGGCCGCGAGGAGTGAAGCATGAGACACGTTCGCATCGCCATGGGTCTGCTGCTGGTGGTCGTGACGGCCGCGACTGCCGACACCGTCAAGGTGGACTTCTCCGCCTGGGATCACGAGCTGTGGCGGCCGGCGCGCGAGCCGCGGTTCCCACAGCTTGTGCCCTTCATCCAGCGCGCGGGCTTCATCGAGAACCTGATCCCCGCGGGGCCGAGCGAGAAGGACATCGTCGCGGCCAAGGACGGGATCGGTGTGGCGATGATGCTCTTGCGCGACCGGCGCGCGGGAGAGGTGGCGGCGCGGGCGAGCCTGGCCTCCGAGCGCAAGGGGGCGCCCTCGATCATCTTCCGCGTGCAACGGGAGGGCGAAGTGACCGGGGAGATGTACAGCCTGGTGCTCTACGCGGAGGGCGTGAACCTGTGGAAGTTCGCCGGCGGGAAGTGGGCGAAAGTGGGTGCCAGCAAGTTCGCAGTCGCCCCCACGGTCTTCCACGACATGCGCCTGTACGCCCGCGGCGGGGACTTCACAGTGTTCGTGGACGGGACGAAAAAGCTGCTCTGTACGGACCCGCAACCCCTCGGCGAGGGGGAGGTCGGATTGTGGTCCGGCGAGGGGCCATGTTTTTTTCAGAAATTCTCGCTCAGACCCCTTGCATTGCGAAAGTGATCTTGCTATAATTCCGGCTCACGGGAACCTCCTGTCCGGGCCGAGCGTTATACGAAGTGTAGCTCGCGAGGACAGAGGTTTAGCCGAAGCGTAATCTGGTTACAATAGAAGCAAGGTTTGCAGCCGGTCCGCTACCCCCGATATTCGCTCCCCCCCGGATATCGCATTTGCGGACCGGCTGCTTAATTTTTCGGTAGCGGTCAGGGGGGCCGCCCCCTACGGCCCCGCGGTCTCCGGACGCGGCACCGGCAGCCCCCTTAGCGCCTCCAGCAGCTTCTCCGCCACCAGGTTTTGCCCGTCCTGATTGGGGTGCATGCCATCCAGCAGCAGGCCCTCCAGGCCGTCCTTCCGCCCCTTGGCCGCTTCCTCGAACGCCGCGAAGACATCCACCAGCGGCACCCCGCGCTCCCGGGCCAGCTCGCGCACCGCCGCTGCGTAGTCGCGCAGCAGCACATTGAAGCCGTCCGGGCTGGCCGGGTCGTACGGCGCCCTGCCGTACAGCTTCCGCGTCTGCTCCGACCAGCAGATCGGGTTGGGGGTCATCAGCACCGCCGCACCGCCGTTCGCCTTGAGCTTATCCAGCATCGTGGACAGATTCTGCCTGTATTGTGCCAGCGGTACCCGCGCGGCCGTCGCCGGCGGGTCCCTCCACACGTCCACCGCCGCGTCGTTGATCCCGAACTGGACCACGGCGATGGCGGGCTTGTGGTCCAGCACGTCCTTCTGCAGCCGCGCCAGCCCGTCCGCGGTGGTGTGGCCGCCGATGCCGGCGTTGACCGTCTGGACCGGCGTCCCGGCCTCAAACAGCCCCCGGCGCGCGAGGTCGGTGTACACCGCCAGGCCGCCGCGCGGCGCCGTCGTCGAGTCCCCGAACGCCACCAGCGTCGGCAGCGGCTTGAGAAAGTCAGCCTCGTGGAGCATCACGCGCAACCCGCCCTGCATCGTCGTCACCCACAGCTCTCCGGGCGCGCGCTCGAAGACATGGAGGTACGACAGGCGCTGGCCGATGTTCGTCGCCACGGTCTGCGGCGGTGTCCACGTTGCGCCCTCGTCTTCCGAGAAGCTCAGCGACAGCTCCTCGCGGGTCTTGTAGGGCGCGCGCGGCAGGGCGTTCCAGAACAGGGCCAGTCGGCCGGACTGCAGGCGCACGAGCCTCCCCGGCGCCGAGGTCGCGGGGATCGCCGAGGCCTTCTGCTCGCTCCACGTCTGCCCGTCGTCAGTCGAGCGCGACTCGTAGAAGGCCCCCAGCGGTGTGCGCAACAGCAGCCAGATCGTCCCGTCACGCAGTTGCTCAAGCGTGCCCTCGATGGCCCCGGCGTGGTCGCCCTGGCCGCCGATGTCCAGCACGCGCGCCGTCCGCGTCCACGTCTTGCCCTCATCATGGGAGAGGTAGGGCACGGTGGCGTGGCGCCCCTCCGGGTACAGCAGCTCCTGGCTCGGGACGACAATCGTCCCGTCCTTCGTCTGGATGAGGTCCTGATCGCAGCCGCACCAGCCGTCGGTCAGCGTGAACCGGTCCGTCCACGTCTGCCCCTCGTCCACGCTGCGGATCGCGTACGCGGGGAGCTTCATGTCCGGCAACGGCAGGTTTTTCTGCTTGTCCCACGAGTAGTGCAGCGCGGCGTTGTCGGCGAAGATGAGGATGAGCGTGCCGGCGCGGGTGCGCAGCAGCGCCCGTTCGGGGCGCACGCGCATCGGGGCGTCCGCGCCGAACAGTGGCCGGCGCTGCCAACTCTTCCCCTCATCCGTGGAAGTCAGGGCCTCCCGTTCCTCAATGGTGAACAAGCTGCCATCCTGGAGGCGCACGAAGGGGCCCTGCGGCAGGCCGGCGACGGCCTTGACGCGCGGGTCCAGGACGATGTTGGGGCGGCTCGGCGGGGAATGGTGTGATCAGCTTGTTCAGCGTACACTTGCCGTCGGTGTGGAC
>CAZZDO010000621.1:0-2737 GCA_964653205.1 uncultured Armatimonadia bacterium | reverse complement strand
GCTGCGGACATCTCCGCTCCTACTGCTCGCACTGCTGGCCGCGCCGGCCGGCGCGACGGACCTGCCGGCGCAGATCGGCGGCGACATGGCGCTGTCTGCGGCCCTGAGCCCCTACTTCCTGACCACCTCCACCTCCATCAGTGCCGGAGTGACGGTAACGGTTGAGCCGGGCGCGGAGATCATCGCGACCGGTGACTTCCGGCTGTTTGTCAACGGGACGCTGACGGGCGGGAGCGCCGCGGGGGCGGCCATCACCTTCCGGGCGGCGGACGCGGGCGCGCGCGGCGCCTGGGAGGGGCTGTACGTGGCCCCGACGGGGCACCTGCGGCTGACGAATGCGGCGATCAACAACGGCGTGTACGGGGTGATGTCGCCCGGGGGCGAGGTCACGCTGACGGGCTGTCGGATCAGCCTCGCTTCCACGGACGCGCTGTTCGCGTGGGGGGCCAGCGCGCTGCGCTGCGACGGCTGTGAGTTCCGCGACAACAGCGGGCGCGGGATCTACGTGGAGGGCTACCAGGCCACCGGGGGCATCACGAACTGCCACTTCGTGAGCCACGGGGGCTACCCCATCCAGCTCAAGGCGACGCTGGTGGAGATGCTGGGCAGCGGGAACACCTTCACGGGCAATGCGCTCGAGCGCATCGGGGTGAGCTGCAGCCTGGTGGATGACATCACGGACAGCGACACGTGGGTGCGGCAGGGCGACCCGTTCGAGTTGGGCGCAGGCGGGGGCGACCCGATTCTGACCGTTGCGGCCGGGGGGCAACTGACCCTCGCGGCCGGGACGACGCTCTACGCCAGCCGCGTGGACTGCAAGGGGCGGCTGGAGGTCGCGGGCGGCGCGGACCTGCCGGTGACGTTCACCGCCCCGCCCGAGAGCCGGACGCCGGGGGCGTGGGCGGGGCTGAACTTCGCGCCGGGCAGCACCGGGGTCCTGAGCCACGTCGCCGTGGCGTACGCGGGGACGGGGGTGACCGCCGACGGGGCGACGCTCACGCTGCAGGATTCGCTGGTCGAGGCGTGCCAGTACGACGGGGCGCGCTTCACGGGGGCCTCGGCCCTGACGGTGCGCGGCACGATCTTCCGCAACAACGGGCGGTGCGGGCTGCGGCTGGAGGGCCCCGGGACGACCGGCACAATCGAGTCCTGTCAGTTCCTGGCGTGCGGGAGCTACCCGATCTGGAGCCTGGCGGCCAACCTGCGCTGCGTGCAGAGCGGGCAGGTGTACGCCGGGAACGTGGTGCCGATGATCGGGGTCAGTTGCGGCGGTACGCCCGACATCGCCTCCGGCGAACACCTCTGGCGGCCGCAAGGTCTGCCGCTGGATTGCGGCGTGGCCGGGAGCGATGCGGTACTCAACATCGCCGGCGGCGCAACGCTCATCATCCCCGGCGGGCAGACGCTGTACCTGGGGGGCCTGGACGTCTATGGCCAGCTCAGCGTCACCGGGTCGGCGGCCGACCCGACGCTCTTTCTGCCCGTTGGTGGGACGAACACGCCGGGGGCCTGGAACGGTTTGCGGTTCATCGGCGGCGGCGGCACGCTGCGTGGGGCGGTGGTGAGGTACGGGCTCAACGGGCTGTCGGCGTCCAACGCCTCGCCGACGGTGCGCGAGAGCAGCTTCTGCGACAGCCAGTATGACGGGCTGTCGTGCACGGGCACGTCGGCCCCGGTGGTGACCCGCAGCGCCTTCCTGAACAACGGGCGGCACGGGGTCTACGCCGGCGGGACTTCTCGGCCGAACCTGGGGAACGTGGTCAACTCCACGTTGGACGACCAGGGCGAGAACACGTTGCGGGGCAACGGGGGGTACGAGGTCTACAACGAGACCATCAATGAGATCCGGGCCCAGAACAACACGTGGGCGAGCAGCGAGACGAGTGCCATCGCGGCGCGCATCTGGGACCGAAACGATCAGTCCGGCCGGGGCACGGTGGTCTATCTGCCGGTGCAGTCGGGCGTCAGCGGGAGCGCGCCGACACTGAGCTGGACGGGCGCGGCGGGCTACACCGCCGGTGGGGTGGCGCCGGCAGTGGCGCTTCCGGGTACGACCTTCGCGTTCCGGGTGAAGTACACCGACCCACAGGGGGCGGCGCCGGCGGCGGTGCGGTTGCACCTGCTGCACGGCGGGACGCCGGTGACGGGCAGCCCGTTCACGATGTCGCTCAGCGGCGCCCCGAGCTACGCGACGGGGGCCGTGTTTGCGACCGACGTTGCGTTGCCGGCGGGGCGCGACTACCGCTACTGGTTCACGGCCGGCGACACCGATGCGCCCGCGACGGGGCCGCCGACGACCCCGCAGAGCGGGCCGGTCGTCAACACCGCCCCGACGCTCACCTTCAGCCCCGAGGCCGGGTACGGCAACGACGGGGTGAGCCCCGACAGCGCCGCGGTCGGGTCGGTGTTCGTGTTCCGCTGCATCTACAAGGACACCGACGGCGATGAGCCGACGGCGGTGCGGTGTCATGTGCTGCAGGGCGGGGCGCCGGTGGCGGGGAGTCCCTTCGACCTGACGGCGCCCAGCCCGACGGCCTGCACGGCCGGGCGCGCCTATGAGACCACGCGGCAGTTGAACGCGGCGGCGACGTACAGCTACCGGTTCGAGGCGTCGGATGGGCTGGCGGCCGCGAGCGGCGCGCCTACGGCGGGCAAGAGCGGGCCGGTGGTGACGGCGGTGGGGCCGCTGGTGTCGGGGTTGACGGCGCAGCAACTGCGGCCGGACGCGGTGGAGGTG
>CAZZDO010000620.1:0-2746 GCA_964653205.1 uncultured Armatimonadia bacterium | reverse complement strand
GGCGGTTTCCTGCCCCTTGCCTTGTCGGGTGGCGCGCCTATACTGTACGATGAACGATGCGCGTGGGGGCCTTGGCCGGTCCAGGATGTCCCGGCCCACGCGCCAAACCATCAGGATGGCTGCACCCATGGACGACCAGTACCACTTCACCGAGATTGAGCCCAAGTGGCAGGAGCGCTGGCGGGAGGCGAAGCTCTTCAAGGCCGAGCCCGACCCGACCCGCCCGAAGTACTACGGGCTCGAGTTCTTCCCCTATCCCAGCGGCACCGGGCTCTCGGTCGGGCACTTCAAGAACTACGCCCCCACCGATGCCTTCCTGCGCTACAAGGCCATGCGCGGGTATAACGTGCTGCACCCGATGGGCTGGGACGCGTTCGGCCAGCCGGCCGAGAACGAGGCCCTCAAGCGGCAGCGCAACCCGCGCGAGATGGTGCCCGAATACGCGGCCAACTACCGCCGGCAGCTCGAACTGATTGGCCTGTCGTATGACTGGGACCGGGAGATCAACTCGTCCGACCCGTCGTATTATCGCTGGACGCAGTGGATCTTCCTGAAGCTGTATGAGGCGGGGCTGGCTTACCGCGCCACCGCGCCGGTGAACTGGTGCCCGAAGGACAACACGGTGCTGGCGAATGAGGAGGTTGTGGGCGGACGGTGCTGGCGGTGCGAGAGCCTGGTGGAGAAGCGCGCGATGCCGCAGTGGTTCTTCCGCATCACCGCGTACGCGCAGCGGCTGCTGGACGATCTGGACGGGCTGGCGTGGCCCGAGGGCATCAAGGCCATGCAGCGCAACTGGATCGGGCGCAGCGAGGGCGCGGAGGTGGACTTCGCGGTCGTGGCTGGAGGGGCCGCTGGAGGGGCCGCGCTTCAGCCGGCCCCCATCCGCGTCTTCACCACCCGGCCCGACACGCTATGGGGCGCGACGTTCATGGTGCTCGCCCCGGAGCATCCGCTGGTGGCGCAGATCACCACCGACGAGCAGCGGGCCGAGGTCGAGGAGTACGTGGCCCGCGCCGGGCGCATGACCGAGATTGACCGGATGGCCGAGGGCAAGGAGAAGACGGGGGTGTGGACGGGCGGCTATGCGGTCAACCCCGTCAACGAAGAGCGCATCCAGATCTGGGTGGCGGATTATGTGGTGATGGGCTACGGCACCGGGGCGATCATGGCGGTGCCGGCGCACGACCAGCGGGACTTTGAGTTCGCGCGCAAGTTCGGCCTGCCCATCGTGCCGGTCTTCCAGGACCCGGCGCATCCCGTGCCGGCCGAGGAGATGACGCGGGCGACGATCCACGAGGGCGGGGTGGCGGTGCTGGGGCCGTTCGCGGGCGACGCGGACGACGAGGGTATTGTGCACAAGGTGGTCGGGTGGTTGGAGGAGCGGGGCCTCGGGCACGGGATGATCAACTACAAGCTGCGCGACTGGCTCATCAGCCGGCAGCGGTACTGGGGCGCGCCGATCCCGATCATTCATTGCCCGAAGTGCGGCGCAGTGCCCGTGCCCGAAAGCGACCTGCCGGTGACGCTGCCGGAGGTGGACAACTACCAGCCGACCGGAACGGGGGAGTCGCCACTGGCGGGCATCCCCGAGTTCGTGAACGTGGCCTGCCCGAAGTGCGGCGCGGCGGCGCGGCGCGAGACCGACACGATGGGCGGCTTCGCCTGCTCCTCATGGTACTTCCTGCGCTTCGCCGACCCGCACAACGAGAGCGAGGCGTTCTCGCGCGAAGCGATAGACTACTGGCTGCCGGTGGACATGTACGTCGGCGGCGCGGAACACGCGGTCATGCATCTGCTGTACGCGCGCTTCTGGACGAAGGCGCTGCATGACGCGGGGCTCGTCGGGTTCGCCGAGCCGTTCGCGCAACTGCGCAACCAGGGGATGATGCTGGCGTACACACCGGGGCGGGCCGTCACCGGCGACGAGGCCTGCGAGGATAGCGACGAGGAGGACGAGGCGCCCATCGAGGACTGGAAGGTGCTGCGCCCCGAAGAGCGGGAGAGCATCCCGGAGGACCAGTGGGTGTGGCGCTGGGTGAAGATGAGCAAGAGCTACGGCAACGTGGTCACGCCCGACGAGGCGGCGGAGAACTACGGCGCCGACGCCCTGCGCGTATACGAGATGTTCGTGGTGCCCTTCGAGGACACGGTGCAGTGGAGCGACGAGGGCATTCGCGGCTGCCTGCGGTTCCTCGGAAGGGTGTGGCGGATCGTGGCGCGGCATGCGGCGGGCTTCGACCCGCAGGCGTGGCGGCAGAGCGTCGCGGACGCGACGGGGGCCGACTTGGAGCTGCGCCGCAAGACGCACCGCACGGTGCTGAAGGTCGGCGCGGACCTGGAGGACTTCGCGTTCAACACGGCGGTGGCCGCGCTGATGGAGTGGGTCAACGGGATGTATGAGGTGTCCAACGCCCTGGCCGAGGGGCAACGCTCGGCGGCGCTGGACGAGGCGATCGAGCATCTGGTGCTGACGCTGGCGCCCATCGCGCCGCACATCGCGGACGAGATGTGGGAGGGGCTGGGGCAGGAGGGGTTCCTGTACCGGCACCCGTGGCCCGAGGCGGACGAGGCGCTGGCGGCGAGCCAGGACACGATCACGATCGTGGTGCAAGTCAACGGGAAGGTGCGCGACAAGCTGGAGGTCCCGGCGGACGCGGACATGGCCGAGGTTCAGGAGCAGGCGCTGACGCTGCCGAACGTCGTGAAGCACATGGAGGGGAAGGCGGTCGTGAAGGTGGTGCTGGTG
>CAZZDO010000619.1:0-2765 GCA_964653205.1 uncultured Armatimonadia bacterium | reverse complement strand
CCGGCTGCCCGGCAGCGCCCGTAGAGCTCCAGCAGATCGCAGTGGTCGGGGTTCCCCAGGTGGATCGCGTTGACGCCCCGCGTGGCCAGCATCTGGTCCAGAATGTGGTTGCCGTTGCCGCAAAAGTGCAGCCAGCCGCCGGCGAAGGGCGCCAGAGCCCGCGCGTTGTAAGGCTGGATGAACTCGCGGTAGATCTCCGCCGAGCACAGGACCGCCGAGTCATCGCTGAGGTGCACGCCGCCCCGCGCCAGCTTCAGCCCGCAGCAGTGATAGCCGCTGGTAAGTGCCTCGCCCAGGCGCTGCTTGCGGTGATGGCTGTACGCGATGTACGCCTCAGTCATCAGGTCCAGCAGCCGGTGCACGGTATCGGGATGGTCGTAGAGGGCGGTCAGGATGCCATGGCCCCACGCCAGCGCCGCGAGGTCGAAGGGGCCCTGGGTGTCGGCCATGAACACATGGACTACCTGCGAGAGCTTCTCGTACTGGCCCAGCACCTCGCGGGCGAAGTCCTCCAGTTCGTCCACCACCGTGCGCGGCCGCAGGTCCGGCACGCCCCTGTCAATCAGGGCCTCAATCGCCTCCAGGCTGCCCAGCCCCTCGGACATCGAGCGTCCCTGGTCGGTGACCACGCTGGGCACGCCGAAGGTCTCCGGGATGGTGACCACCCCGCGGTCCGGCGAGAGCGTGAACAGCCGGTCGTCCTTGAGCAGCGCCCCGCCGTAGGCGTACGCCAGTCCGGTCATGAAGTTGGCTTCGAGGTCTTCCCAGGTCTGGGTGAAGGGGTAGGTGGGCCATTCGGGCGGAGTGGGAAAGGAGACGATGGCGGGGAGGTGCTCCACCGCCTCGCCCGCCCAGGCGGCTTCCTGCAGCCGCTCGCAACGCGCGAGGTGCTTGACATCCACCAGCGACTCCAGGCGATCCAGGGCCCGCTTGTGCGCGTCGTGCTTCAGCATCAGTCCGGCTCCTTTGCCGTAAGGGCAACCTCAGCTGATCGGCGTGACCGTGATCCCGCCATCGGCGCGGATGATCGCGCCGTTTAGGTAAGACGACTCGTCTGAAGCCAGGAACACGGCCAGCGCAGCGACCTCGTCCGGTGTCCCCAGGCGTCCTAGCGGGGCCCGGCGGAAGAAGTATTCGGCATCGAAGTCCGGATCGTCGAGGCTGCTGGCCTTGACCATCTCGGTCTCGATACCCGCCGGACAGAGGCAGTTGACCCGCACGCCGTGCCGCCCGTATTCCACGGCCAGCGACCGCGTCAGGCTGACCGTGGCGCCCTTGGTGGCCGTGTAGGCGTCACAGCCCGGGATGCCCATGACGCTGGCGCTGGAACCCGTGTTGATGATGGCCCCGCCACCGCTGCGGATCATCAGCGGCAGACCGTACTTACAGCACAGGTACACGCTGCCCAGGTTGATGGCCAGCACCCGGGTCCAGGTCTCTTCGGCCAGTTCCGCGACCGGCCCGTCCTGCTTGCCGAGGAACACTGACGCATTGTTGTAGAGCACATGCAGCCCGCCGTATAGCTCTTCCGTGTGCGTCATCAGGGCCTGAACGTCTGCGCTGACCGCGCAGTCGGTGCGCACGAAGGTCGCTTCGCCACCCAACGCCCGCAGCTTCGCCTCCGCCTCGCGCCCAAGTCCCTCATTGACCTCGGCAATGACCACCCGCGCGCCTTCGCGGCAGAACGCCTCGGCCCCGGCGAAGCCAATGCCCCGCCCTGCGCCGGTGATGATCGCGACCCTATCCTGTAGGCGTCCCATGGCTCTCCTCCGGTTCGGCATCGAACACCAAGACCGCGAACGGCTCTAGAACAACCTGGCAGGGCCGACCGGCGGTGACCCTTAGGGGGGCAACGTCCCTGTCAGCTTGCCACGGACTGCGGAGCACGTAGGTCAGCAATGCGTCGTCTGGCAACTCGAACGCCGCGGCGATGTCGACCGTGATAGCGGCTCGTTGGTCAGAGGGGTTCCGCAGCGCCAGGATCCCCTTCCGTCGCGCCCACGCCGCCCAGCCGTACACCTCGCCCCGTCCCGGGTCGCCTCCGACCCAGTGCACGTCAGCCAGGACCTCCGCGTTGGCACGCGACCAGGCCGCGCACTCGGCAAGTGCGTCCCAGGCGGCCGGGGTCATGCAGTCGGGAGTGATGTAGAGTTCCTGGGTATTCACTCCCGAGGCGAAGAAAGACCGAATCTCGTCGAGGAGATCCCGTTCAGCAAAGCTCTTCACGCGGCCTCCACGGTTGATCATCAGGCCGTGGGTCATCAGCGATGAGATCGGGAACAGCGGCCCGTTGGTGAGCACCCGTGCGTGGACCTCGTAGTCCCGATAGGTGATCCACTGCTGGCGCTCCGACCCCAGGGCTCCGGAGAGTCCGGCGTCGCCCCCGCCGCGCCAGATCGCGTCCGACCGCAACAGCCAGAATGGTGAGGCCCAGCTGCCGGAAGAAGTGTTGATGAAGACCGCGGGGTCAAGGGCGCGGAGCTCTCCCAGCAGACGCCAGAGAGCCTCGACGTCACTTCGGTACTCCCCCGCGCCGCTGGGGCTATTGGACCCGGCGAACCCGTCGAACTTGAAGTACCTGACGCCGTGGTGGCGCAGCAAGCCGACGCAGGCCGCGCGAGTGCGCCCGTAGTAGCGTGGACCCGCCAGCGACAAGCCGCCGTCGGTCCAGCAGCCGCTCTGCTGGTTGGTCTCCAAGCCTTGTTGGCGCCCCCCAGCCACCCGGGCTGGCTTGCAGGGGTAACCTCCCCAGGGCGAAAACCAAA
>CAZZDO010000618.1:0-2776 GCA_964653205.1 uncultured Armatimonadia bacterium | reverse complement strand
GCTGCTGTCGGCGCGCGAGTTGATGGTCGTCTACATCGTCCTCGTGGTGGCCATCCCCCCGACGACCTTCGGCATCATCGAGATGCTGCTGCCGTGGACGACCGCGCCCAGCTACTTCGGCACGCCCCAGGACGGGCTGGATGAGCTGGCCGGGCAGTACTTCCCAAGCTGGATGTACCCGCACGACCCGGAAGCCATTCGCACGATGTTCGAGGGGTCGGAGGCGGGCGTGATCCCCTGGCGGCCGTGGGTGGCGCCGCTGGCGGGGTGGCTGGGCTTCGTGATGCTCCTCTTCGTCACCAGCCTGTGCCTGATGACGCTCTTCCATCGTCAGTGGTCCGAACATGAGCGCCTGCGCTATCCCCTCCTGCTGCTGCCCCTGAGCGTGGCCGACCCCGGTGGGCGCCATGCCGAGATCCGGGGGCTGTTCCGCAACCCCCTCACGTGGATCGCCATCGGCCTCGTCGCCATCCATCACGCGCTGAATGTCGCTCACTCGTACAACCCCGGCGTGATGGCCCTCATGGACCGCTACCCGGTGGGCAAGATCTTCACCGAGAAGCCCTGGACGGCGTTCCGCGGGCTGACGTTCTTCCACCGCCCGCAGATGGTCGGCTTCTCGTACTTCGTGTCCGTGGATGTGCTGTTCTCCGGCTGGTTCTTCTTCGTGTTCCAGATGTTCATCCAGATGATGGCCGATGTGTTCGGCTACCAGGCGCCCGGCGGGTTCCCGTTCGCCCCCCAGCAGGGCTCCGGGGCGTTCGTGGCGCTGTTCTTCGCGCTGGTGTGGGTGGCGAAGGGGGAGTTGTGGGGGATGGTGAGGGGTCTGTCCCCGGAGGGTCGGCGCAGCCGACCGGAGGGGGCTGACCCCGGCGATGGGGGATCGGGGTCAGCCCCCGATGCGGCCGGGGACAGACCCCTCGGCGACAGCCCCCTCCCGCCAACTGTCGCCCTGTGGGGGGCGTTGGGCGGCTTTGCGCTTATCATCACCTGGTGCGTGATAATGAAGATGACGCTGGGGCTGGCGCTGGCCTACTTCGGGCTGCTCTTGGGGTGGGCCGTGGTGTATGCCCGCATCCGCGCCGAGGCCGGCGTGGCCTCCATGTGGGCCTTCCCGTTCGACCAACACCCGCAGTTCATCACCGCCGCCGTCGGTACGCGCGGGCTCATCCAGGGCCCCGACGCGACACAGTTGGTGATGCTCAGCGTCTTCAGTTGGTTCAGCCGCGGTTACTTCCCCTCGATGGCCGGCTATGTCATCGAGAACGAGAAGCTGGCACAGGAGACGGGCGTGCCGGCGCGGCAGACGTCGTGGCTGATGGTGCTGGCGCTGCTGATCGGGATGCTCGGGGGCTACTACGTCACGCTCAAGTCGTACTACGACGTGGGCGCGAATGTGCTGCACGGGGGGACGACGAGCGGCGGGTACAACGTCCGCAGCGCCATGAGCGTGTGGAACGGCGTGGCGGCGGCGATCCGGCAGCCGGGCCCGCCCAACATGCCGCAAGTGCTCGGCACGGTCGCCGGGGGTGTCGTGACGCTGCTGCTGGTCGTGGCCCGGCGAGCGTGGCTGCGCTTCCCGTTCCACCCGCTCGGCTACGCCATGGCGCTGAACTACGGTTACGCGCTGTGGGGGCCGTTCCTGCTGGCGTGGGCGATCAAGCTGATCATTGACCGGCTGGGCGGGGCGGAATGGTACCGCAAGCTGATGCCGTTCTTCCTGGGGCTGGCCATCGGCGACCTCGTGGCCGGCGGGCTGCTGTGGATTGTGATGGCCGTGTTCGGGCCGGACATCACGAACGGGTACATGGTGCAGTTTGGCTGATGCTCTCCCTCCTCTTGCTCATCATCTGCTTTGCCGCGTTCAACCTCTCCTTCCGCCAGGCGCAGCGGGTGGGACTGAACCTGTACGTCGTCGGCGTCATCCTCTTCGCGGCCGGGGCCCTGCTGTACGCCATCCTGTATCGCGCGGACCCCGCGCCGCTGTCGCAGACCGTCGTCGTGCTGGCCCTCGCCGCCGGGGTGCTGTTCACGTTCATGTACGTGCTGATGATCCCGACGATGTCCGACCGCGGGGTCTCGTTGATGACGGCCCTGCAGCAGCTCTCCGTGCTCTTTCCCCTGGCCGCCTCACTGCTGATCTACCGCGAGCAGCCGTCGCTGATCAACGCCGTGGGCGCCGGGCTGTGCCTGGTCGCGATGCCCTTCCTGACGCTGGACCGCGGCGTGAGCGGCGAAGGCGTCACCGGGCGCAAGCTGCTGCTCTTCATTGGCCTGATGGTCGTCAACGGCGTGGCGCTGTCGGCGTCGAAGGTGTTCGATGAGCTGGACATGCCCGAGCAGCTCAACGGCTACATGGCGATTCTGCTGTTCACGGCCGGCGTGGGGTGCGTGCCCTTCGCGCTGGCGTCGCTGCGCCGGGGGCCGCGGAAACGCTACGGGCGGACGACCGTGGGCTGGGGGGTGTATCTGGGGGGGCTGCTGGCGTTCAGCCAACTGTTCATGCTTTTGAGCCTGCGGCACTATCCCGGGGTGGTGGTGTATCCGCTGAGCCAGGCGTCGAATGTGTCGCTGGTGACGTTGGTGTCGCTCCTGCTGTGGCGAGAACGGCCGGGGGTGCTGGGGTTCGTGGGGATTGGGTTGGCGGTGGTGGCAGTGGTGTTGGTGAATCTCTGAGGCGCGGGGGATCAACGGCGCGCCAGGAGGAGAGGGAGGGGGCGGCCTGAGTCCACGGGCTCACGCCCGTGGCTACATACGTCGGCCCCTTCGGGGCGAA
>CAZZDO010000617.1:0-2777 GCA_964653205.1 uncultured Armatimonadia bacterium | reverse complement strand
CTCATGAAGGCCTCCTGCGGCACCTCCACCACCCCCACCTGCTTCATGCGCTTCTTGCCCTCTTTCTGCTTCTCCAGGAGCTTGCGCTTGCGGGTGATGTCGCCCCCGTAGCACTTCTCGATGACGTTCTTGCGCAGCGGCGAGTTGCGCGTCGAGGCGATCACCTTGCCGCCAATCGCCGCCTGCATCCGCACCTCGAACATCTGCCGCGGGATCGAGGCCTTCAGCTTCTGGCAGATCTGCCGGCCGCGGCGGTCCGCGAACTGCCGGTGGGTGATGAGCGCCAGCGCGTCCACCGGCTCGCCGTTGATCTGGATGTCCACCTTGACGAGGTCGCCCGGCTCGAAGCCGATGACTTCGTAGTCCAGCGTCGCGTAGCCCCGGCTGACGCTCTTGAGCTGGTCGAAATAGTCCACGATGATCTCGGCCAGCGGCAGCCGGTAGTGCAGGGCCACCCGGTCGGCGTACAGGTACTCCATCTCCTGGAACACCCCGCGCCGCTCCTCGGAGATCTTCATCAGCGGCCCCACGTGCTTGTGCGGCGTCATGATCGTCGCCTTGACGATGGGCTCGAGGATCTCCTCGATCACGTCGGGCGTGGGGAACTTGGCCGGGTTGTCAATCTCCAGCAGGTCGCCCTTGCGGCTCAGCACCTGGTAGACGACGCTTGGGGCGGTGGCCACGAGATCCAGGTCGTACTCGCGCTCCAATCGCTCCTGCACGATCTCCATGTGCAGCAGGCCCAGGAACCCACAGCGGAAGCCGAAGCCCAGCGCCGCTGACGTTTCCGGCTCATAGTGCAGGCTGGCGTCGTTGAGCGAGAACTTCTCCAGCGCATCCTTGAGGTTCTGGTAGTCCGCGTTGTCGGACGGGTACAGGCCGCAGTAGACCATCGGTTGCGGCTCGCGGTAGCCGGGCAAGGCCTCATGGGCGGGGTTCTCGGCCGAGGTGATGGTGTCGCCGACGCGGCAGTCGGCCACGGTCTTGATGCTGGCCGCGAGATAGCCCACGTGCCCGGCCTGCAGTTCCTTCACCTGCTGCATCTGCGGCGCGAAGACGCCGACCTCGGTCACGGTGAACTCGTGGCCATTGGCCATCATGCAGATGTCGTCGCCGGGTTTGACGGACCCCTCAAAGACGCGGAGGTAGGCGTACGCGCCGCGGTGCGGGTCGAACTTGGAGTCGAAGATCAGGGCCTTGAGCGAGTCGGTCGGGTCGCCTTGCGGGGCCGGGACGCGTTGCACGATCGCCTCGAGCAGCTCCGGCACCCCCGCGCCGCTCTTCCCACTGGTGAACAGCACGGTCTCCCGGTCGAAGCCGAACAGCGTCTCCATCTCGCCCAGGGCCAGGTCAGGCTCAAAGTTCGCCAGGTCCACCTTGTTGACCGCCGGGATGATCTCCAGACCCTCGTTGACGGCGAGGTAGACGTTGGCGACGGTCTGGGCCTCGACGCCCTGGGAGACATCCACGAGCAGCACGGCGCCCTCGCACGCGTGCAGGGCGCGGCTGACTTCATACGAGAAGTCCACATGTCCGGGGGTGTCAATGAGATTGAGCAGGTACGTCTGCCCGTCCTGGGCCTCATAGAGCAGGCGCACGGCGGAGGCCTTGATGGTGATGCCGCGCTCGCGCTCCAGGTCCATCGAGTCGAGGACCTGGGCCCGCATCTCGCGCTCAGACACAGCATGGCAGGCCTCGAGCAGACGGTCCGCCAGCGTGGACTTGCCGTGGTCAATGTGGGCGACGATGCAGAAGTTGCGAACGCGCTCCTGCGGAATGTTGTCGGGAATAGTCTGAGCCATGAACGTCCCGGGCAAAGTGTTGCAGACCGGCAAAGCCGGCCCGCAGGGGGATTCTTCGTGAGAAGGATGATACCACAAAACGGCAGCCGGTTACAGGGGGTCGGCGCACCGATGCGTGGGCGTGGCCCCGCCCGATCGCCGATGTGCGCTGCAGTTGCCATACCTGCCCAAGTGTGGCATAGTAGTGCTTTCCCGTGCTGGCCGTACCGTACCGCGATGTTGAGGGCAGTTCCTACCGTGTCCAATGATGCACCTACGACCCCTGAAGGCCCTGAGGCCGGCCCGCATCACCCTCGTTCAGTCCGCCGTGTGCCGCTAAAGCCGCACCGACACCAGCGCTGGCGCATGGTGCTGCACGAGCACCGACGCTACCAGTTCCTGCGCGCCGCGGTAGTCGGCCTGGGCGCCGGCGCCGCGGCCGTGCTCTTCCAGAAGATGCTGGTGCTGGCCGAGGGCGCACGCACGGCGCTGCTGCACGTCGTCAGTAGCCTGCCGCTGCCGGCCTACGTGATCATGCCACTGGTGTGCGCCCTGGCGGCCGGGCTGGCGGGCTGGCTGACCCAGAAATACGCCCCGGAGGCGGCGGGCAGCGGCATCCCGCACGTCAAGGGGACGCTGATGCACGTGCGGGTGATGGACTGGGCGCGGCTGCTGCCCGTGAAGTTCTTCGGGGGCGTGCTGGCCATCGGGGCCGGGCTCTCGCTGGGGCGCGAGGGGCCGACGGTGCAGATGGGTGCGGCGGTGGCCAAGGCGGTGGCCAACTGGCTGCACCTGCCGCGGCGGTCGCAGGGGCAGCTCATCGCGGCCGGCGCGGGCGCCGGGCTGGCGGCGGCGTTCAACGCCCCGCTGGCGGGCTTCATCTTCACGCTGGAGGAGCTGCAACGCGAGTTCTCCCCCCTGACCTACGGGACGGCTCTTATCGCCGCCGTCATCGCCGACATCGTCACCCGCTGGTTCACCGGCCAGACCCCCTCC
>CAZZDO010000616.1:0-2789 GCA_964653205.1 uncultured Armatimonadia bacterium | reverse complement strand
CTACAGCCCGATGCTCTTGAGATAGTCGAAGCTCTGCTTGATCGAGACCTTGGGCTCCAGTTCGCTGCGGTCCTGTTCGCAGACGATCCAGTCCAGCGGGTGCTTGAGGGCCTCGTTCTTGGCGCCGACGAGGTCCACGTCGCCCTGGCCCAGCTCCAGGAAGGTCTGGCCGTCGGCGGTCTTCTGGCCGTCCTTGAAGTGGTAGTAGCCGGCGCGGTCGGAGTACTTGGCGATGAACTCGGCCGGGTTCGCGCCGCCGATGTGCACCCAGAAGACGTCAATGTTGAGCTTGACGACTTCGGGGCAGGTGCGCTCGATCAGCGTGTAGATGCCCTGCTTGCCCTCTTCCAGCGGCTTGAACTCCCAGGCGTGGTTGTGGTAGCAGAAGACGAGGCCGGCATCCTTGCACATCTGGCCGACCTGGTTGAAGGTGTCGGCCGAGGCTTCATAGCCGGCGATGCTGTTGTTGTCGGCCACGCCCGAGCAGATCAAGAAGCGCGAGCCGGCGGCCTGCAAGAAGGCGATGTGGTCCTTGACCTTCGCCGCGTCGGCCATGTCGCCATAGCCGCAGTGGATGCCCGTGAGGGCCAGGCCGGCGTCCTTGAAGGTGGCGATGACGGCGTCGGCGCCCAGGGCCGGGTACATCGCGCCGGTCTCGGCCCCGTCGTAGCCGACCTCCTTCACTTCCGCCAGCACGCCGGCGAGGTCGTCATTCTGCCGCCCGCCGTAGACGATCAACTGCAAACCGATCTTGCTCATTGTGTCACATCCCTCTTGGTCAGTGCATGTGCCGGTGTTGGCAATGCCAGGACAACTTCCCCGTCGTGCGCCGCAGTCCTGCCTACCGTGCGGAGCGCAGCCGGGGGCTTGTGCCCGCTCTACCGGCAAGGACGGGCCCTACCCGTACACGCGCACCTCATAGACCCGGGCTTGCGGGGCGCCGTGGGTGCGGTTGGCGACGAGACGGAGGGCCTGGACGGCCAGCGGCTCGACGCAGTGCACCACCTTGCGCTGGATGTTGCCCGTGACGCGCGCGATCTCCGTCCACTCCCCGTTCTGCTGCGCCTCGATGACGTAGTCGCTCACGATCTCCGGCTGCGGGCCGCGCACGACGCGCGAGTTGAAGCTGTCGCTTTGCGTGAGCGTCAGCGGCCGGGCGAAGCCGCTGTCGAAGGTGAGGTGCAGCTCGCGCAGTGTGATCGGGCTGGACCAGTCGAGCTGCAGCCACTGCGGGAGCGCCGCGCCTTCGGCCGAGACCCACTGGTGGAGGTCGCCGTCGCGGAGGCGAGTGACGCCATCAGTGACCTTCGTGGGGGCGGCGTCGGGGGCGGCGCTGCTCGCCGTGACCGTGGCCTGGCGGGCGAGGTCGAGCGGGTCGTCGTTGGCCACGTTCGGGATGAACTGGTCGTCGCGCAGGAGCGTCTGCTGCAACTCCGTCGCGTGGGCTTCGGCGATTGCCTTCGGGAGGCAGTCGTGTTGGAGGGCGAGCGCGGCGGCGGTGCCGGCGGCCTGGCCCATCGCCGCGCCCGTGGCCGCCACGCGGTTCGAGGCCATCGCCATGTGGGTGGCCGAATGGCAGCGGCCCGCCATCATGAGGTTGGGCCGGTCGCGGGAGATGAGGCAGCTAAGCGGAATGCCGTAGACATCAGGCGTGTTCAGGTGCTTGCTGGGCGGCTCGGGCGAGTGGATGCCGCCGGGCGGGTGGGTGTCAATGGACCAGCCGCCGTGGGCGACGGCGTCGGGGAACTGGCGCAGCTCCAGCAGGTCCACTTCCGTGAGGATGTGTTCGCCGATGATGCGGCGGCTCTCGCGCTTGCCGGGGACGAAGGCGAACCAGGTGAGCGCCCAGTTCTCCGCGCCGTGGCGGCCACCGTTCTTCACGTGATCCCACAGGCCCATCAGGCAGGCGAGCAGGTGGTCGCGGATGGCCTCATAGTCCTTGATGACATCCAGCTCGCCACCGTACTCGATCCACCAGTGGCCGTGCGACAGTTCCCCGTGGCCGCGATGGGGCAGCATGTCCTCGGTGAACTTGACGGCCCACGGCGGGGCGACGAAGGGCACCGGCACGCCCATGTCTTTGGCGATGAACATGAGGCTGCAGCCCATGGTCTTGTGGTCGGGGCCTTCGGCGTCGGGTTCGCCGAAGGCGTCCTTCCCTTCGCGGCCGATCATGAAGCCGGCCCCGGCTTCGGCGGCGAGGCGGCCGTCGCCGCTGCAGTCAATGAAGACGCGGGCGGTGATTTCGAAGAGGTCTTCGGTGCTCTGGCGCTGGGCGGTGATAGAGCGGATGGGGGGGCCGGGAGACGCGGAGGGGCCGCATGCAGGCCCGCTGTCGTTGCGCGGGGCTGCATCCGGCCCGGCGGGGGCCGGATACGTCTCCGGGCTAGCGCCCTCCGACGTATTCGGCCCCTCCACCCTTGCGCCGGTGCAGATGGTGTTGAGGAGGAGCGTGAGGTTGGGTTCGCGCGTGGCCCATTCCCACAGGACGAGGTCCCAGACCTGGCCGCAGCGCTGGGGGTTGCGGACGGCTTCGGCGAGGCGCATCTCTTCGAGGATGCCGCCCTCCCGGGCATGGGGCCGGCCGCCGGAGCAATCCGCGCCGGTGGCGTGGACCTGGATCTCCGAGGAGGTGTTGCCGCCGAGGACCGGGCGGTCCTGGACAAGGATGACCTGCGCGCCGTGCCGGGCCGCGGCGATGGCGGCGCACACGCCGGCCAGCCCACCACCCACGACGGCGACGTCGGTGTTGAGGTTCGTTGTCTGGGCCATGTTGTGCTCCTTGTGAT
>CAZZDO010000615.1:0-2825 GCA_964653205.1 uncultured Armatimonadia bacterium | reverse complement strand
ATGATCGCGATGACGACCAACAGCTCAATCAGTGTGAAGCCTTTGCGCATGGTCTGTCCTCCTATCGAAGTCGTTCAAACCCTATCGCAGAAATAGTTCGCTTTCGACCGGCCAACTTCCTGCCGGGCGTGTGGGCCCCGGCCCTTCCGTTCGCGGACATCTCCCGCAAGCTACCGGGGCGTCATCAATAAGTAGTCCAGGTTCAGATGGGTGTTGGCTTCGCCGGTGAGGCGCAGCGTGTGCTCCCCGGCCGACAGCTTCAGCGACGGCGCCTTGTCCAGACCGGTCAACTGCAGGGCCGCCCATTCCTCGGCGCTGTAGCCCCACCCGCCGGTGCCGGGAAAGCGGATCAGCCCCAGCCCGGCCGGCGTCTGGCCGTCGAGGGTAATCGAGCGCAGGTCCGCCGGCTCCTGCGTTGCGGCCCGCGCGTACAGGTCATAGGTCCCCGCCTGCACGACGGTGAACTTGTACTCCAGCCAGTGCCCGTTCCCGGCGTTGTTGAAGACGCTCTTGCCGCCGTGAGTCTGGAAGTGCTTCTCGGAGATGTCCACCTTCCCCAGTCCCTCACCGGTGAAGGCCTCCGCCTCGACGATGATGCCCTGGTCGGGCATGGCTGCCAGCCGCCTGGGCTCCAGCGCCGCCTGCGCCGTCTCCAGCACGATCGCCTCGATGGGCGAGGCCGGCAGGTTGTAGCTGGCCACGGTCAGACCTAGCGGCAGGGTCTCCGCCGTCGGCACGCTGCGATCCGTGGTCAGGCGCTCCCCCTGGGCCTGCCACTGGTCCAGGATGACCGACCCGACCGTCAGCACCGGCTTGACGTCGGCCTTCTCCTTCAGCTTCAGGCTCGCCCGCATCAGCGCCACTTGCGCCGGCACCGACCCCTCGGCCGTCATCTTCTCCAGCGTGAAGCGCGCGATGATTGTCCCGGCCTTCTTGCCGTCAATCAGCACCGGGATGGCCTGCTCCTTGGGCGACTTCTGGAACGCGCCCGCCCAGGCCACATGGACCGCATGGCTGCCGGCCGGCAGCTGCACCGTCACGCAGCCGGCCTTTGCGTCCCAGACCAACTTGCCCGCCGGCAGCTTCTCCTCATCCAGCCGCGCCCACTTGGCGGCCTGCGGCAGGTGCACCGTGACGGCCACGGCGTCCTTCGCGTCGTAGGTCAGCACGATGCGGTCGGGCCAATAGCGCACGGCATAGGCCCCCGGCGCCGTCGCCGACAGCAGACACGTGCCATCGGCCAGGGCCGTCCCGGCGCCCCAGACCAGACTAGCAGCCCACAGAATGGTCAGCAGTACCAGCCAGTGCAGTCGCTTCATGGTCGCTCCTCGTTCCCTGTTCCCGCCGCACCGTTCCCGCCGTCAGCCTTCCGTCACTTCCTCCAGCCGCACCCGTCGTCCTTCTCGCTGCGCGAGGCGGGCCGCGGTCGCGACGGCGATGTTCTCGAGCATCTCCGCGCGCGGCTCGGTGGCTTTCCCCTCGCGCACCATGCGCACGACGCGCCGCAGGATCTCCCCGGCGCCCTCGGGGAACTCGAAGTCCCCGATGTTGCCCGAATGGATCGCCCCCTGCCCGCCGAACGCGCTGACATAGAACGAGCAGTGCCACGTCGGCCCGGCGTCGCAGTTGAGCATCACGCCATGGGAGGGCCGCTCGGGGTTGTCGCCGTAGTCCAGGTGCAGGTACGACAGCTCGTTAGGCCCCATCGCCTCGACGGCCACGACGCCGGGGCCGAAGACGGCCTGCGCGAGGCTGATCGCGTGGATGTGCCCGGCCATGCTCGCCCCGCCGCCCTTGATCGAGCCATAGCCCACCGGCCACACCTCCTGCAGCCGGTCGTGGAACCACCGCCCCTGCGGCACCGCGCGCAGGATGGAGATGGACATGACGGGCGCCCCGTGCGCTTCCCCCAAATCCAGGATCGCCTTGGCGTCGCGGTACTCGTAGGCGAGGGGCTTGTCCACGAAGGTCGGCACGCCCTTGGTCAGGCCGGGGGTGGCCAGCTCCAGGTGGGTCGAGCCGTCGCCGTTGCAGTCGGGGATGAAGACGAGGTCCACGCCGTCGGAGCAGTCGGCGAAGTCGTCGCACACCTGCGCGCCGAAGATGCGCTGCACGGCCAGGGCATTCTCCCGCACGGGATCCCAGCACTTGACGATCTCGAACTCCCAGACCCTGGGCGCGGTCAGCGTGCGGGGGTCGTTGTAGTGGGTGTAGTGGTAGAAGAACGCGGCCTGCCCGCGGTCCTGGCCCATCCCATCGCCGCGCAGCACGAGCGGGTCATGCTCGGCCATGAGCGTGGCATAGTACAGGGCGTGCAAGTCGCAGCCGATCATCCCGACGCGGATCTTCTCCATGGCAAGTATATTGGCCGTGAGACGCCTTTACCCCTCCCCTGTGGGGAGGGGTGCCCGAAGGGCGGGGTAGGTCGCCGTTCGCCGTTGCCGCTCCGCGTCTGCCACAGTATAATCACCCCATGGACAACTCCGGCAGCGGCCCGGCGATTGGCGTAGCGCTGATGATGTACTTCATGTTCGCCTGCTACGGGGCGTTCATCATGTTCATGATCGGCTCGGTGGTGGTGTGGGTGCTGGCGCTGGTGGACGTGGTGAAGCGGGAGTTCAAGGACCCCAATGACAAGCTGATCTGGGTGCTGGTGGTGTGCCTGACGCAGTTCATCGGGGGGCTGATCTACATCGCGGTGGGGCGGAAGAAGGGGTGGCTGCCGGGGGAGACGGCACCGCCGCCACACGAGCCTCAATGACCACCGTGCCGGCTGGAAGCCGGCGCTCCTACGGAGAGACACATGCCCGATATCCGCATCGCCA
>CAZZDO010000614.1:0-2826 GCA_964653205.1 uncultured Armatimonadia bacterium | reverse complement strand
AGCACCTCCGGGGCCGGGCCGTCAGGCGGTCGGGGTGGTCTGTCGCATGCGGTCGGTGACCAGTTGCGCGAACGGCGAGCGCTGCGAGACGGTCATGGGCACGGCGGCGAACATGGGGTGGTTCTGGAGCTTATTGACGGCGAAAGCGGCACCACAGGACTGGGCGTCCACGTAGGGATTGTCAATCTGCGACGGGTCGGCCAGCAGGACGCACTTGGTGCGCTCACCGATACGCGAGAGCGCCGTGGTGGCTTCCAGGGGCGTGGTGTTCTGCATCTCGTCGAGGATGACCCAGTAGCCGTGCAGGGTGCGGCCGCGCAGGTAGGTGATCGACTCCATCTGCAGTTGCCCGGACTCGCGCAACATCTCGGAGTCCAGGGGGTGCTTGCGGTACATCTGCAGTACCCGGAGGTTGTCGAAAATGGGCATGAGCCAGGAGTAGAGCTTGTCGTCCTTGTCGCCCTTGAGGTAGCCAATGTCACGCCCGCCGACCGGGATGATCGGTTTGATGGCCAGAATGCTCTCGTACTCGTGGGCCTCCACCATCTCCAAGCCGGCGGCCAGGGCGAGGAGCGTCTTGCCCCCGCCCGCCACGCCGATGAGCGCCACGCAGCGCACGTCTTCATCCAGCAGGACATCGAGGGCCATGCGCTGGTGGTCGTCCAGGGGCTTGATGCCCTGGATGCTGCGCCACTTGGTGGGCACGAGGTGGAGCTGGCCCTGCTTGTTGCGGCACAGGAACTGCCCGGCCGAGGGATGACCTTCGAGGACGATGGTGCAGAACTCGTTCTCCATCAGCCCTTCGGGCGTCGGCACGCTGTCGGTGTGCAAGTCCTGCCCATGCTCGGCGGGGATCTCGAGGACGCCGGGGCGCAGGCCGGTGTAGGCGTAATCGGCCTGCACGACCTTGCTGCGGCGGTAGTCCTGGGCCGTCAGGCCGTGGGCCGAGGCCTTCACGCGCAGGCCGAGGTCCTTAGAGACGATGATGACGTCCTCGCGCACAGCGGAGATCTCGCGGGCGCAGGCGATGACGAGGTCGTCGCGGAGGGACTTGGGGACATCTTCGGCCGGGGGCAGCGCGATGCCCTCGGGGACGTAGACGGAGAGCAGGCCGCCCTCGTCGTTGAGGGGTACGTCGCGGAGGGTGGGCTGCTTGAGGCGCAGTTCCTCGAGGTGGCGCACGACCTGACTGGCGGCGGCGCCCCGGCCGTTGGGGGAACGGCGCAGGCCGTCCACCTCGTGAATGACAACATACGGCAAGACGAGATCGTGTTCCTGGAAGCTCTGGAGGGCGTCAGGGTCGTGGATCAGGACGCTCGTATCCAGAACGTACGTGCGCTTGACACGTGCAGGCTGCATCAGGTGGCTCCGATTTGCAGGTCGCCCGCCCCGGCCCGACCTGCCGCGATAGTGGCTGCGATGGTGCGTGGCCCGTGGGTTACGTGTCGAGGCACCACCTCCTGAGTGGGTGGGTGTGCGCGGCGTCTGATGAGAGTCTACGCTCCCGAACGGCGGCTGTCGAGTTAAGATTTCGACAAGTACCGTCCGGATTCCTTGTACATCTGCAGCGACTCCTTTCGGGAACAGCAGGAATCGCCGTGTTGGCGGCGCAGTGACAGGACGCGCTGTGCCCCATAGACGGGAGGGACGGACCATGGAACGGCTCTTCGAGACTGACGTGATGACCAAGCGGGAGCGGGTGGAGGCGGCGCTGAACCTCCAGCCGGTGGACCGGGTGCCGATCCTCGAGCAGCTCAGCTACAACCCCCGCGTCATCGCGGACTGGACGGGCAGGGCAATCGCGGGCTTTGACTACACCGTGGACGACATTTGCGCGGTGATCCGCCAGACCACGGACCTCATCATGCCGCCGGTCGCACCGCGAGGGACGGAGCGCTACACGACGTCCGACGGGTTCGTCTATCAGAAGGACAACTGGACGACGTGGCGGGTGGGCCGGCCGTTCGACACGGCGGAGGGGGCGCGGGACTGGCTAATTCGCGCGACGGAGGGGACGGCGAACGCGCCCTTCGAGGCCGCGCGGGAACGGGCGAACTACCGGCAGTACGCGCAGGAGCTGCAGGCGAAGATCGGCGAGACGGTGCTGCTCAAGTACCACGGCACGGGCTTCTGCGGAGCGTTCGACAGCATGGGGTTGGAGCTGTTCACGTACTTCGTGTACGACTACCCCGAGGTGTTCGCCGAGTACATGCGGGTGAGCGCCGGGCGGCAGATTGCGTGGGCGCGGGCCGTGGCGGATCGCGACCTGTCGCCGGTCATCCTCATCGCCGAGGACTTCGCCACCAAGCAGGGCCCCATCTTCCCGCCGGATTTCCTGGCGCGGTATCACTACCCGTACGTGGAGGAGCTGACGGCGGTCTGGCATGAGGCGGGGGTGAAGGTGCTGTATCACAGCGATGGCAACTACCGGAAGGCGGTCCCCGATCTGATGGCGTGCGGCGTGGACGGGTTCTATTGCCTGGAGCCGGGGGTGGGGATGGAGATCGTGGGGCTGAAGCAGGCCTGGCCGCAGATGGTGTGGTCGGGCGGCGTAGACGGGGTGGACCTGATGGAACGGGGCACGCCCGAACAGGTGCGGGCCGAGGTGCGGCGGCACATCATCGAGACGGAGGCGCTACGGACGGGGGGGATGATCGTGGCGAGTTCGAGCGAGATCAACCCGCCGATTCCGCCGGAGAACTTCCGGGCGATGGTCGAGGCCGTGGGGGAGTTGAGAAACCCCGAGACCGCGTGAGGAGGGGAAGGGGGCGCGTAGGCGGGTTCGTCCTCGAACCCGCAAGGAGTGTGGGTTCGAGGACGAACCCG
>CAZZDO010000613.1:0-2845 GCA_964653205.1 uncultured Armatimonadia bacterium | reverse complement strand
TGGGCAGCTTGCGGGAAGAACTCGTTCCCCACCCAGCAGCCGGTCGTCTCGGGCATGTAGAGGGTCCCCAGCCTCAGAATCGCCACCGGGAGGCCGACGCTATGGTGGTACATGCGGCAGAGGTCCTCGCCGAAGCCCTTGGTCAGGCCGTAGATGGCGTTGCTGTAGTGGCGGGTGTCGGAGCCGATCCTCGTCTGGGGCGACAGAGCATCCACCGCGCTCACCGAACTGATGTACACGAACTGGCGGACCCCGCTTTCCCAGGCGGCCTGCAGCATGTTCTGGGTGCCCAGGACATGCACTTGCAGCGCCGGAGCCGCATACCGCAGGGCTTCTTCCGCACCGCACACCGGCCAGTCCAGGATGGCCATGTGAACAACGGCCTCGGCGCCACGAACAGCGTCCCGCGCGGCCTCCGGATCGCGGACATCCAGCGCGCGGTAACGCGGATCATCCAGAGGGTTGATGTCACCCAGCAGCAGCCCGTGGTCCTGCTCGAGCTTCTGGGTGAGTCGGCGCCCCAGGCGGCCGGCTGCGCCCGTGATGAGAACGCGCATGAAGCCTCTCCCTTCTCTTCCCCCGCGAGACGTCCGCCACTTCGCCAGCGTCGCCGGGCACCGGGGCCAGACCCGCGGGATCCTGGGCCCGGTGATGGGGCGTCTCGGCGACGAAGGCGCACGTGCCCGGGTGGCTGGACAGCCCTCGGCACGCGCTGGTGTACAGCGGCATGTCAGCCGTCAGTTACCGGCCCCGGCGTGTACGGACTGAGCAGACCCGCGGGCAACACCGCCCCTCCATCAATGGTCAGGCTGGCCCCCGTGATGTACGAGGCCTCCTCGGAGGCCAGGAACACCACCGCCCGCGCCACATCCTCTGGTAAGCCGTGACGGCCCAGCGGGATGCGGCTGCACACCAACCGCCAGTGGGGATCGGCTTCGAGGCCCTCCCGGGTGATCGTCGCCCCCGGCGCCACGGCATTCACCCGGATGCCGTAGGGCGCCAGCTCCAGCGCGGCATGCCGCGTGAACTTCTCCAGCGCCGCCTTCGCCGGGCCATAGACGCTGGTGTTGGGGTACTGGATTTCCCGGTGAATGGAGGTGTTGTTGATGATGACCCCGCCCCGTCCGCGGGCGATCATGGCCCGGGCCGCCATCTGCGTGCCGAAGAACACCGCCCGCAGGTTGACGTCCATCACGCGGTCGTACTGGTCCTCGCTGGTCTCCAGAAACGGGACCTTCAGCCCGATACCTGCGTTGTTGACGAGCAGGTCGAGATGGCCGAACCGCTCCAGGAAGGCCGCGAAGAGACCGTGCAGGGCGGGGGTGTCACCTACATCAGCGGGCAGTGCGTCGGCCTGCGCTCCAGCGGCGCGGCAGGCGTCCGCGACCGCCAGCGCCTCCGTTTCGCTGGACGCGTAGTTGACACCGACGTCGTACCCGGCCTCGGCCAGGGCCAGGGCAATCCCGCGGCCGATGCCGCGGCTGGCGCCGGTGACGAGGGCGGTGGGGCGTGTGGGGGTAGTCATGGGGTACCTCCGCTCAGCCCTCGGGGGGCCGATGTTGCATTTGCGGTCTCTCGAAACTCGGTCGCAATCGTCACCGACTGCATTCTGCTGGAGTGTTCTCCCGGCGACTGGATCGTAGTGCTGTCGACCTACGGGCAAAGACGTGCCTGAGCGATGCACGACGCCTCTAGTGGTCTTCCAGTATCTCCCACACCTTCCGGATGTAGTACCGGTAGTTCGCCATCGGCGTCCCGTTGGGAATGCGGTGGTCCAGACCCAGGAGGCACCCACCCGTTGCCAGCATTGGGGGGAGCTTGTACTCCAGTTCAGCATCTATCTCCTCGCGCGAGCGGCGGATGACGTGCTTGTCGATCCCACCCTCGAACGCCAGGCGCTTCCCGTACCGCTCACGGATCGCGACCACGTCCATGCCCGCCGCTGGCTCCATCGGGTGCATGCAGTTGACCCCGGCGTCCAGGAAAGCCTCGATGACCGGGTTCATGTTGCCATCGGAGTCCTGGTCGAAAAGCCGCGCGCCACGGTCGGCCAGCATGTTCCACACCCGGCGGTAGTACGGCGCGATGAACTCCCGCACATGCGCTGGACCGACCATCGGGCCGCTGCGCCCCGCCATGTCCTCGTGGACGCTCAGGATGTCCACGGTCACTGCGGCCGAGACCGTGTCCAGCACCCGCACCGCCGTGTCACCGATGGTCTGCAGAATGTCGCGGATGAGTTCGGGCTGTTCCACGAAGGCCATGCAGACCGCCTCATCACCCATCAACTGCCGAGGCTCGTCGTAGCCGCCGGGGATGCCCACGACAACAGCGCGGCCGGCGTCGAGGTGCTCATGAGCGATCCGCTGCCAGTTCCCCGCGAGGCGCTCGACCGTGAACTCGTACTGGGGCTTGATCCGCCGCCAGTCGTCCATGTTCTTGACCGGCCAGTCCAGCGGCAAAGGAAGTGTGGAGACGTTGCGCGCCAGCTTCATGGTTCGGCCCAGAGCGTCGCGCGTGATCAGGAAGCGCTCGTTGTCTTCGAGCACCTCGCTTGTCGCCTCGCCGTGCCAGCCGGTCGCCACGGGCAGACTACCCCGCATCGGGCAGCGATACCGGAACGCCGACAGGTCCAGTTCCTCCGGGGTCGCGCCCTGCTCTTCCCACTCCTCCTTCAGGCCGATGATGGGGCCGAAGGGCTCGGTGAAGAGCGGGCGGTCGTTGCGCTGGAACGTCATGTGGTCGAGGAACTCCTCGCGCCGCACGTCGCAACCCAGCCGCACGGCGAGGTCCTCGTGACGCGTCCATTTGAGTTGCCGCATGTGCTACTCCGTTTCTGCCGCGC
>CAZZDO010000612.1:0-2846 GCA_964653205.1 uncultured Armatimonadia bacterium | reverse complement strand
GGGCCGGGGGGTGGGACGCCGTCCGGCACCAGCACCCACGCCGGCACGACCATCTCCGGCCGCGAGCTGTACACGACCTTCTCGCGCACGTACCCGTCCATCTGCTGGCGCTCGAGGACGCGCAGGTTCAGGTCGCACCTCGCGTCATCCATCCCCCCGAGCAGTTCCCACACCTTCGCCTTCAACTTCCGCCGCCACTTCTTCCATTCGTCCACGGTGGTCGCGTTGAAGGCCAGCGCCGGCTCGTTCTGCTCGTAGAGTCGGTCAATGTACTGCATCGGGCTGAGCTTCGAGGTGTTCTTCCGCATGAGGTTCTCCTGGCGTTACCGGCTGAGACGCAGCAACTTGATCGCTCCCGCCTTCAGCCGCAGGGACGATCGGTTGAGCGGCGCCCACCGCCCGCTCGCCGGGTTGAAGCCCTCCAGCGTCCCCGCGGCGACGAGGCCGACCTCGATGTTCTTGTTGTAGTCGAGATTCACGACGGCGAAGTGCGTCGCCGCCCCGCCCTGCGCTCCGAAGTTGCCGATGAGCACCGGCACCCCCTCGCCCACCCGCAGCGGCGCCTCCGCCGGCAACGCCACCGCCCCCAGCGGCAGCTTCTCCATGTTCGCGTGATACGCCCCCAGCGACGTCAGCCCCTGCAGTTCCGCCGCGATGGCCACGAAGTCCCGGTTCACGTTCGTCAGGCCATGGTACAGTGGCGTCGGCTGGCCGTCGGGCGTGGCGAGGGCCCCCAGGTGCCCGGGGTGGCAGTAGACATAGTACGAGATGCCCTGCGCCCCGTACGCCAGCGAGGTGTTCACCAGCCACCGCACCTCGTTCGTGTGCGGGATGCGCATGGAGGGGTGCCACGTGCATGCCTGGACGATGTTCAGGAACGGCACGCCCGCCTGCAGCGCCGCCTCGCGAATCAGCGCGATGTTCAGGAAGTACTGCCCGTTGTCCCCGCCGACCGCGAAGTGGTAGTGGTCGTAGCTGATCAACTCGGGCTTGACGACGTCCACGAACTGCTGCAGGTGCTCCTTGTACGCGGTGACGACATCGCCCTTGTTGCCGAGCTGCTCGTTGCTCGCGTACGTCGGGAAGAGGTTGATGTAGGCCAGGTGCGCGGGGTCCTTTTCGCGCAGGTACGCGAAGAGCTTGCCGATGTCGGGGAAGCGTGCGGCGTTGGGCTCGTCGCCGATGAAGTACGCGTACATGGCCGGGTGGCCCTTCACGCGCGCGATCAGCTTGTCGAGTTCCGCCTTCTTCGCCGGGTCGCCCAGCACCGCGGGGTTGAGCAGCCCCTCGTGCAGCATCCCCCGCAAGCCATGCGCCTGCACGGTGTCCAGCTGCTTCTCGTTGCACCACACGACATTGAAGTTGCCCTCGGCCATCTGCTGCGCCGTGGCGTCCGTCATGTCCGGCCCGGCCCAGTAGGTCACGATGGGCTTGCCGATCTGCCACGCGCCTTCAGCCTGGGCCGAGGCCGCAACCACAAGGGCTACAGCCGTCAGGAGAACAAGTCGCTCGACCATGATAGGCCTCCTCAATAAATAGGGTCTGACCCTATCTAGAATTAGGGTCTGACCCTATTTTTCACACTCCTGCCACGTCTCGAACATGATGTCCCAGTTGCGCACCGGGATGTCCGGCCCCACCGAATGCGTCCCGATCGCCAGCCCCGGCCCCGCCGACAGGATGTGCTTCGTGTGCTCGCGGATCTCCTCGGGCGTGCCGTCGCGCAGGATGTGGACATTGTCGAGCCCGCCCAGCAGCGCCAGCTTCGGGTACTTCGCCCGCAGCTTCACCGCGTCCAGCCCCGCCCGGTACTCCACGGGGTTGATCCCGTCAAAGCCGCAATCCACCAGGATGTCGAGCACCGGTCCGATGTTACCGTCGCTGTGCAGGACGACCTTCGCCGCGCCGGCGGCCTTGTAGGCGCTCACCATGTGCGCCCACGCCGGGGCCAGCACCCGCTCGGCGGTCCGCGGCGAGAACATCGGGTTCTGCGCCGACGCCATGTCATCGAAGATCCAGATGCCCGTGTCGTACAGGTCCCACCGCCGCAACTCCTCGACGCCGATGGCTGTCAGGTGGTGCGCCGTGCGCATCGTGATCTCGGCGGCGAAGGTCGGGTCGCTCGCCATGTCCATCAGGTACGGCACTTCCCCGCGCATGAAGTACGTGCGAATGAACGGCCCGCCGGTCTTGGCGAAGACGCAATAGCGCTGCTTGAGCGCCGCCATCCGCGCGTCGAGGCCCGCGTAGCGTTGCGGCAAATCCACCGGGTCGAAGTCCCCGTACTTCAGGTTGCCCCGGTCGTCGTACGCGAACTCAAGCTGCTCGTAGAAGTAGCTGACCGACTGCCGCGTGCGCTTGGTCTGCCCCCACCCGTCAATGGTGTAGACGAACTCCCCCTCGCGCTTAATCTCCCGCGCCCGCGTGGGGTACGGCGTCTCATCGCCGACCGCGATGGTGTCGTCCACGAGGTAGTAGTCATCGGCGTTGGCGTCGTCGGGCAGGCCCTTCTCCCGCCGCCACATCTGCACCCATTCGCCCCAGAAGCCCCCCAGCATCGGGACTCGATCCGGCGTCTCGAAGTTCAGTGCCGCCATCATGCGTTGTTGTGAGGTCATTGTCGTCCTATGGACCGCGGGCTTTCCAGCCCGCGAAAGACTTGCGCGGACTGGAAAGTCCGCGCTCCATACTCACTTCACGAACCGGATCAGCCCCGCCTCCGGCACTTCCCACGTGCAGTTCCCCGTGCTGCGCCACTCCACCCACGGGTCGTCGCCCTGCTTGCGCACCGACAGGTTGAACGGGAACTGCGTGTTTCCTCCCGGCTTGATCCCCAGCGACGCGAA
>CAZZDO010000611.1:0-2865 GCA_964653205.1 uncultured Armatimonadia bacterium | reverse complement strand
CTCTCCAAGGACCTCCTCAGCCGCCTGGCACGCTTTGCAGGAGCCTGGCGCGTCGCGCCCCCGGGCGTCGTAGTAGCGGCGGATGACAGCCTGCTGATGCTGCACCCGATGCAAACGGGCGAGGTGGAGATCCACCTCCGCCGCCCCGCGGCGCTGGCCGAGTACCCACCCGGAGATCTGCAGAGCCCCTCAGCCCTCACGCACCGCCTGCAGTTGACCGCGGGCAGGACCTATCTGCTGGAGCAGCGGCGCTGACGCAGGTCACATGTTGATCGCGACCAGAGCCACTGCGGCCAGGACCAGACCGATCACAGCGCGCAGGCCGTGGCGCTCGTGCCACAGCAGGGCCCCGAGCACGACGCTCAGCGCGATGCTGCCCGCGGACACGCTGGGGAAGACGATGGTGCCGGGCAGCAGGGCGAGGGCTCGCAGGAAGGTGAAGTTGCACAACACGTTCGCCACGCCCATCGCCACGCCGTGGGTCATCTCGCCCCGCCCCGGCCGCGCCGTGCGCAGCGCCACGACGATGCTGCCCGCCGCCGCGCCACTGAACATGAAGCACAGGTAAGGCACTTCCGAGCCGGCCGGGACACGCAGGCTGTAGACCTTCATGGCGAGGCCCACCAGCCCTTCGAGTACGAACAGCCCGGCGAGCAGCGCGGCCCGCCAGCGCGCCCGGGGCGCATCGGGGGCGCTGGGCCCGGAGGCCAGGAGCGGAAGCGAGATGAAGGCCAGGACCAGCCCCGCCGTCTGGATCGTCGTCGGCACCTCGTGCCAGAGGAAAATCGAGGCCGCCACCGGCAGCGACACGCCCAGCCACTGGACGGACTGGGTCACCCCGACCCCGGCCGCGCGCAGGGCGTGGTCCATGGCCAGGTAGGCACCCACATAGCTCAGGCCGCACAGGGTGCCCAGCACCGCGGCCTCCCCCGTCAGTCCCGGGCCGCGCTGCAGCAGCAACCACGCCCACGCGGCCAGCGCCGCGAACAGGTAGTTGCACGCCCCCACCCACGCCATGCCACACTGCCGCACTTGCGCGTGGCGCATGGTGTGCCCGAACCCCGCGCCGAACAAGACACACAGGACCATCCAAAGCATCAGCGCCGTCTCCCGTCCCCGATCGTGCGCGACCGCCTCACGAATGGTCCGCGATGAAGTCGCGGACACTCTCGAACCGTGAGGTCTCAGTCCCAGCTTCGAAGGCCGCCGCCTACTCCGTGCACCGCAAGCGCCAGTAGTTGCGGTACCACGCCACCAACTGGGTGCCCACGGCGCAGGCCTGGAGTTGCATGTACCGCCCCAGGGGAAGCTGCTCTCGGTCCTCGAAGGCGAAGAACGTGAAGTCCTCCGGCACGCGACGCCACAGGCCCAGCGCCTGCTCCGCACGCTCCCGGGCGCCCGGGTGACCCAGAGCCGCGAGCCCGCACAGGAACTGCACGACGTTGTAGGGCCGCGACCTGCCCTGGACCGGGTCGACCCCGGCAGGCAGGCCCGCCTCGTCGTACTGCGAGAGACTATTGAGGGCCTCCGCGCACCCCCGGGCCTGGAGTTCGCGAGGGAAGAGCGCCTCGAACTCGGAGCCCAGCAGCGCCTTCAGCATCAGCACGTCACTGCCCCAAATGAACGTCTCCATGAACGCCTTGCCCGACCCGGTGGTGAGTGGGAGCCTGGACCGGATGTGCTGCAGCCACTTCTCGTGGCCCGTCTGGCTGTAGGCGAAGGCACATGCGGGGAAGTAGTAGCTCCCGGCATGAGGCGTGCAGTACGGTGGCTCGGCGTCCCAGCCGTGGATCAGTGACTTGTAGTACAGGTACCGGAAGCCCTGGCGCTCATACCACCCCAGGGCGCCCAGGATGAGCCGCGCGATCTCCTCACGTTCCGCCTCGCTGGCGTGCTTCAGCAAGGCATATTGAGCGGACAGGAACGGACTGGCCTGGTCGGTGCCGAGGGGCTCAGCCCACTGGCTAAGGCCCTGGAACCCACCCGCCCGGCCGCCGTAGGGACGCAGGAAGGCCCCCTCGCCGTGGACCTGCGAGGCGTAGTAGACCTCCCGGTATGTGCGCCAGACCTCCCGGGCGCGGTCCAGTGGCGCGGCGTCGCCCGTTGCTTCAGACTCCAGCACCAGCCCATCCATGTAGAGCCCGGCGGTGATGACGCTGTCCTCGTAGGACCAGTAGGCCACCGGGTCCGCGTCTGGTCGCAGCTCGATGGACCACGGCGTGTGCGGTCCGGCGTCCGGCCGGTTGCGCCCTGCGCGGGCATACTCCGGATCGAAAGGCTGCCCCGTGCGCACGTCAATGTACGAGTACATCAGCCCGTCGGGGTCGAAGAGATGCTCCTCGATGTAGCCTCGGGCAAGCTCGGCGGTCGTCTGCAGGTCTGATGGCATTGTGTACACCTCTCGTTCCTGGCCGCGTCGGGTGCGTTGGGACAACTCCTGCAACAGCGCGCGCCAGGTGCTGAGGAACCAGGCCGGGTCGCGCTCGTCGGTCATCGCAGCTCAGCAGACACCTGCGCCGCGGCAGGTCGGCCCAGGACCGGGCGGCGATCACTCCTCGCTTAGCGCCAGGCCAGCCCTTGCTCACTTGTCCGGTCACGCCTCGAAGAGCAGGCCGTCCGGCCCGAAGGCGTACTGCGGGCTCCAGCCGTACGCTTGCCGCGCTGCGTCCAGGTCCCAGCGGTGCCCCGAGTCCGCCCCGACGACGTGCACCAGCGCGTAGCCGGGTGCTGTCTGGTGCAGCGCGAGAGCGATCGCGCGGGTAACGTCATCCACATGCACCCGTGAGGAACCGGGCGTGGCGGGCGGCTCCTGGGCAGCTTGCGGGAAGAACTCGTTCCCCACCCAGCAGCCGGTCGTCTCGGGCA
>CAZZDO010000610.1:0-2877 GCA_964653205.1 uncultured Armatimonadia bacterium | reverse complement strand
TTCCCGGTCTTCGCCAAAGCACGCGAGAAGGCCCGACAGACCAGTTGTCTTTCGAACGTGAAACAGATGGTGCTGGGCTGCCTGCAGTATGCACAGGACTACGACGAGTTGCTGCCCTGCGGCCGCCCACAGTACGTCGCTTGCGCCAACGATGCCTGCGCCTTTTGGTACCATGTGATCATGCCGTACGTCAAGAACAACCAGATCTTCCTCTGCCCGTCGAACAACAGTCTTGGCAACGCGGGCTGCGCCCACTATTTCCCGTGGGCTCGCGCCATGAACATCCAATGCAACTACGGCATCAACTGCAACTTCGGCACCAGCGGCGGGGTCAAGCTGGGCAACGTTGTCATGCCGGCTCAGATCTACTACCTCTGCTGCGGGATGAACGCCGGTGGCGGCTGGTGGCGTGGTTTCAAGGAAGCGCATGGTAGCTGCGCGGGCTATGTGCCCGGGGTCTCGGCTGGCTACTACCGCGAGATCCATAACGAGGGCATCAACATCGGCATGGCTGACGGCCACGCGAAGTGGGTCAAGAGCAGCCTGGCGTTCGCGAACCTCTTCAATGACTGGAACACGTACGGGCCGTGGCAAGATACTGCGACAACCATGGCGCCCGGATACTAGCTCACCCCCGACCCACCGTGCACGCTTCCGGGACACGCCTGTCGGCGTGTCCCGGTTGGGTTGTGGGTAGTCGCCGACCATGGGGTTGGCGGCCGCTGGGGGAGAAGGGGTCCGCGGTGCCGGAAGATGAAGCTAGTCAGCGAGCGCATCCAGGTGGAACTCAGCGACGGTATGGGCACGCTGCGCGAGCCGGTGGCCTTCACCTGGCGCGGGGAGCGGCACGTCGTCAAGGAGATCCTCAGCGCGTGGGTGGACGCGGGCTTCGGGGCGGGTGAGGTGACGCGGACATGGTACCGGCGGCGACACCGGAACATGTACCGCGTCGCGACCGAGGCGGGGGAGGTCTACGAACTGTACCTGGATCGAGGCGGGTCACGGCGGGAGTGGGTGTTGAGAGGCAAAGTATGAAGTATGAAGTATGAAGAGACGGCGGGGCGCCCGCCTTACGTTCATACTTCATACCTCATACTTCATACTTCCGCCTTACGACGGCCAGTCGCCGCCGGGGTGCTCGCCGGGGGTCTCACATTGCCCGGCCACCCCGCTGGGCCCGTCCTTGTCCGCGAACGGCCCCGCCGACTTGTTGTGCCACTTCACGTGCCCGTCCAGGAACAGGAAGTTCTTGCCCTCAGTGTGGAAGTACTCCGGCGTCGCGCTGGCGCTGGTGGATTGGTGGAAGTTCTCCCCCGTCGCATCCTCCCACGTGCCCGGTGTGTAGTGGCCTTTTTCAAACAGCGTCACCGTTGCGGTCACATTACCGATCGCGCCGAGGGCCTGCCCGCTGATGTACCGCGGGAGGGCGTACGAGCGGTACGTGCGGCCGTACGGGTTCTCCGAGCAGACGAGAATCTGGGTGTTCTTCATGTAGGGGAAGAGCTGCGTGTCCCACGTGTAGGCCGGGCCGGGGAGGCGGCCGCTCCCGTCCGGGGCGCCGCCGACCAGTGACCACAGCGGCAGCATCTCGTCGTAGTCGTCGGCGTACATGGCCAGAGCGGTACCCAGTTGCCGGAGGTTGGACATGCAGGCGGACTGGCGGGCCTTCGAGCGCGCCCGGGCGAAGACGGGGAACAGGATTGAGGCCAGTATGGCGATGATGGCGATGACCACCAGGAGTTCAATGAGCGTGAAGCCGGCGCGACGATGGCGTGTCATGGCAGTGACGCTCCTGTGCTGAATGGCACGGCGGCGGACACCAGCAGATACGAAAGCGGCCTCGCCCGGACGGGCGAGGCCGCCTGTCCTTTGGTCAGGTGACCCGTGGCTGCGACCGGCCTAGGCGGCCGGACTAGTCAGCGCCCAGCGGCCAGTCTGCATCCAGCTCCATGTGACCCTTCTTGTGCGGAGCCACATAACGGTCGTCCTTGAGTGGGTGGTTATTGCAGGCGTCGTCGCCGGAGCCGTCATTGACGAAGGGCCCGGAACTGGAGTTCTGCCACTTCACGTGCCCGTCCATGAAGGCGAAGTTCAGCCCGCCGTTGTGGCGGTAGGGAGAGGCGGGGTACTTCTCGCTCTTGCCCGCCTGCTCGGGATGCTCGACCGCCGCGTCGCTCTTGGTGCCGGGTGTGTAGGCGCCCTTCTCGGTCAGCATGACGGTCGCAACCACGTTGGGTGGGTCGTCCTGGTTGACGCCGGAGACATACCGGGGCAGGGCGTAGCCACGCTTGGGGGCCGAGCCTTGGCTGAGGTCGTTGGTCTCTTTGTTGTACTTGTTGTCCGGGCAGACGAGGATCGCGGAGTTCTTCATGTACGGCATGACCTGCTGGTCCCACGTCAAATTGTTGGTGGCGGGCCCCAGCGGGTTCAGGCTCCAGTAGGGCATCTGCCCGTCGTAGTCCGTCACGTAGCTGACCACTGCCAGGGCGATCTGCTTCATGTTGGAGCTACACGCCGACTGTCGGGCCTTGCCCCGGGCTCGTGCGAAAACCGGGAAAAGGATGGCCGCCAGGATAGCGATGATAGCGATCACGACAAGAAGCTCGATGAGCGTAAACCCGGCGCGTCTGGAACGTGTCATCTGCAATTGCCCTCCGATCAGTGTCGGCACACAACTCCGGGCCCATCGCCCGGAGGCCCTACCGCAAGCATACCCTCAGGGGCGTGTGCGGAAACCTGCAGGTACGGTGTGCGCTGCCCTAACTGTTGCCTGGGCACCGGAGACAGTTCCCATCGGGGGGAGACGCTTCCAGCCCTGGCCGAACCCGGCCATTGTACCCGCTTCCGGGCAACTCGGAAACCCCCTCTTTCCTGCTA
>CAZZDO010000609.1:0-2881 GCA_964653205.1 uncultured Armatimonadia bacterium | reverse complement strand
CGGACACCGCGCGACACCGTACGAGGGCCTACACTCCCGGCGTCGTCGTCAGGCACACCTCGCGCAGTTGCTCCATGAAGCTGCGGTAGGCGGCGAAGCTCACGTTCGACAGGACGAAATGGTCCGGGCCGGGAATGCAGCGCCCGCCCTCGATCAGCCGCCGCGCCCGTTCCATCTCCCCCGCGATGGCCGCCTCGCCCCACGCCATCGCTTCCTTGTTCAGGCACCCCACCCCCGCCATCCCCGGGAAGCGCTCGCGCACGCGCCCGAAGTCGTTCTCGGACTGCACTTCGTACGGGTACATCGCGTTCACACCGGCCTCGAACATGACCTCCGAGAGGTCCTCGATGTAGCCGTCGCTGTCCACGAGGATGATCGGGATGCTGTAGGCGTCGGCGAACTGGCGCAGCTTCCGGTAGTTGGGCGTCATGAACTCCCGGAAGGTCGCCGGGGAGATCAGCGAGCCGCTGCGGTACGCCATGTCCTCCCAGCACTCGATCAGGTCGAAGTCCACTTCGGCCACCATCTTCTCATAGACGGCGAGGGCGAAGTCCGTGTAGTCGTCCATGATCGCGTGTATCAACTCGGGGTCGTCGTAGAAGGCATACGCCATGGCCTCGTCGCCCATGCGGTTACGCGGGAAGCCGTACACGCCCCGATGGGTGAGCTGCAGCGGGTAATCGCGCTGCCGGTACTCCTGCACGAGTTCGGGCCAGTTGGCCGGGAAGCGCGAGGGATCGTCGGGCTGCATGTGGCGGGCCTTGTACTCGCGCCAGTCGGCCAGTGTCTTGATCGGCCAGCCGACATCATGGCGGTGGTAGTCGCCCGTCTTGTACACCATCTCGACGGTCCCGTCGCCCCGGCGGCGAATTTGCTTGTCGAGCGTGTCCTCCAGGACTTCGACCGGCAGAAGCTGTGAGGGGTCCATGTTCACCGGCGTGACGCGCCAGCCGCGATAGCCGCCCTCGAACTGCAGCAGGTCGTCAATGCACTCGCGAAGGCCCGGGTACTCCTGCTCCCAGTGCGGCAGGATGGCATTGTCGCCGCCGAAGACCTTCATGAAAGGCACGCGGTCGGCCGGCTGGCCGGTCAGCACGTTGACGAAACGCTCGCGAGTGGTCATGGGATGCCTCATGGTGGAGTGTGGGAGCGGTCACCGACCGCGACCGATGGCCTGTTCCAGGCGGCTGATCTTGTCCGCGTTCAGATACACCAGGTTGTCCCCCAGCTTCTCCCCGGCCTTCACGCCGTTGCCGAACAGGTCCGTGGCCTCGACGCCGTTCGCCGCGGGGACGGCATACGCCGCGTGCTCGGGCCTGGTGGACAGCACTGCGACGGCGCGACCCTTCCCCTCAAAGAGGTACGCGTAGACGCCCTCGGCCGGCTCGACCACCTTGACGTACTTCGTGTCCTCCAGCAGCCACGCGCAGTGGGCGTGGGCCACGCCGGAGGGGTGGAGATAGCCGTTATCCTCCACCAGCACCGTCCACTCCCACACTGCTGGTTTGTAGGGCCCGTGCCCGTGCATCGTGTACAGGAAGAACTTCGCCACGTTCTGCGAGAGCAGGCTGACCATGTAGCGGCACAGGCGGTTGCCAATCTCCCAGTTGTCGTCGGTCGCCTGGCCCGGTTCGGTGAAGTGGTAGAACCCGTTGTTCAGTTGGTAGGTGTTGGGGCTGCCCTCGGTCATCCAGACGGGCATCGGCACGCGCCCCTGCTCTTTCACGATGGGCTCGGTGGCGTACGTCAGAGCCTTCGCGACATCATCGCCGGGGTAGCCATTGTAGGCGCTGGAGTAGTGGTGGTAGCAGAAGGCATCACAGGCCGGCAGCGCGCCGAACTTGAGCAGGTCGGCGGTCCAGTCGCGGCCGTTCTGCGCGCCGTAGCTGTTGAACCCCAGGATCGTCAACTTCGGGTCCACAGCCTTGGCTGACGCGAAGGCCATCTTCTGCAACTTCGTGTAGTCCTCGGAGGCCGTCGGGCTGCGCTTGAACTCGTTCTTCTCAAAGTCCCAGCCCATGGACCAGAAGCCCGTGCCCCACGGCTCGTTCCACACGTCGTAGGTGTCAATAAGCTTGTCGTAGCGCTCGGTAACGACCTTGACGTAGGCGCCGAACTGGTTGAAGTCCTTCGGCTCGACGTAGCGGTCAAAATAGCTGCTGCGCGGCTTGTCCTGGTACGTCGCCCACAGCGGTGCGGTGGACAGCAGCCCCAGGATCTTCAGCCCGTGCTGACCGTAGCGCTGCAGTTCCCGGTCGCGGAAGGTCCACTGGCCGGGCTCGGCCTCCAGGTGCGCCCAGCCGATGTACGGCGTCCCGGCGTCGTGCAGCCGCGTCCAGTTCGCCCCCACGGCCTTGGCCATCAGGATGTGGCGGGTGGTGGAGTTGGTGTGAACACCAAAGGGGGAATTGGGCGCGTTCTTCCCCCAATATCGCGGCCGGCGAAGCCGATGCAGCACGACCTCATCGGGCGGGCTGATGGTCTCGCCCTGCGCGTTCTCGACATGGGCCTCGACGCGGAACGTCCCCAGCGGGCGCTCCGCCGGGAGCGCGAGCTTGACGCTGCCCTCGACGGTGGGGTTTCTCACCTCCGGCAGAGCCGTCTCGCCCCCGTAGAGGTCGAACTGCTTGAGCTTCAGGATGCTCCCCGCGGGCACGCCGGTGAGGGCATAGCGGATCGTCGCCGGCTCGTCGGTGAACTGGATGCACGCGGCGGAGGCGGCCGACGCGGGCAGGCCGAGCGCGACTTCGCAGGGCTGCTGCGGGGCGTAGTCGGTCGCGGCGCTGCCGCGCTCGATCTGGAAGCCGTCGAGAAAGGCGTTGCTCACGCCGTCGAGCGTGAGTTGGTGCATCTGCCCGAGCAGCAAGGGGGTGAAGGTCAG
>CAZZDO010000608.1:0-2882 GCA_964653205.1 uncultured Armatimonadia bacterium | reverse complement strand
GTCGGCGGCATTGAGGACAAGGTCGTCTTCCGCGGGGCGGAGATCGTGGCCGTGCCGACGCTGACGATGACGCTGTCCTGCGACCACCGTCTCATTGACGGGGCGCTGGCGGCGAGCTTCCTCAAGGCCCTGCGCGAGCGGCTGGAATCGATGTAGAGCGAGGTGCTCCATGAAGCGTTCCGAAGTCAATGCATTGCTGCGCCGGGGTGTCGCCTTCTGCGAGAAAAGAGGCTTCCATTTGCCGCCCTTCGCGTTCTGGTCAGCGGAGGACTGGTGCGCGGCCGGCGCCGAGTATGACGAGATCCGTGACAACCAGTTGGGCTGGGACATCACCGACTTCGGGCAGGGCCGCTTCGCGGAGGTGGGGTTGGTGGTCTTCACCGTCCGCAACGGTAACCCGGACCCGGCGCGCGGCTACGCCAAGACCTACTGCGAGAAGCTGCTGATCGTCGAGGAAGACCAGCGCACACCCTTCCACTATCACGTCAGCAAGATGGAGGACATCATCTGCCGGGGTGGCGGCGACTTGATGATCCAGGTCTACAACCGCGCCGACGACGAAAGCCTGGCCGAGACACCGGTGTGGGTCAGCGTGGACGGCCGACGCTACGAGGTCCCGGCCGGTGAGATCATCCGCCTGCGAGCCGGTGAGAGCATCACGCTGCCGCCCTGCCTCTATCACGAGTTCTGGGCTGACCCGGGCACGGGGACGGCGCTGGTGGGCGAGGTCTCCAAGGTCAATGATGACCACCACGACAACTTCTTCCTCGGGCAGGTGGGGCGCTTCCCCGAGATCGAGGAGGACGAGCCGCCACTGCATCTGCTGTGCACCGAGTACCCCACCGTGGCACCCACGGGAGACCGGCAATCCGTCCCGCTACGGGAAGGTACGGGGCGAGTTACCAGACCGGAAGCCCCTTGACCCGCCCCTGAAGCGCCAGTCGCAAGCCGGCCGGAGGGCGGCCGCAGAAACCCTGTGACGGAGGCAATGATGATCCGCTTTAGCACCAATTCATTCTCGTGGAACACCACGTACAACGTCGGCCTGCCCGAACTGGACGGCCCGGCGATCTGCCGTCAGGCCGCCGAGTGCGGCGCGGAGGGCATCGAGATCGATCCCTCGCGCGTCACCGCCGCGGACCTGGGCGAAATCGGCATCGCCCTCAGCGGCGCCTCGACCGGCGGGCCGCTATTCGATGAGTGGACGGCTGCCGATGAGGACAAGGTGGTGGCCGTCGCCGCCGCGACGAAGGCGCTGGGTGGGGACTACGTGTTCTTCACCGCCGCACCCAAGGGTGGCTGGGGGGCGCATGAACTCGTGACCGAGGATAACCTGAAGCTCGCCGGCGAGCGCTTTACGGCGCTGGCCAGGCGTGTGCGCGCCGAGGGTGTTGCCATCGGACTGCACAACCACGCCGCCAACCCGGCCGGCTTCGCGGCCGAACTGGCGCTTCTCCGCGACCACGTGGACCCGGCGTTGGTGGGCCTCTACTTCGACATGGGCTGGGCGTATTGCAGCGAGGCCGACCCGGCGGCGGTCATAGCCGAGTTCGGCCCCAGACTCATGGGTCTGCATTTCCGTAACCACACTGCCGACAGGGTCCCGACGCAGACCCTGACTGAAGGCGCGCTGGACCTGCCGGCGATTGCAGCGGCGATCACGGCAACGGGTTACGAGGGCTGGGCGGCGCTGGAGTTGTGGCACCGCGAGGATGTACCTGTCAGCAAGGCGATGCCGGAGTGCCAGCGGGAGTCGCTGGCGTACATGGGTAAGCTGTTGGGCTGAGGTCTGGTGTGCCGCACGGGGCCGCCGGAACCGGGAGACACCGTAAGGAGAGAACACCTGTGAGTATTGCCTTTGACGAGCAGCGGTGGCGGCAAACGAAGGAGAGCTACGGCCAGTGGTGGGCGGGGACCCTCGGGCGGCCCATCATCAGCGTCACGGTGGGCGGCTACGACGCCGGTCGGCCGGAGCCGAGTCTGCCCGGCTACGGCTTCCACTCGTTCTACGGGCCAGCGGTGACACCTGAAGAGATCGTGGACCGCTGGGACTACGACCTGGGGACCCAGCGCTATCTCGGCGACGCCTTCCCGGCCGTCTTCCCCAACTTCGGGCCCGGGGTCGCCGCCGCGTTCATCGGGTGTGAGCTCCGCAACGCCGAGAGCACGGTGTGGTTCCATCCGCAGACACCGACCCCGATTGCCTCGCTCCACCTCGCGCCGGCCGCCGGTGAGCCCTACTGGTTCACGCGCATTCGCGACCTCATGGCGGCGGCCATGGAGCGCTGGCAAGGCCTGGTGCAGGTCGGCATGACCGACCTGGGCGGCAACCTCGACATTGCGGCTTCATTCCTGCCGGGAGAGCAGCTGCTACTCGACCTCTATGACAGTCCCGACGAGGTCACCCGGCTGGCGTGGGAAGGTCACGAGGTGTGGTGGCATTACTTCGACGAGTTCAACCGGGTACTGCAGCCGACCAACCCCGGCTACACGACCTGGGCGCAGATCTTCTCCGAGGAGCCGTACTACATGCTCCAGTGCGACTTCTGCTACATGCTCAGTCCCGCCATGTTCGACGCGTTCGTGAGGCCCGAATTGGCGGCCAGCTGCCGTCGGCTCACGAACGCCTTCTATCATCTCGACGGCATCGGCCAACTGCCGCACCTGGACTCGCTGCTGGAGATCCCCGACCTCAAGGGCGTGCAGTGGGTGCCGGGCGATGGCCAACCGGACATCACGCAGTGGCCCGACGTGTACCGCAAGATCCACAACGCGGGCAAGCGTATCCAGTTCTTCACCAACCAGTCCCCCCTGGGCCTGCGCGCGCTGGACGTCATCGCCGACCAGATCGGCAGCGCCGAGGGTATCTGCATGATCGGCGG
>CAZZDO010000607.1:0-2890 GCA_964653205.1 uncultured Armatimonadia bacterium | reverse complement strand
AATAGCTTCTCGTCACCCAGCGCCCGCCGAGCCTCGTTGCTTGCTACGCTGCGACCCCGGACTGGACCGTGTCTGGTGGGCACTCCCAGGCAGGAAAGGAATTCCATGATAGGCTGGGGATTCCTCCCTGTCAAGCAAGATGGCCCTAACGAATTGTTAGCATATCGTCACATCTCCGTTCCTTGTCGGGTGGGGCGCTGCCGCGCCTCCGGCGCCCACCGCCCCCCGAGCGGGACCAGCGGGCCCTCTGGAGTTTGACTTGCCCACGCCTTGCTGATAGAATCAGCCCGCCGCCGAAATCGGCGGTACTGCCATTTCCGGACGATGAATCATGGCCACCCAAGACCCGCGCCTGCTCAAGATGACCTCCCAGATGCGCCACGCCTGGTTCATGTGGGGCATCATCCCGCTCGCCGCGGCCATCGTGCTGACGCTGCTGGCCGTCGCGCTGGTCAACGCCGATGTGCCGATGACGCCGATGGGGCTGGAGCGGCGCTTCCAGGTCCTGCTGGCCCTCGGCGCAGGCCTGTTCCTCATCGGCTTCAGCCTCGACAGCCACTGGACCGGAGCGCAGAAGCTCGCCAAGCGGCTGGCGCTGGCCGCCGACATCCAGCCGGATCAGAAGGGCCACTTCCCGCGCCTGACGGCGCGCCAGCAGCAGCAACTGGCCGACCACAGCGATCTCGTCTTCAACAGCATCCTGGCCTCGGTGCAGGCGCTGACCATCATCGGCGGCGCGATCGCCGTCGTGGCCATCCTGGCCGCCCTGGCCCGCCTGGGGCTGTCCTACGCCGTCATGATGCTGGTGCTGGCGGCCTCGTACCAACTCTTTGTCTTCTCGCGCCACTCATACTATAGGGAAGTCATGATCGCCGCGGCCGAAGGCAAGCTGGTGGTCGAGCAGGAGGCAGAGACCGCGTAGGCCCGCCGGTCCTCCGGCGGACACGCCCGTGCGCCGGAGGACCGGCGCACCTACGCGGCACCCGCCTCGTTCCGCCTGGCCTGGAGCCCCCCACTACCATGCGTTACCAACGACCCATTGGCACCCAGGACGTCACTCCGGAGGTCGCTCCCGAGTGGCGTTTTGTGGAAGAGAGCTTCCGTCAACTCGCCGCCCGCTACGGCTACGGCGAGTTGCGCACCCCTGTCTTCGAGGACACCGACCTGTTCCTGCGCTCGGTCGGCCAGGAGACGGACATCGCCTCCAAGGAGATGTACACCTTCGAGGATCGCGGCGGGCGCAGCATGACCTTGCGCGCCGAAGGCACCGCCCCGGCCGTGCGCGCCTATCTCGAAAACCACCTCGACCGCACCGACAAGCAGCGGCTCGTGAAGCTGTACTACATCGTCCCCATCTTCCGCTACGACCGCCCCCAGGCCGGGCGCTATCGCCAGCACCACCAGCTCGGTCTCGAGGCCATCGGCTCGTCCGAGCCGGCCGTGGACGCCGAAGTCATCTCGCTGGCGTGGAACTTCTACGCGCAGATGGGCCTGACGGGCCTCAGCCTGCTCATCAACTCCGTCGGCTGCCCGGCCTGCGCGCCGCCGTATGTGGACAAGCTCAAGCAGGCGCTCGCTCCCGCCCTCCCGCAGCTCTGCGAGAGCTGCCGGCGGCGCTATGTCGAGAACCCCTTGCGGATGCTGGACTGCAAGATCTGCCACGACTACATGGCCCCGGCGCCCAAGCTCATCGAGGAGTTGTGCGAAGAGTGCGAGAGCCACCTGGGCGGCGTGCTGGCCGCACTGGACGCGCTCGGCATTCCGCACGAGATTGACCACACCATCGTCCGCGGGCTGGACTACTACACCAAGACGGCCTTCGAGTTCCAGATCGAGGGCATCGGGGCGCAATCGGCCCTCGGCGGCGGCGGGCGCTATGACGGGCTGGTGGAGAAGTGCGGCGGGCCGCCTACGCCGGGCGTGGGCCTCGGGATCGGCCTGGAGCGCGTCCTCCTCGCTCGCCAACAGCTCGGACAGGCCGTGACTGGGACCGCGGGCTTCCCAGCCCGCGAGGGCGTGTTCATCGTCGCGCTGGGGGAGGCCGTCTGGATCGAGGCGCTCAAACTGCTGCAAGAGCTGCGGCGCGCGGGCGTCAAGGCCGAGCTAGACTACCGGCGGCGCTCCATGAAGGCGCAGTTGCGCTTTGCGGACAACGAGCAGTTCGCCCAGGCGATCATCCTGGGCGAGGACGAACTGGCGAAGGGGATCGTGGGACTCAAAGACCTGGCGACAGGCGAGCAGGTGGAGGTCGGTCGAACCGACCTTTCCTCCCGCCTTGGCCCTGCCTGACCGCTCGGCCAACGCCAGCCTTCATCCTTTACACTTCAGCCTTCATACTTCAAAGCATGACCTGCCCCAAGTGCCACCAACCGGTGCAAGTGAAGATGGGCGAGTGCTGCCCGTTGTGCGGGTTCGTGATGGCGCCCTTCATGCGCCGCCTGCAGACGCTGTACGTGCTCAGCTTCGCCTTCTTCGCCAGCACACTGCTCTACAGCGGCATCGCGTACTTCCTGGAGACGCGGGGCCTCGTGACACAGGCCGTCATCCCGACCCAGTTGCCGTACCTCCTGCTGGTGGTGGCGGTGCTGGACCTGGGGCTGGCGCGCCGGATCGGGCCGCCGCTGGCGCAGGTCAAGGACATGCCGCAGGTGCAGAGCCTCTTCCTGATCCGGCTGGCGCTGGTGGAGGCCGTGGCGCTGATGGGGTTGGTGGTGTTCCTGCTGACGGCCTCGATCCACTGGTACGTGACGTTCCTGGCGGTAAGCTGGTTCGGGTTCATCGTAGTAGGGTCGCAAATGCCGCACCTGGCGCAGCGGCTGGCGGAGCTGGCGGTGGCGGAGCAGACGAAATAAATAGGGTCTGACCCTATTTTTCACAGTTAATCCACAAT
>CAZZDO010000606.1:0-2905 GCA_964653205.1 uncultured Armatimonadia bacterium | reverse complement strand
CGCAGCATCGCATACGAGGCGGAGGGCTTCAGGGCGGGGAGATCGGCGGGCGGCTTCGTGAGGTCAGCCACACCGTCGGCCAGCGGCAGGCTGCATTCGGCCGTCATGTCCTCATCGGCATCGCCGTGCATCAGCCAGTCGTGCATCAGCCCGCCGCGCGCGCGGAAGAGGTCCACCACGTAGACGTCCTGGTCGGACACGGGGATGAGGACGAGCAGCCGGCGGTAGCAGTCCACGCCCTCGAGGCGCGAATAGCCGCGGCGGCCGTCGGCTTCGACGACACTGACGCCGCCGGTCGCGGGGAAGAACCACAGCAGGTCGCCGTCGGTGGGGCGCCCGCCCTGGTCCTGACCGTCCACGGCGACGAGGTTGTGGCTGATAGTGCTGCTCGTCCAGGCGCGGATGTCCGACCAGGTGTAGCCGATGTCCGAGAGCATCTCGCGCTGCTTGGCCCAAAGCTGGAAGCTCAGGTTGTCGAGATGGTTGTGTCCGTAGGCGCCGGAGAAGTGCAAGAGGGCCTGCATCTGGTTGTCGCCCGTGCCGCGGCCCAGGGAGGCTTGCCCGAAGCCCGGCAGCAGCGCCGAGGCCGTGCTCTCGCGCGGCGCCGAGCGGCGTTCTTGCGCCCAGACATCATGCACCGGCGGCGACCACCCGGTGGGGAAGTCCACGACCTCCGGGGCGTGCTGCACCCGCGCCCAGAAGGGCAACTCCTGCTCCGGGTCGAGGTTCTCGAAGTGGCGGCCGTCGGCGGCGTCGGTGTAGCCGGTCGGGTCTGAGTAGCCCCGGACGGAGGCGAAGCAGTTGCGCAGGCCGGCGGTCGTCATGTAGTGATAGGACGCCGACTCGTGCCACATGCCGTCATAGAAGCAGCCGGCGTTGACATTCTGCGCGATCCAGCCGAAGGCCCAGTGCACCCACGCGGGCTCGTTGAGCACCCGCCCCATCTTCGCCGCCGTGCCCAGGTAGGCCACGTAGTTGTCAATGTGCTTCGGGCCGGCCTGGACGGCTTCGAAGACCGGGGTGAGGAAGTCGTGCTCGAGACGCTCGCGCACGTCGTAGCCCCGCTCGGCCGAGAGCCGGTCGAACTCGGGGCTGGCGTACACCATGTCGTAGGCCTCGATGACGCCAGCCGGCAGTTCGCCCCCCGGGTAGTGCCAGCCCCACTTGCCGGCGTCCCACGTGTACGGCGGCTGCTGCTTGGGCGCGAACTGGAAGTAGCGGTTGGGCGTGCCGCCGACCTTGATGACTGGCAGGTGGGGGTAGATTGCCGCCATGCGGTCCAGGATCAGGGCGACGCGGCGGGCGTACTCGGGCTTGCCGGTGGCGAGGTAGGCCTGCCCCAGCGCCCGCAACTGCTGGTGGATCCACTCCCGCTCGTACAGGGCGATGTTGAGGCTGAAGAAGTGCTTGGTCTGGTGCTTTTGGTCGAGGTAGTAGCGATAGCGGACCGTCTCGCCCAGCGAGTTCTGCCCCTCGAGGGTCTCGGTCTCGCGGTACTTGCCGTCCGGCTTCCAGACGAAGCCGCAGTAGCGGCACCGCAGCTCTTCGGGGCGCTCGATGGTCCACTTGAACACCATGTCGGCGTCCACCCCACCGAAGCACTCGGGGCAGTGGCAGAAGCGGGTGAAGTGGCCCTCGGGCACGAAGGCCAGCAGTTGGGCCTCGGTCATGCCCATCGCCGGGGCGGCGGCCTGCTCGTACTGGGAGGCCTTGGCGGGGTCCACGCCATGGTCGAGAACGGGGTGCTTGAGGCCCAGGGCTCGCCCGCCGGCGGCGGCAGGAGTGACGGCCCAGACGAGGGCCGAGGCGAGGGTGAGCCACAGGATGAGACGCTCAACGAGGGCGCTGTCCGCCATCAACTTGCACCTCCAGCCCCCGCCATCTACAGCCCCACCGGCGGGGGCAGTTCCACCACCTGCCGCGTGTGCGAGGACTCGTACATCGCCTGCGCGACCTCCACGACCCGCCGGCCCCAGTAGCCGTTGATCGAGGGCTCGCGGTCGTCGGCGATGCAGTCAATGAACTCCTGCCATTCGGCCTGCCAGGTCGGCGGGTAGTCGGTCGGTTGCAGCTCCTCGGCCTCGCCTTCACGGTGCAGCGTCAGGGGGCCGTGGGTGGTGAAATCCAGGGCGGCCTCGGTGCCGGTCAACTCGACGCGGCCGAGGTTGCGCTGGCCGTAGGCGTCCTGCCACAGCGCCACGGTCGCCCCGCCGGACAGGTACAGCATCCCCAGTGTGTGCAGTTCGATGTCAATGTGGGTCAGGTCCGGCCGCTCGTTGCCGCAGGTGGCGTGGACGGCGACGACGTGCTGGCCCGTGACCCACATGATGCGGCCGATGCTGTGGGAGCCGTTGTTCATGACGGTCCCGCCGCCGGCGGCATCCTGCCGCAGCAGCCACTTGATCTTGCGCTGGGCCTCGGGCTCCACCTGGCCATAGGCCATCAGGTCCAGGCCGAGGACGAGCTTGCCGAGGCGGCCGGACTGGACGATATCGCGCGCCGTGCGGATCGTGGGCATGAAGTGATGGGTGTAGCCAATCATGAGCTTGCGACCGGTGCGCTCCTGCGCGGCGATGATCTCGTCGCACTCCGCGACCGTGCAGGCCATGGGCTTTTCGAGCAGCACGTGCTTGCCGGCCTCCAGGCACGCGACCGTGACCTCGCGGTGCAGGCAGTGCGGCACGCCGACCACGACCGCGTCGCAGTCGCAGCGGTCGAGCATGTCGCGGACGTCGGTATAGGCCTCGCCGCCGTAGCGGCCAGCCATCTCGCGGGCCTGGTCTTCGTTCACGTCCACAAAGGCAGCAACGTCGTGATCCGGGAAAGCAGCGAGGGCGTCGGCATGGTGGCCGCCGACGCGTCCGGCGCCAATAAGAGCAATGCGCATGGGGAGTCTCCGTAGGTT
>CAZZDO010000605.1:0-2912 GCA_964653205.1 uncultured Armatimonadia bacterium | reverse complement strand
ACCTTCCCGTTCTCGTCGGTCCATGCCCCGCCGGCGATGGTGTTGAAGTTGCTGGCCAGGTACAGGTTGTCCCAGTAGATGCCGTCGAAGAGCTGCATCATCTCCCGGTAGTACCACATCGCGGCGTCCTGGAAGCTGCGCACGGGGCATACGTCATAGGACACCGCGCCGCTCCTGGAGCGCTGGAAGTACGCGCCTTGCAGCCACTCGTCCTGGAACGTCGGCCATTCGGGCTCCTTGAAGTCCATCCCGCGCGGGTTGGTGTACGGAGTCAGCAGCCAGCCGTCCGACCGCTTCGTGCCCGAGGCCGTGCGCATGCCGCTGTTGATGTGCGCGTCCCACAGCTTCTTGGCGTCGTCGTTGACCATGGTGATGTCTTTGTGCTTCTCCAGCCACGTCTTCACGAAGTCCGCGTTGAACTTGCCATCGTCCCGCGCCTGGCTGTACGCCTCGTAGATCGAGAGGTCGTGGTCGAGCGGGTAGAAGCCGTAGCAATCGGTGCCGTAGTAGTACGTCGAGCCCAGGATGGTGAAGGGCTTCACGCGGTCGTCCACGCGGCTGCACAGCCAGCGCCGCCAGTTGACGGGGTCGTTCGGCATGGGCTTGACGGGCGTGGCCTGCAGGCCGAACTCCAGCGTGCGCGGCTGGTCGAGTTTCGTGGGCTTGGTGATGAAGTTGATGCGCAGGGTCAGCACGCCGCCCTGCCGCACCAACTCGATCATGGGGGTCTTGTCGTCGAGGCTGTAGCCCTTGTCGGTATCCGCGAAGAACGCCAGCCCGCGCTCGCCGCCGCCCAGCCACACGTACGGGTAGAACGTCCCCACGATCTCGTTGCGGTTGCCCTTCGAGGAGTCCCACACGAGCCCCTCGCCCGGCGGGGCCGCGCCCGCGTAGTTGAACCGCAGGCCGTCGCCGCACGAGTGCATGTACTTCATCTGCGCATCGTCGAGGGGGATCTCGAGGGCCAGGCGGTCGAGCTGGAGGGGCCGCGCTTCAGCCGGCCCGCCGTTCGGCAGCCCCACCGTCAGGATCATCCTCGCCATGCCATCCTGGTCCCACTCGCTGCGCAACGATGCCTTCGCGCTCCCGATGGCAAAGTCGGTGGCGGTCACCGCGAAGTCCGGCCGGGAGGTGAGAACCTTCGTGGTTCCGGGCCGGATGCCGGCGATACGGCCGCCGGCATTCGGCCCCTCCGTCGCCGGCCCCTCCACGACCCACCGCATCGGGGCCTTCAGGAGGGGCTTGTCCAGGCTCGTGACCTGATCCCACAGCCCCGTCTTGCCCAACGTGTGTTCGCGCAGGACCGTCTGCAGCTTGTTGCCCGCGAGCTTGATCGGCGTGAAGGGTGGGATGACCCGCTGCGAGAGGCCGAGCTGGTTGTGCTCCCACGGGAACACGTTGCGCTCGTAGACGCCGGTGACGGCCTCGGTCGGCACGCCCTCGCCCTGGAGCGTGACGGCGACGGTGTAGCTGCCCTGCGGCAACTCCGGGAGGTCCACAATCGTCTCGGCCACGAAGTCCTTGAAGTGCAGGTCGGCCTGGAGGGGCCTGGCCTGGAGGGGCCGAATAGCGGCAGCCTTACCGCCGCTATCCGGCCCTGGGCCGGATACGCCTCCGCCGCTGCGCGCCTCCGGCGTATTCGGCCCCTCCGACGGCCCGAACGTCACCTTCCCCCCCGTCACCTTGTCCTTCGACGCGAGGCTGGCGATGTCCACGCGCACCTTCAGCTTCCGGTAGTAGGGGTAGACCGCGTACTGCAGCTGGATGGCCTGCTTGTCTTCCTTGAGCATCGTCCAGCGCTCGGCAGGGCGCTCGAAGCGCCACACGAAGTCGCGCAGGTAGTAGGTCTTCTTGCCGTCGGGCGACGTGACGCGGATGATGGTGTGATGGTCGCCCTCGGGCCCGCCGTGCGGCGGGGTGAAGGTGATGAGTTCCTTCGCGCCCGGCGCGACGGTCAGGTCCTTCGTCATCTCCGTCGGCGGGTTGCGGCTCCACGTGTCGGACAGGAATGCCTTGACAGATATGGGGGCCGGCTGAAGCGCGGCCCCTCCAGGCGCGGCCCCTCCAGGCGCGGCCCCTCCAGGCGCGGCCCCTCCAGGCGCGGCCCCTCCAGGCGCGGCCGCACCGGGGTTGGCGACAGCTACCTCGACCTCCGGCTTCGTCTCCCCGCGCAGCTTCAGCACCTGCACGACCGGCGCCGCCGCGTCGAAGCTGATCTGCGGCATCGTCGGGATGTCCTCGTAGGCCGCCGTCACGCCCTCCCAGCGGCTCTGGTCCCACCCGCGCTGCCAGTTGCGACACACGCGCAGGCCCCACGGGTGCTGCAGGTCGGCCTCCGTCGCGCCGACGGACGCGAAGGGGATGGCGATCTCGACTTCCCACCAGCCGTCGGCGGTGCGGCTCTGGAACTGCCAGGGCTTCAGCCGCCACGCGGTCGTCATGGGGTTCTGCGGGTTGCCCGGGTCGAAGCTGCGGTCGAACATCGCCCCGCGCGGGTTGACGATGATGTGGAAGTAGCGCTGGTCGCCGGCCTTCTGGAGGGGCCGCGCTTCAGCCGGCCCCGCTGGCGTCGGCGCCAGGTGCGGGTGGACGACGAGTTCCACGCTGTCGTCGTGCAGCGCCGCGGTCACGTCGCGGTCGCCGTCAGGCACGGCGCGGCTGAGCAACTCGCCGGTCGGCGGCAGCTCCATCTTCAGGGCGAGATAGAGCTGGAGGGGCCGCATGGCGGCAGCCTCACCGCCGCTATCCGGCCCTGCCCCGACCCAGAAAGTCGCCTCGCGCGCGGCGAGCTTCATGTCGTGCTGGCTGTTGAGGCCGATGGTGCGCACGGCCCCGGCCCACTCGGCTTCACCGATGGTGCCGTCAATGGTCGGCGGCGTCGCCATCAGCGGGAAGGCGATGCGGGGCAGCTC
>CAZZDO010000604.1:0-2913 GCA_964653205.1 uncultured Armatimonadia bacterium | reverse complement strand
CGGGCCTCCCCTCGACTGCGCTCGGGGTCCCCTGCGGGGACGAATCCCTCTCTCTCCGCCAAATCTCGCGCAGCGAGATTTGCCCTGAGCGGCAGTCGAAGGGCCAACCTCCGCGTAGCCGCCAACAGATCGGGGGGCCGTCATGCCGGACGAAGCCCGGCCTTGGTATGTCTACATGCTTCGCTGTGCCGATGGGTCGTACTACGTTGGTGTAGCGACTGACTTGGCCGAACGACTGGCTGAGCACAATGCTGGTCACGGCTCGGCTCACACCCGCCGGCGCCGGCCCGTCCAACTCATCTGGCATGAGCAGCACGCTTCGTTCGCGCTTGCCCGCGCCCGCGAGGCTCAACTCAAGGGCTGGAGCCGGGCGAAGAAGGAGTGGCTCGTGCGGGGCTACCCCCGGGCTTAGCGGAAGCGCCTCGGGCACGACAGGAGACCTGCCATGGCCTCTGACCCGCCCCCTGGTGGACGACTACACCGGCTTGGACTTGAGCGCCTACGCGGGGGAACACCTGCACAAGCCCTTCGTGCAGGCCTCGGCCATGCAACTGCCCTTCGCGACCTCCACCTTCGACGCCGCGTGGTCCATCAACGCCCTCGAACACATGCCCGAGCCGGAGGCGGCGCTGGCCGAAATGCGGCGGGTGCTGAAGCCCGGCGGCCTGCTCTTGCTCAGCCCCGCGTGGCAGTGCCGGCCGTGGGCAGCGCAGGGCTATCCCGTACGTCCCTACGGCGACTTCGACTGGCGCGGGAAGCTCATCAAGGCCTCGATCCCGCTGCGCAACTCCGTGGCGTTCCGGTCGCAGCAGGTCTTCCCGCGGCGGCTGGGGCGGCTCCTCGGGCGGCTCGGCGCGCGGCGGCCGACCCGCCTGCGCTATGGCCACCTCACGCCCAACTACGAGCACCTGTGGGTGACCGACGGGGACGCCGCCAACTCGCTGGACCCGTTCGAGGCGATCCTGTGGTTCGTCTCGCGCGGCGATGAATGCCTCTCCCACCCGACCCCACGCCGGCAGCTCTTCGTCCGCACCAACGGCGTGATCTTCCGCATCCGCAAGTAGTCGCCGGGCGGCTCAGTCCGCAGCCGCGGTCAGCTCATGCTCGCCGGCCGGTATCGTCACGTAGAGCCACATGCCCCCGTGCTCCTCCCGCCGGACGCACGTCGCCGGCGCGCCGTCCACCCGCGGCGTCTCCCCGGTGTCGAGCATCTGCACGATGCAGCCGTCTTCCCAGTCGCACCGCACAGTCAGCCCTGCCTCCGCCGGCTCTAACCAGGCCTCGCTGCGGGCGAGCCACCATTGTGTCGCCCGGTCGTTCCCCCAGTGCATCACCTTCAGCCCCAGCCGTTCGATGTATTCCAGCCCCTGCTTGATACCCTCTGGGCACGCCGGGTACTGCGAGAGGTAGACCGGGTGGTAGAAGAGGTTCCACGGCAGGTGCCAGAAGCGCGCCATGTCAATGGCCTGGCGGAGCGTGTGGAACTGCACTTCGTCGCGCAGGTAGCCGACCTCGTAGCCCCCGATGGGCATGCCCAGGAAGCGGAGGCGGTCGTTGTCCTTGCGCCAGTCGCGGTAGTGGAAGAATGGCAGCCCCGTGCCGAAGCCGAAACCCACGCTGTTGACCGGGTTGGCCGGCGGGCAGTACTGGTGGAAGCGCGAGTTGTCGGCCTTCACCCCCGCCCCGGCCAGCCATTCGGCGATCTCCGTCCACCCGTGCCACGTCACCCAGTGGAAGACCGTGCACACCGGCAGCTCCCCGAACGCCGCGACGTACCAGTCCACCTGCTGCTGGACTTGCGCGCGCGTGAAGCGGCACGGATGCTCGACGCCGTCAATGAAGTTGAGGTGCAGCGACGGCTCGTGGCCGTTGGCCTTGAGCTGGTCGTACTCCGCCTGGCTCATCGCGAACTCGCCTTGCGGGTTCGGCATGATGTTGACGTGGTAGCCAAGGCCCAGGTCTTTCATCACGCCCGAGGCGAGGAGCTGATTGTCGGGCTGGCCCTCGTCATCGCCGCCATAGTGGAACAGGCAGTCGGGGATGTCGCCCGCGGGTGTCGGCGGGAGCGCGTGCACGAACGGCAGGCCGCGCCGCGCGATGAGATTGCGCAGCAGGTACAGCAGCATGTCGGCATACGGCACGCGGGTGGTGAAGGGCCGGGTGATCATCCCGTCCGAAAAGCGCAGCTTGCCGTCGCCGTCGTAGTCGTCCTCAATGGGCCGCCCGTGGTGCAGTGCCCAGACCGTCTGGGCGACATTGAAGCAGAAGTAGACGGCCTGCCCCTCCCCCACCTCGCGCAGCGTGATGGCCGGGCGCCCGAGGTCGCGGCCCCGGAGGGTCAGGAGGCGGGCGAGTTCGCGCCCCTCCGGCGATGGCTCCAGCAGCTTCACCGCCGACACGATCAACCCCGGCAGGTCCTCATCGCCCGGGAACATGACGGGCCGCGCCAGTTCCGCGTCCACGAAGCGTAGCGTCGCCGCCGGCGTGAAGGCGTCGTCCGGCTGGGGCAGCTCGTCCTCGACGGTCACGCCGAACAGCTCCCCCAGGCCGCCGGTGGCAAAGCCGACTAGCAGGCCTCCGCCCGCGACCCACTCGGCCAGCATGGCCTTCTCCTCGGGCTTGAGGTACTTCGCCGGCAGGTCGGGCAGGATGAGCACGCGGTAGCGGGCCAGTTCATCGGCCCCAAGCTGGCCCCGCGAAAGCTCTCGGAACATCAGCCCCATCTGCATGCAGATCTCGCGGGTGTAGACGTGCCAGTAGTTGGCCCCCGCCTGGTTGGCGGCAACGCGGAGGTCGTCATCGAAGTAGACCGCGATGGATGTTTGCATGGTGGACTCCGGAGGGAAAAGTCTAACAGGATGCACAGGATGACGGCACGGATGGGCAGGATAGGGCGAAGGATGGATAGGGCAA
>CAZZDO010000603.1:0-2924 GCA_964653205.1 uncultured Armatimonadia bacterium | reverse complement strand
ACTAGTACGGCACTAGCCCAGCCCCATCAGCCACCGGGCGGTCGCCTCGGCCACCGTATTGATCTGCCCGAGCAGCACCGCGCCCAGCAACGGCGCGACCAGCGCCAGCGCCAGCAGCGTCATGAGAGCCCGCACGGCCGGCAGCGTCTCACTGGCTCGCAAGTCCGGCAGGACGCGCTGCAGACTGCCGACCAGCAGCCCCGCCAGCACCGTGGCCAGCACCACCGGGGCGGCCAGTTGCAGCAAGCCCGCAAAGAACAGCGCCGGCCAGTACACCCACCCTCCCGCGCCGACGAGGCTGGCCTCATGCCCGGGCGGCAGCAGGGCGAAGGACTGCCGGAAGAAGGCCACCAGCCAGTGCAACCCGTTCAGTTGCACGAAGAAGACGACGGCCACGACGGCGAAGAGGTTGGCCAGCGGTCCCCCCTCCTCGTCGTCGGCAGCGCCCAGACCGCTCATCACGTCCTGCAGGTGCCCCGCCGCGAAGGCCCCCCACACCAGCAGCCATAGCCCCGCGCCCATGAGCAGGCCCACGGCCGCCTCGCGCAGCACGGCCGCCGCATAGACGGGCAGGGCCAGGACTTGCGGCTGGTCCGGCAGGACCGCGAGGGTCAGGGGCAGCGCCAGCACGGCCGCCGCGGCCAACCGCAGGACCGGCGGGAAGTGGCGCCAACCGGTCGGCGGGGCCAGCGCCAGCAGCCCGGCGGCCCGCGCGAACACCAGCCCCCACAGCGGCCAGAGCGAAAGGCTCATCGAGCCTGCACCAGCGCGGCCGCGGCCAGCCACAGCGAACCCCAGTAGCCGCAAGTCAGGCTCAGCATCCAGGCGCTGAACAGCGCCAGCACGAGGCCGGCCGCCAGCAGCTTCGGCGCCAGCAGGCTCCCCTGGTCGCTCAGCCCGAACAGGCTCTGCAGGTATGACCCGGCCAGTCCGGCGGCGGTGATGGCAGCCAGCAGCGGCAGCAGCAGCCACGCTGCCGTCAGTAAGGCCCCCTGCAACGCCGCGGTTCCGGCAGCCCAATACATGCCGTGGTGCCTCCTAACATCCATTGACCTTTGAGGCGCGTTGTGTCACAATGGCGGCCATCCTGCCGTTGCACGACGCAACTGCACCGGCCCACCAACCCACACGGGGACTGACGTCCGGTCCGTACACTTCACGAGGTGAAACACGGATGACGGCGCGCGTGCTGTGCCTCATGGCTCTCCTGGCGGTAGTGCTCCTCAGCGGCTGCAGCGGTGGCGGCGGAGTGCCCGTGCTGATCGCCGGCAACTACTTCCCGCTCCCCATCGGGGCGGTATGGGTCTACAACACCATCCTTGAGGCGGAAACGCAGACCGACAACTTCGCGACGACCGGCACGATGACGCGGACGCTCGTGGGCACGAAGGACATGTGGGTCGGGCCCGACCTGTGCACTTGCTTCATCTTCCGCCACGACTACACGACTAACGCCGTCCCCAACTTCGGGCCCGCCTCGCAGGATGTCGCCCCCTTCATTGACCACCTGTTCGCGGCCGATGGCGGCCTGCATTCGGTGTTCATCTACTACCGCGAGGTGGCGGCCACCGCTGATGTCCCGGCCCACGTCGAGATGGTGGGCATGGCTCGCGTCGGCGAAGCGGACGTCCGCGTGGCCATCCCCCGGCCCTATCTGTTCAGCCCGCCCTACCACGGCACCGCCCAGGACACCACGCTGTGGTTCACGCCCATGCCCTTGACGCCGTTCCCGACCGAGCTTGATTCCGTGCAGGTGAATGACAAGGTCCTCAATTACGGCGCCTCCGGCGGCATCGGCGGCACGCAGAACTGCATCATTTCCATTCACTTCTATGGCGCCAACTTCCAGGTTGACGGCCAGACTGCGGCCATCGCCGGTCGTGGTCGCACCGTCTACAAGGACGGTGTCGGCCTGTGGGGCTATGACATCCGCAGTGACTGGTACGCCACGATCAACGTCGGCGGCGAGACCGCCCGGGTGACGTCAGAGATCGAGTTGACCTCCTACACGCCTCCGGCCCCGTAGCCCGCAGTATGTCAGCGAGCTGCACCCGGCCGTCACCCCGGCCCGCCGCCCCTCGGCGGGCCGCTTCGTTTACTGCAAGCTGCTCAGCAGCGCGTAGGCCAAGAGCCGCCACCCATCCACCATCACAAACAGCAACACCTTGAACGGCAGCGCCAGCACCGGCGGTGGCAGGGCCACCAACCCCAGAGAAGCCAGCGTTCCGGCGACCACCAGGTCAATCACCACAAAGGGCAAGTAGATCACGAACCCGATGATGAAGGCGGCGCGCAGCTCCGAGATCGCGTAGGCCGCGGCCAGCGACGACAGCGGCGCCGGCTTCCCGGCAGTGACCGGGGCGAAGTCCTGGAAGAGCCGCAGGTCTTCGGCGCGGGTGTGGGCGGCCAGGAAGGCGCGCGCCGGCCCTTGAGCGGCCTGCCAGGCCCCCTCGAGCTTCATCTGCCCGGCCAGCAACGGACGCACGGACCGCTCGTTGATCTCCCCCAGCGGGCCCGACATGCTGAAGGCCGTCAGCAGCAACGCCAAGCCGATCACGACAGGGGTGGGAATGAGCTGTTGCGAGCCGAGGCCGGCCCGCAGGAACAGCAGCACGATCACGATGCGGGCGAAGGAGGTCACGATCGCCAGCAGCGCCGGCACGAGCGACACCGCGGCGAACAGCAGCAGCAGCCGGAGGTATGAGGTCTCGCTGCCGCCCCCGAAGTTGACCTGCACCGGTGCGGCGCTCTGGGCCAGAGCTGCCGTCGCCCCGGTCGCGGTCAGGAGAACAGCCGCCACCCGGCGCAGTCTCATCCCTGCTCCTCCCCCGCCTCAACCTCGTCGTCCATCTCAACGGCCGCCACGCCTCCCGGCCCGCACGTCAGGGCGAGTAGCTTCTTCCCCACGCGCGCGACGTGCAACA
>CAZZDO010000602.1:0-2925 GCA_964653205.1 uncultured Armatimonadia bacterium | reverse complement strand
CCATGCGGATTGAGAGTCTCACGCCGGCCACACTCGTCGGGCCGTCGGAACTGCGGCCGGCGGCCGCCCCGGGCTTGCCGTCGGCGCCCGCGTCGGCGCCGGCCGCGGCCGGGCCCAGCTTCGGGAAGGTGCTGGGCCACGAACTGAACCGGGTCAACGACGCGTTGGTCGAGGCGGACCACCAGGCCCAACGGGTCGCCACCGGAGACGCCGAGAACCTCCACGAAGCCATGGTGGCCATGGCCGAAGCGGACATCGCGCTACAAGTGACCTTGCGCGTAACGCAGAAGGCGATCGCCGCCTACCAGGAAATCAGCCGGATGCAGATTTAGCGGGACCGCACCATGCCCTTCGCGACACAGTTGGCTGAGCTATGGAGTCGCCTGGAGCCCCGGGCGCGCACGATCGTGATCGGGGCGGCAGTGCTGTGCCTGGCGGCCATTGTCGCCTTCACGCGCCTGCACTCCGCGGCCGCCTACGCGCCGCTGTACAGCGGGCTGTCGGCCGAAGACGCCGGGCAGATCGTCGAGAAGCTCAAGGAGCAGCGCGTGCCCTACCGGCTCAGCGACGGCGGCAAGGTCGTGATGGTGCCGGACCGGCAGGTCTACGACATGCGCCTCGCGCTGGCCCGGGAAGGCCTGCCGGCGTCCGGGCAACTGGGCTTCGAGCTGTTCGACCGCTCGGGCCTGCCCGGCACGCAGTTCTCGAACAAGGTGAACTTCCAGCGGGCGCTGCAGGGCGAACTGGCGCGCACCATCGGCGCGATGGCTGAGGTCGCCCAGGCCCGCGTACACCTGGTGCTCCCCGAAGAGAACCTGTTTAGCGAGCAGACGAAGGCCACGGCCTCGGTCGTCGTCACGCCCCGCCCGGGGACGGAGATCACCCGCGAGATGACGGCGGCCATCGCGCACATCGTCGCCAGCGCCACCCCGGGCATCACGGCTGACGAAGTGACCGTCGCCGACAACACCGGCCGGCTGCTGCGCGGGCCGGATGCCGAAGGGAAGCTAGGCGCGCTGAACGGCACCCAGTTCGAGATTCAGCGGCAGTACGAAGACCGCCTGGCGCTGCGCCTGCAATCCATGCTGGACGCCGTGCTGGGGCCGAACCAGTCCGTCGTGCGCGTGCAGGCCCAGTTCGACCTGGACAGCGAGGAGATCAAGCAGGAGACCGTCAGCCCCGTCGCCGGCGGCAAGGGCCTCGTGAGCAGCGAGAAGGTGCGGTCGGAGCAGTACAGCGGCACCGGCGGGCGCGGGGGTGTGGCGGGCGTGGCGCCCAACCTGGGCCTTGCGGGCGCCGCCGCCAACACTCCCGGCGGCACGTACCTCAACCGCGATGAGACCCGCGAGTACCAGTTCTCGCGCAACTCCAGCTCGGTGGTGAAGGCCCCCGGCAAGCTGAAGACGCTGACGCTGGCGGCGATCATTGACGAGGGCCTGCCCGCAGCGGCCGAACAGCAGGTGCAGGACGTGCTCGGGGCCGCGGCCGGGATCAACCGCGACCGGGGCGACCGCATCACCGTCGAGCGCATGAAGATGAAGACCGCGGAGTTGGCGGAGGCCCAGGAGAAGCAGGCCGCCGCCGCCGAGAAGGCCGAGCGCCGCCAGCGCCTGATACAGTCCGCCCTGCGCAACGGCCTGTCGCTGGCCGCTGCTCTGCTCATCTTCATGAGCGTGCTCATGGCGGTGAAGCAGTTGCGGCAGCCGCTGGCCGGTGCTCTCTCCGAGGAGGAACCTACCGAGCCGGGGCAGGCAGAGCAGACCGGGCCGACACCGGCAACTCCGGTCGCCACTGCCCCACCGGTCGCAACCGGGGCGGCCGAGGAGCCTGAACTGGCGCTGCATGTGTCCGATGAACTCAACCAGCGCATCCGGGAGCAACTGCGCGACATGACCCGCGACGACACCAACACGGTGGTGGACCGCCTCGTCAGTCTCATGCAGGAGAAGTCGGCATGACCGAGGCAGCGCCGGGAGGCTTCACTCCAAGCTTCCAGCCGGCCGACGGGGACCGGGACTTCCGTCCGCTTTGGGCCGAGGGCGCCGACGCGGCGGGCTTCCAGCCACTTCAATTGCCCGCGTCCGCCCCCGAGGCGCCCCGCGCGGCCCGGCCCGAGGCCAGGGAGGCGCTCCAGCGCGCCAACGAACAGGCCGCGGCAATCCTCGCCGCCGCCGAAGCCCGCGCGGCCGCCGAGACGGAAGCAAGGGTGGCCGCTGCAGTCGAGGCGGAGCGTGAGGCCCAGGCCGAGGCCTTCCGGGGGGCTGCGCAGGAACTGCTAACGGCTCTGCGCGAGCAGGCGGAAGCCCGCCTCAAGCACATCGAGCGCGAGGCGGCAGGGCTGGTGACGACCATTGCGCGGCGCCTCCTGCGCGAGCACTTCATGGCCGACGAGGCGGCCATCGTCCCGGTCGTGCGTGAGGCCCTGCGGCCCTTTGCCGACGCCGAGCGCGTGCAGGTCATCATCGCCCCCCAGCACCAACCCGCCCTGCGCGAGGCCCACGAGGAGCTGGTCAACGTCCTGCGTGAGAGCGCGCAACTGGAGATCGTGCCGGTCGAAACCGCGGAGCCCTACGGCTGTGTCGTCCACGGTGACGATAGCAGCGTGGACGCCCGCCTTGAGACTCGTCTCCACGCCATCGGGCAGGCGCTCGACCAGACCATCGCCTCCGACACGGCGGCCTGATGCATACCCCCCAGCCCTCTCTGCTCGCCGGTCTCCGCCGCGTCGTAGACGAGGTGGACTTGCTGCCGCACATCGGGCAAGTGACGCGGTCGGTGGGCCTCATCGTCGAGTCCAACGGCCCGCCATCGCGCGTCGGGGATCTGTGCGAGATCCGCGCCGACGGCCACGAGCCGGTCCGGGCCGAAGTGGTGGGTTTCCGCGGGCATCACCTGGTCATGATGCCGCTGGGGCACCCCGAGAAC
>CAZZDO010000601.1:0-2928 GCA_964653205.1 uncultured Armatimonadia bacterium | reverse complement strand
GCATGGACCTGGCCCGCCACCGGGGGGCCGAAGTGGGCACGGCGGTGGGCATCATCGCGGCTCAGTCCATCGGCGAGCCGGGCACCCAGCTCACCATGCGCACCTTCCACACCGGCGGCGTCGCCGGGCAGTACATCACCGGCGTCGCGGACGTCAAGAAGCGCAAGCAGGCGGCCCTGCGGTCGCTGCATGCGGACATTGACAAGGGCGTGGTGTCGCTGGAGGTGGCGGGGCAGGGCCGGGCGCGGCGCAAGGCCATCAAGGAAATGCTCAAGGTCCTCGAGACGCCGGTGCACGGTCTCCTGCGCGTGGTGGAGCTGTTCGAGGCGCGCACGCCCAAGGGCCAGGCCATCACCGCCCAGGTGGACGGGACGGTCGCGGGCATCGAGACGACGGGTCTGCGCAGCGTGATCATCCACTCCGAGCACAGCATTGACGACCTGCGGGTGATCCGCGGCGAGCGGCTGGCCGAGGACGTCGTGTCGCCGGACGGCAAGACGAAGCTGGCGCGCGCGGGTGAGAAGCTGCTCAAGAAGGTGCGGATGCGGCTGAAGAAGGTCGGCATCACGCACGTGAAGATCGCGACCGCGCACCTGGTGCCCTACCGCGGCGAGCTGTTTGTGCGCGAGGGGACGGAAGTCCGCGCCGGCGACCGGCTGACCATGGGCCCGGTGGACCCGCAGAACATCCTGGACATGAAGGGCACCGACGGCGTGCAGGACTACCTGCTGCGCGAAGTGCAGACGGTGTACAAGGCCCAGGGCGTGACCATCAACGACAAGCACATCGAGGTCATCATCCGCCAGATGCTCAAGAAGCGGAAGATCAAGGACCACGGCGACACGCAGTTCCTGCCCGGCGAGATCGCCGACCGGTTCGACTTCGAGGACGAGAACCGGCGGGTGCGGGAGTTCGGCGGGCGCGAGGCCACGGCCGAGCCCATCCTGCTGGGGATCACGCAGGCCTCGCTGGCGACGGCGAGCTTCCTGTCGGCGGCGAGCTTCCAGCGGACCACGCGGGTGTTGACGGAGGCCGCGTGCGGCCACATGCGCGACCCGCTGCTGGGCCTGAAGGAGAACGTCATCATCGGGCGGCTGATCCCGGCGGGCAGCGGCATGCCGAACCACCGCGACCGGGACATCACGATGAAGGACGGGGTCATCCCCGCCTTCGCCCCGACCAAGCGTGAGGAGACGCCCGAGGAGGCCGTGCAGAAGCTGATCAGCGAGTTCGGGCGGCTGCAGGATGGCGTGCCGGAGCTGGACCTGAGCGACCTGCCGGACCTGGAGGATGTGATCGAGGAGGACGTGGAGGAGGAGGACGAGGAGTGAGCGTGGGAGTGTGAGAGGGGGGGAACGTGGGAAACGACAACGACGGGCCTTCCGGAGACGGGAGGCCCGTTTCGCCTTGATGGGGAAAGGGCCGGAAGCGACGGTCACGACGCAGGCACGTCGCGACTAAGGAGATGATCCCATGGCCGTCCGCTTGTCCGCAGTCACTGTGGGCCTGACTGTCATCGCGTCGTGCGTCTGGGCGGAGGGGACCAGGCTGGAGGGAATGTTCGCGGGGCCGGAGACGCCGTGGCTCACGAGGTTCAATAATGGCGCGGCGCCGAAGCCGGTGACGACGGAGTTCGGCCCCGGCTATGAGTTCGAGTGCGACTTCAGCCTGGCCAGTCCGGACTACCCGCGCTGCTACTGGGATGTCGAGTTCGCGCCGGAGGACCTCACGGCGTACATGTCCTTCAGTTTCCGGCTGCAGGTGCGGAATGCGGCGGCCGTCCAGCGCCTGCTGATCTACTTCAAGAGTGGGAGCGGCTGGTATCTGCCGCGCGGGATTGAGGCTCCCGAAGAGGGCTGGAACGAGGTCGTGGTGGACCGGCAGGGCGGCGTGCGCGTGGAGGGGCAGCCGAACGGCTGGACGGCCATTGACGGCGTGCGCCTGAACGTTTTCCCCGCCCAGAAGGGCACGGCGACGATCCAGGTGGCCGGGATGAAGCTCAGCACCGAGCGGCTGCCGCGCCCGCAGCCCTCGCTGTTCGTCGCGCCGGAGGCCGACCGGGGGTTGCAGCCGACGTCCCCGCGCAATGCCGCCGGGAAGCTGCTGCAGACCCGGATGGTGCTGGATGAGTCCGGGAAGTTCATCACCGAGCAGGACCCACTGCTGGATCGGATCACGCGCGCGGGCTTCAACGCCTTCATGCCGTGTGTGTGGCATGGGCGCGGGTCGCTGTACCGGTCGGACCTGACGGTCATCGAGCCGCAGTTCGCCAAGTACTTCGAGGATGGGCAGGACCCCACGGCCGAGCTGATCCGCAAGGCCCATGCGAACGGGATCGAGGTGCACCCGTGGTTCTGCGCGGCCTATCGCGGGAAGCCCGACCCGCACCCGGAGTTCCCGACGGAGGGCGTCCCGGCCGGGGCGTATGACCTGCACGACCCGGCGTACCGGGCGCTGATCGTCAAGGAGATCGTGGAGTTCGCCCGGCGGTACGACGCGGACGGCATCAACCTGGACTACATCCGCACCAAGGGCATCTCCTACAGCGAGATCGCCCGGGCGGCGTATGAGAAGCGCTTCGGGGTGAGCATGGACGAGACGCGGGGCGCGGCCACGCCGGAAGCGAAGCAGCGGCTGCTGGAGTTCCAGGAGGCGGCGGTCACCGAGTTGGTGCGGGGGGTGCGCGAGGGGCTGCGGCAGGTGAAGCCGAAGCTGATCCTGTCGGTGTGCGGGCACCCGCTGCCCAAGCCGCAACTGCAGATCGAGGGGCGCAACGAGTGGCTCTGGCTGGAGCGCGACCTGATTGACATTGCCTACTCGATGGACTATGACTGGCGGCCGAGTTTCTACAAGTACGAGGCGGCGCGGGCGACGTCGGTGGCCCCCGAGCGGATGGTGCTGATGCTGGGGAACTACGACAACGACGAG
>CAZZDO010000600.1:0-2929 GCA_964653205.1 uncultured Armatimonadia bacterium | reverse complement strand
CATGGCCGCACCCTACACCGGAATGATCGAGCAGCTCGACGCCACACGCTTCCGCCTGCCTCAGAGCGGCGACATGCGCGTGGATGGCATCGTGTATGCCGATGAGGAGTTGTTCAAGGACCTGCGCCACGATGCGGCGCTCGGGCAGGTGGCGAACGTCGCCTGCCTGCCGGGCATCGTCGGCCCCTCGATGGCCATGCCCGACTGCCACTACGGCTACGGCTTCCCCATCGGCGGCGTGGCGGCGTTCGACGCCGACGAGGGTGTCGTGTCGCCCGGCGGCGTGGGCTATGACATCAACTGCGGGGTGCGGCTGCTGCGCAGCGACTTGACTGTGGACGAGGTGCGGCCGCACCTGCCGAAGCTCGTGACGGCGATCAACGCCAGCATCCCGGCCGGGGCCGGCGAGAAGGGCCCGCTGCGTCTGAACGGCGGCCAATTGGCCGACGTGCTGACCCAGGGCCCCGCGTGGGTCGTCAAGCAGGGCTACGGCGTGCCCGAGGATGTCGAGCACACCGAGGACCGCGGGCGCATGCCGGGTGCGGACCCGGAGGCCATCAGCCAACGCGCCACCGAGCGCGGCGCTCCGCAACTGGCGACCCTCGGCGGCGGCAACCACTTCCTGGAAATCCAGGCGGTGGACGCGATCTATGACGAGCGGTTGGCGCGGGAGTTCGGCGTACACGAGGTCGGGCAGGTCACGATCATGATCCACTGCGGGTCGCGCGGCCTGGGGCACCAGGTGTGCGAGGACGCGCTGGATGTGATGACCGCGGCCGCCCGCAAGTACGACATCGCCCTGCCCGACAAGCAACTCGCCTGCGCGCCGGTGAGTTCGCCCGAGGGGCAGCGCTACCTGGCGGGCATGGCCGCGGCGGCCAACTACGCCTGGGCCAACCGCCAGGCGATCATGCACTTCGTGCGCGAGGCCTGCGAGCAAGTGCTGGGGCGCGGCTGGCAGAAGCTGGGGCTGGACCTGGTGTGGGATGTCGCCCACAACATCGCCAAGCTCGAGGAACACACCGTAGGTGGCGTGTCGCGGCGGCTGTGCGTCCACCGCAAGGGCGCCACGCGCGCCTTCCCGGCCGGCCGCCCGGAGTTGCCGGCGGCCTATCGCCAGACCGGGCAGCCCGTCCTCGTGCCCGGCGACATGGGCTCGGCGTCATATTTGCTGGCGGGGACTGACGAGGCACTGGAACGGACGTGGGGCTCGACCTGCCACGGCGCCGGGCGCGTGCTCAGCCGCACCGCCGCCATCAAGAAACACCCCAGCGCCCAGGTGCGGCGCGAGTTGGAGGCCCAGGGCATCGTCGTGCGCGCCTCGGGCCGCGACACGCTGGCCGAGGAAGCCCCCGACGCCTACAAGGACGTGGATCGCGTGGTGGCGGTGTGCGAGCAGGCGGGGCTGTCGCGGAAGGTGGCGCGGCTGCGGCCACTGGCGGTGGTGAAGGGGTAGACGAGGTGTCTAGTTGCGGGGTGGACCCACCGCAGCTGTACCGCGGCGGGGACGGGGGCCCCGCAACGGGTCGGCATGCCGAGTGCGGGGCTCCCGTCGCGCCGATACGGCCGGCGCGCCACCCCACAACCAGGTCGCCTACAGTCGCACCTTCAGCGTCTTGGCGGGGGGCTCCTGCCACTGCTCGCCGGGGAGGTAGTACCCCAGCGCCTTGAGCAGCGGCACATACGGCAGGTACGGCACGACCACCTTCCCCACCCGTCGCCCCAGCCCCAGGAACCCCAGCCGCAGCCGAACCGGCACCACCTGCGTCTTGGGCACCAGCACGACCCCCTGCGGCACGCCCGTCCAGTGCCAATCCCACGTCCACGCCATCAGTTGCGGCCAGAGCAACTCCCACTGCGGCCGGCCGAAGGCCTCCAGCCGGATGCCCTTGGGCGACAGCACGACCTCCGTCTGCGTCCACACCGCCGCGAGCACCCACACGCCCGTGAAGCCCAGCGCCAGCCAAAAGTTGTAGGCGCGGACATCTATGCCGAGGAAGCCCAGGCCAATGGTCGGGCGCAGGTCGAACAGACTCTGCACGAACCACGTGAACCAGAAGCACGCGGTCGGCAGGCCGATCTCGATCAGCGCGCGGGTCTCGAGAATGCGGAAGCGTTGCTCGTTCATGGGAGGGTGTAGGCGGCCATTTCGCCGTCAGCGAGGCCGCGCCTCCATCGGCGGGAGCAAAGAGAACGGCGCCTCCCGCGAGGGGAGGCGCCGTGGGTTCGCAGACGCGGCCGCAGAGGGCCGTGCCGCCTACTGGCGGGTCATGGTCATCAGCGAGGAGCCACGCTTGTCAAGGGCGTTGGGCTTGAGCCACTTGGTGTGGCCATCCACGAAGGCGTAGTTGGCGCCCCCGTTGTGGCGGCCGGCCGCGCCCGTGGCAGCCGGGACATACGACACGGCGGGATCCCAAGAGGTCTGACTCGGCCCCCACGCGTAGCCGCCATCGCTTTCGGTCAGGAAGATGCAGGAGGAGGCGTCATCAATCGCGCCAAGGCTGGCGCCCTGCGGCGGGTCGGGCAGCCCACTGTCGCTGGCGTTGTCCGAGTAGAAGGTGTTCATGGCGTAGCCGGACTCGGCGGCGCTGCCATCGTTGGTGGCCGAGAAGGGGCTGGTCGTCATCTTCTTGCTGGGGCAGAACAGGATCTGCGCGTTCTTCATGTACGGCAGCACGGCCGAGCGCCAGCTATAGTTGTATGTCCACGTCGCCGCACCCGTGCTGTAGGCGGAGTACGGCAGTTGCTCGTCATAGTCCTGGGCATACGAGAGGCAGGCCAACATGATCTGCTTCACGTTGCTCAGACACGCGCTCTGGCGCGCCTTCTCCCGGGCTCGCGCGAACACCGGGAAGAGGATCGCTGCCAGGATTGCGATGATGGCTATGACCACCAGCAGCTCGATGAGAGTGAAACCGGTCCGTCGCAT
>CAZZDO010000599.1:0-2932 GCA_964653205.1 uncultured Armatimonadia bacterium | reverse complement strand
CAACTCAGGCCTCCAGGCGGTCAGTTGCCGGCATGTGTCCCGGCAGCTTCCCCGGCCTCCGTACGCCGACCTGCCGGGGCCGCGGCAGGCATTCCCCCTGCGCCCGGCGAAGAATCTGATGCCGTGTCAGTCGTGAATCGCTAGATGCGGGCCGTTGTAGGGCGGGGGCTCGTACCCCGCCCCGAATGGCACTAGCCGAACGGCAGGGGCGGGGTACGAGCCCCCGCCCTACAACGGCACCCGTCGCATCATGGCCGACAGACCACTAACCCTCGTTCACACGCAAGACGAGGGTGCGGCGGGCCGGGATGGTGACGCGGCAGGTGAGGGCATTGCCGGCGCGCTCGGCGCGGATTGTCTCGTTGGTCAGCGCTGAGCGGAATGCCAGGTCGGCCTTCGCGCCGAGGGCGTGCTCCCACCAGCCGCCATCGAAGGTGAGGGTCGCTTGCTTCGCCTCGGCGGCGTTGTTGCCGACGGCCAGCATGACCGCCCGTCCCCCGCCGAAGCGTTCCACCCGCACTTCCGGCACGTCGGACCGCACGTGCGTCACAGGCTCCCAGCCGGCGCGGTTCAGCGCGTCGAAGACCGGGAGGTACCTCGCGAAGAGCGCGCTGTCACGGGCGAGCAGGTCGCGGTCCTCGAAGTAGCGGTGCATGTGGGCGTAGCCGGGTTCGGTGCCGCCGCCGGCGGTGCTGATGCCGGGCCAGAAGCCGTAGAGCAACTGGTTGGCCGCGTAGCCCTCCATCTCGTCGGGGGTCATCGCCGGGACGCGTTTCTGTATGGCCGACTGCCACTGCATGAGGTTTGAGACAGGCCGCCGGCAGGCGTAGACGCGCTGCTGGAGCGCCTCGTCGTCGTCCTGCAGGCCGAGGAGTTCGGAGCCGACGACATCGCCGAAGTGGCCGACGAGGCGCGTGGCCGGCGGGAAGAGGTTCATCATCAGCAGCTTGCCCTGCCGGTGCAGATCGGCGTACAGCTTCGCGATGAACTCATAGGCCGTGAAGCCGCTGAGGACGATGGGCGTCCCCGTGCGCGGCGAGAAGGCGAGCGGCAGATCGGCGGCGGCGAGGTGGGCGGGGTTGTGGTCCTCGAAGCGCATGAACCACGGGCTGACGCTGTCGAGGTAGATGCCGTCGGCCCATTCCAGGACCGGATCAATCTCGTACTTGCGGGTCACCGAGGCGATGCTGGGCGCGGGCAGGTCGGGGTCGGTGTTCAGTTGCCACCACTGGGCCCAACTGGAGTAGTAGTCCACGAGGAACGCGCCGAGGCCGTCGGGCCCCAGCAGCATCGAGTTGAGCACGGCCTGCGCCATCTCGGCGCGTGGGGCCGCCCCCCACTTCTTCCCCTCCTCTGTGCTTTCGGCGAGACTCTTCAGGAACGCCAGACGCTCGTCATAGGGCGGTAGCTGGGCGCTGGACTCCGCCTGCCCGAGGTTCTGCCGTTGGCCCCACGGCTCGCTGTATGGGAACATGAGCACGCCGTGCGCGTGGCAGTACTCGGCCTTGCTCTCGTGGGTACGGCTGCACTCGTAGAAGACGAGGCCGAAGTCCGCGGGCGCGGCGTCCTCGGGCTTGGGGATGCGCAGGGTCCATGCGCCACCGCGATCGGACGCCGGGGCGAAGAGCGCCGGGAAGAAGGCGTAGTAGCGTTCGAGCGCGGCGCGGAAGGTCCACGCCGGGTCGTGCCGATAGAGGCTGAAGGCGACTCTTGCGTGGGCGCGCGGGGCGTGCGGGGAGAGGCCGAGGTCCACGACCGTGGCCAGGCCGTCGGCGCCGGTGGAGAAGCTCTGCAGGGCCGGCTGGTCCAGCGGCACGGCCATGGCGAGGCCGACGTTGTCACGGCTCACCGAGGCGAGCGGGTAGCGGCTGAGGCGGTGGCCGGCGAGGCCGAAGTCGTCCTCGTAGCGAGTGTCGGCGGCGATGGTGTCGGCGCGATTGGGAGCGGCCGACCACGTCCAGCCGGTCAGCGCCAGCGGCACGCGATAGCGCACGCGCAGGCAACGGCCGCGCGGCTGCGCGGTGACGTCCGTGACTTCCACCGTCGCGTGCAGGCGGCCATCTCCCTGCGTGTAGAGCGTGTCGAACACGAGGCCTGTCTTGCCGACCGCGGCGTGTTGGCGGAAGCCCTCGGCGGTGCGCTCCAGCTTGCCGGTGACGGCGACTTCATCGCTCCACCGCCCGGCCCTGACGCTGACCTGCAGGTCGTCAATGTCGGCGCGCAAGTCGCCCTTGGTGTAGACGCGCAGGGAGAGTTGCGCGGTGGCGACCTCTGCGCCGGCGGAGTAGTCGCACGACAGGCGCTCCCACGTGTCGGGCTTGGTGTTGCTCAGATCGCAGCGGTAGTGGGCCTTCGAGTACGGCGTCCACGTCCAGCCGGGCGGCGCGGGGGCGTGCTCGGTGATGTCGCGGCCCTTTTTGTCGAACACGCGCATGCAGAGGATGAACGTCAGGTCGGTGTTGTGGGTGCGCGCCCACCAGGAGATGGTGCAATGATCGCCGCCGGAGACGGCCATCGTGCCGACGGCGGCCATGCCCACGCCGGCGTCCTTGCCGTTGCCGAGCGCCAGGTACGCCTCGCCCTCGGGGGCTTGCCCGGTGACGCGGCGGACGAAATCGCCCTCGGCCTCCCAATCGGCGAAGGAGGCCTGCGACCAGTTCGGCTTCTCCCCCTCGGCGTTGACGTGCAGCACGACGCGCGGCGGTCCTTCGGGGCGGGTGAACTCGCGGAAGGACAGCCCGCCGCCGTCGCCCAGCTTGAGCGCGCGGCCGTCCACGCTGAGGCGCTCGAACTGAGCGGTGCGGTCGGAGAGGCGCACGTCCAGGCCGTCGGCGGTTTGCCATTGAGCGGCCGGGGCGGCGCAGCAGATGAGGCAGGCAGAAAGGGCGGGCATGAGGACCGTCGCGAGGCGTCTCATGTCGGGTGGTTCGGC
>CAZZDO010000598.1:0-2932 GCA_964653205.1 uncultured Armatimonadia bacterium | reverse complement strand
AAGCAGGGCCACGCCTCCGCCGGGCCGTGCTCTGTTAGCCCATAGGTGTATGTAAATAATATATAATATATAACACCTTACCCTGCCACAACCCCGCTCCAGGCTCATCTCACTCTATCACCACGTGCCCCGCACAACCGCACCCGGTTGCGACGGCCCCCGCGTGGGGCGCGGGTGTGGCCGTCGCCATGGCCGTCCCGAACGGGTGCGTTTGTGCGGGAGCCGTGCGCAGTGACAGAGCAAGCGCCGCGGCCTCAGGCCCGGCCGTTGGCGCAGTCCTCAATCGCGGCCTGCAGTGCCCGGGCCTCGCTCGTCACGAACGCGTTGCGGGACCCCACCAGCGCCACCAGCGCCTCCAGTTGCGCCAGCAGGCGCGAGGGCGCGGGGTTAGCGCGCCACGGGCTCTCCCACGCCCAGATCACCTTTTCGTTGACCCCGAGGTACTCGGCGAGGTCCACGCGACTGATGCCCACCGACGTGCGGAGGGGCTTCAGCCTCTCCTGGTACTGAGCATCCACGAGCACGCGTTTGCGGCGCGACCACTTGCTGCGCGCCTTGGCGCGGGCGCGGTCTTCCTCGGCGGCGACGCAGGCCTTGATGATCGGGCGCAAGGACTCCGAATCTCTTTGGAAATCCCTGCCCTTGCGGTCCCACACGCCCTCAATGTTCTGCAACTGCCAGGTGGCGTCGCAGCAGCGCAGGGCGATGGTGCCGCGCTCGCGCTCCCCGAGGGTGTCCGGGTGGATCTCCAGGCACTCGGCCAGTTCGTCCTGCGTGATGCCGGTGATGCGGCGCAGCGCCCCCAGCCGCTTCGCCACCTCGGCGCTCACGCACGGTTCCGCATGATCCATCTGCCTCATCTCCCCTGGCCGGCTCATCCGGGTGCATCTTAGGTGTACGGGGAAGGAGAGCGTTGTGTGTCACCCCACCGGCGAGGCGATGATAGAACATATGTTCGATTATGTCAACCGGCTCTTCGCCGGGGCCGCTCACGTCCGCGCCACGCAGGTCCTCTGCCTGACCGCGCCGAACTTGCTCCCTCCACCGTTCCCAGTTCCCAAGTCCCAGTTCCCGAGGTCCCCCCATGAACTCCGACATCAAGCTCCTCGAAATCGAGCCCCTCTTCTCCGACGCCGTCCTCCGCACGCCGCTCAAGTTCGGCTCGGGCATCGTCTCCGCCATCACCGACATGCGCTGCCGCGTGCTGGTCGAGACCAAGGACGGCAAGCGCGGGGAGGGCCTCGGCAACATCCTGCTCTCCGACCTGTGGGGCTTCCCGTCGCAGGTTGTCGGCCACGAACAGCGCGACGCCGCCATGCGCCAGGTGGCCGAGGGCTTCTGCAATCACATGCTCGCGAACGCCCGCTTCGGCCATCCGATGGAGCTGTACCTGGAGGCCAAGCCCGCGCTCAAGGAGATCGCGGCCAGTGTGGACGCCGAGCTGGGCCTCGCCGAGCCGATGCCGATCCTCGGGGCGCTCGTGTGCGCCTCGCCGGTGGATGCCGCCCTCACCGACGCCTTCGGCAACGCCAACGGGATCAGCAGCTACGACGGCTACGGCCCGGACTTCATGAACTACGACCTGTCCCAGTGGTGCGGGATGGACTTCCTGGGCAAGTACCCCGCCGACTATCTCCACCCGACCTTCAAGCCCCGCCTGCCGATCTTCCACCTCGTCGGCGGCGTGGACAAGCTCACCCGCGCCGAAGTCACCGACCAGGACCCGCACGACGGGCTGCCCGTCAGCCTCGAAGAATGGATCGAGCGCGACGGCCTCCGCTGCTTCAAGGTGAAACTCCGGGGCAATGACAACGAGTGGGATGTCGAGCGCACCGCCGCCATCGCCGAGGTCGTGACGCAGACCTACGCGCGGCTGGGCATCACCGACCCGTTCCATCTCTCGACCGACAGCAACGAGATGAACCCCGACCCCGCGTCGGTCGTGGACTACCTCCGCCGGCTTCAGGAACGCTCGCCGCTGGCCTACGACGCCCTGCTCTACCTCGAGCAACCCACCGAGCGCGACCTGACGGTCCATCGCTATGACCTCTCGCCGGTGGCGAAGCTCAAGCCGGTCGTCGTGGACGAGGGCGTGACGGATGTCGAGCGCATGGACCTCGCCATCGAACTCGGCTGGAGCGGCGTGGGGCTCAAGACGTGCAAGGGCCATTCGTCGGCGCTGCTCTACGTGGCGAAGGCGCAGGAGAAGGGGCTCGTGCTCACGTTCCAGGACCTCACGAACCCCGGCCTGTGCCTCGTACACGAGGCGGGCTTCGCGGCGCGGATTGACACGCTGATGGGGTTCGAGTACAACGCGCGCCAGTTCCTCCCCTTCGAGCAACCGGAAGTCACCGCCGCGCACGAGAGCCTCTTCAAGGTCGTGGACGGCCACGTGATGACGGAGACGTTGGGGAAGACGGGGCTAGGGTACTGACGGCAACGGCGGGAACGGTGAGGCGGGAACGGGGAACAGCGGCGCCGTTGGCCGTTCGCCCCGAAGGGGCCGACGTACCTTGCCACGGGCGTGAGCCCGTGGACTCCGCCGTCCTCCCCCTTTTCCTCTGTCGTTGCCGTTGAGGGGGCGCAAGCCCCCGTCCCGCGCGCCCCCTCCCCTCCTATCTCGGGGGCGTCGGGCCGACGCCCCACTACGACGAAACGGGTGACACAGACATGAACCTCCTCTGGGGCGAACACACCTGGGAAGACATTCGCGACGCCGCCGCGCAGGGCGTGATCGCCGTCGCCCCGTTCGGGTCGGTCGAGCAGCACGGCCCGATGCTGCCCGTGGACACCGACGTGCGCATCGCCCAGAAGCTCGCCGAGGGCGGCGCCGCGCGGGCCCTGGAGGCCTTCGGCCTGCGCACCCTCGTGCTCCCCACGATGCCCTTCGGCCTCGCCCTGCACCACATGAGCTTCGCCGGGACGATCTCCC
>CAZZDO010000597.1:0-2935 GCA_964653205.1 uncultured Armatimonadia bacterium | reverse complement strand
GGCATGATGACCATGCTGCCGGCGTCCTCGGGGATCGTCACGAGCAGCAGCAGCGGCTGCCAGTCGTTCAGCCCGGTGACGATCCGCGTCGAAGGCTCCAGGTCCTGCCGGTCGTGCCAGGCGCCGCTCGGCTGGCGGAAGCGCACGGTCAGCGTCGCGCCGCCGTCGCCGCCCTCCGGGTCGGACTTCGCCCAACTCATCACGAGATAGCGCTCGCCGGGCTGGGCGGGCACGGTCTGCAGGTATGTGCCGGAGGTGACGCCGGTGAGGGACGCGGCGAGGCTGTCCCCGCGGCCCTTCCCCCGCAGGAGCTTGAGCGTGCCGCGCCCGCCACTGCTCCACGTGCTCCAGCCCTCCGGCGCGCCCTTCGTCTCCCAGTCCTTCTCCGGCTGCTGCTGGTTCGTCGCGGCGGCCTCGAAGCCTCCGTTCTTCAGAACACTCGGCGGCTGGTCGCGGCTGACCTGGATCCACGCGCTGATGGCCGCGCCGAAGCCCGCCTGCGGCGTCGCCGCGGCGATCTGCTTGAGGACCGCTTCGGTCTGGTCGGGTGCGTGGGTCTGCACCCACGCCAGCGCGCGCATGGCGGCGACGGCCGCGCCCTGTTCAAGCTGGGGCATCTGCGCGGTGGCGAGATAGCCCATGCCGCCGAGACCGCGCAGCGTCTGCCCCAGCAGGTCGGGGCGCTCGGGCGCCTCGGCCCAGAAGCGCTCCCGCTCGCGGGCCAACTGCCCCATCTCCTTGACCCCCGCCAGCGCCCTGGTCACGGACGCTTCATCATCAATTCCCATCTGCACCAGTCGCTGTGACATGGCGTACGCCTTGATCGGGTAGCTGCCGTACTGGAGCGCCGCGCGGAGGCACTCGATGCGCTCCTTCTCCCGATCGGTCTGCGCCTCGCGCGCGGCCTGCCGCAGGAGGCGGAAGCCCTCGTCCACGTCCTCGGCCGACATCGCCAGCGCCTGGTTGTGCAGGTTGCGGTGCACCCACCCGCGCCGGCCCTCGCGCGGCGTGTTCCACGACCGCTCCAGCAGGTCGAAGTACTGCTTCATCGTCCCGGCGGCCGGGCCGAACATCCTGGCGTAGAACTCGTTCAGCAGCTTGTCCACATCGGGCTTGCTGTCCCACTGCAGCTTCGCGAAGGCCCAGATCATCGGCGCGGTGTTGGGCAGGAACGTGTAGACCTCCACGTACATGCCTTCGAGGCCCAGCGACTTGTCGAACTTGAGCTGCTCGGCCATCGCGTGCGGATAGACGCGCGGGGTGCAGCCGCCCATGCCGAAGTAGTCGTAGCGCGAGAGGTGCCGGCAGCGCTTCGCCCACTCGCGGGTCAGGTCGTGGTCGGCCTGCTTGCGGCCGGGCTCCCACCACAGCGCCGAGGTCTCGGTGATGAAGCCGAAGACATTCGGCTCGAGCCGGTCCACGGTCTCGGGGAGGTTGCGGGCGATGTTGTAGATCAGCGTGCCCACGTAGCGGTCGGGGTGGGTCTTGGCGATCTCGCGGGCGATGGCGTTGACGAACTTGTAGTGCCGGTCAGAGAACTCGCGCTTCTCGTACGAGTCCGGGCGCGGGTCCCACGCGCGGCAGTTGTCGCAGGCGCACAGGTGCGAGATGTCGTCCATGCCCACGGAGAAGCTGTCCACGTCCGGATGGGTGTCGAACCAGTTGCGCGCGTATTCGACGACGAGGCGCTGGACTTCGGGGTTGCTCTCGCACGGGCGCCAATGCGAGTCGGCGCCGGGCGGCGGAATCCAGCGCTTGCCGCCGATGAGCGGGTAGTACTCCGGGTGTGTCGCGCCGTACTTCTCGGGCGGGAAGACGCGGTGGACGAAGTTCTGGAATTGCCGCCGCGGCACGACCTCGCTTAGCACGGCCTTGTTGCGCAGGTCCCACGTCTTCCAGTCATCATTCCACGCGTGGCCGCTCCAGACGCGCGGCGACGTGCCCGGGACGCTGACGACGTCCCTCACGTCCACGGTCAGTTCGCCGGGCTTGCCGGTGGGGACGTATTCCCATTCCTCGCCCGGCGCGAACCACCGCACGCCAAGGTTGTCCTCCAGGAACGAGGCGACCGCGAAGTACGTGGGCGTGGGGTAGCGCCCGGTGAAGAACACGCCGCCCGCGCGGACGTGGATCGCGTAGGTCTCGGGGTTCAGGTCCTTCCCGGGGAAGTCGCTGTCCTGCGTGGGCTCACACTTGCCGATGTACAGGCCCGTGCCCGCGACGGCCTTGCCGTCGGTCTTCAGGGGTAGCTCCACACCGCAGATGGCCTTGACGTAATGCTGCAGGTCGGCGGCAGCGAGCCTCTCCTTGTCGTTGGCGTTGGCCGGGATGACGATGGTCGCGGCGGGCTGGCCGCCCACGGCCAGCACCACCTTTGCGGCATGGGCCGGCACGATGATCGCCAGCAGTGCCAGCGCCCAGATGATCCGTTGCATGTGCTACTCCTCGTTTCCCGCCCTGAAGCTCGCGATCGCCTCCGACACGCGCAGAGCCCGCCCGTGGACACGGAGCGACTGCACGGTCTCCGCCACGTGCACCTCACTGACCGGCGGCGTGCGCAGGTTCGGGTTGTATCTTCCCCAGCCGAACTGCCGCTCCTCTCCCCCATCGCACAAGCGCCCGTTGACGACGAACAGGATGAGCTTCGGGCCGCCATCCACGATGCACACGACGTGCTGCGGCTCGCCCGCCGTGAGCAGCCCCGCGTCGCAGCGCCAGCGGCAGTCGGTGCGGCCGTCGTTGAGCGCGATCTGCACCGCCCCCTGCTTCGTCATCATCATGGCGATCCCCGCGCCGGTCTCATCGCGCGTGTCGAGCAGCACCTGGTGCGGCTCCAGGCTGTCGAGCATCAGCCACAGCTCGATGGTGAAGCCGGCGCGCAGGTCGAGCGTGCCATAGTCCGCCCGCGAATGGTCCCGCCGCAGCAGCTCCGGCA
>CAZZDO010000596.1:0-2940 GCA_964653205.1 uncultured Armatimonadia bacterium | reverse complement strand
CCCTGGGAGAGGGGGCAGGGGGTGAGGGCCCTGTCAAGCAGCCCCACCGCTGCAGTGGGCTTGCCCCACCCCAAAGGGAAACGCCCCACCGGGCGCGAACCCTATCCCCATGGACTACGCCACTCTCGCTGAGCAGTTCGCCAACCCCCCGGCCGCCTACCGGCCCATGATGTTCTGGCTGTGGAACGGGGACATCACTCCCGAGGGCATCGAGGAGCAGATCGCCGACTTCGCCGCCAAGGGCTGCGGCGGGTTCTTCATCCACCCCATGGGCGAGAACTTCCGCCTCAGGGACTTCGTCCGGGGCATGACGCCGCCCTATCTCTCCGATGAGTACTTCACTCTCGTCCGCCACGCCGTGGAGACCGCGCAACGCCACGGCCTCTATGCCTGGCTGTATGACGAGGGCGGCTGGCCCAGCGGGACGGCCCAGGGCCGCGTCACCGAGGGCCACCCGGAGCTGCGCGGCAAGCGTCTTCACGCCCGGCGGGTCCGCGCCCTGGACATGCCGCAACTGCCGGAGGGGGCCGTGGCGGCGGTCGGCATCCCCGATATCGGCGTGCCCGAGCCCGTGGACCTGCGCGAGCTGGCCCAGGGCCTGTGGCCCTACGACGAACTGGTCGTCTTCACCGTCGAGCCAGACGGCTATCCCGTGGACATCCTCAACCCCGAAGCCGTGGCGCGCTTCATCGAGGTCACGCACGAGCGCTACGCCGCGACGGTCGGGGAGTTCTTCGGCGACACCGTCCCGGGGATGTTCACCGATGAGACGAGCCTCGGCGGCCGCCTGGGCGGCGACGCCGCGCCCTGGTTCGGGGGGATGCTGGAGCTGCTGACCGAGCAGATGGGCCGCGACGCCCGCACGTATCTGCCGCTGCTCTTTGCGCCTGAACACATCGGCGTGGACATCGTCCAGCGCTATTCCAACCACGAGCGCGTTGCGGCGCGTTGCGAGTACTACGACCTGCTGACCCGCCGCTTCGGCGAGGCCTACTGGCGGCAACTGAGCGACTGGTGCGCCGACCACGGCCTGGTCCACACCGGACACGTCGGCGGTGAGGACAACCTGCCGGACAATCTGTCCTTCGGCCACTTCTTCCGCACCGCCGGGGCGCTGCACGCGCCGGGCGTGGACGTGATCTGGCGGCAGCTCTTCCCCGGTCAGGAGGTCTTCCCGTTCCCCCGCCTGGCGTCGTCAGCACTGAAGCAAGGCGTGCCGCCCCCCAGCCCCGCTGGCAAAGACAGCCCCTGGGCCAATGCAGTCCTCACCGAGACCAACGCCGTGTACGGCTTCGGCCTGCACTACGGCCAGGCGCGCTGGCTGCTGGACATCCAGACCCAGCACGGCGTCAACCTCTACGCCCCGATGGCAAGCTACTACACGACTAGCGGGGGGCGGCTGTACGGCACGATGAGCCACTGTGGCCCCGGCAACCCGCTGTGGCCGTACTACCGGCCCTTCGCCGACTACGTCGGGCGGCTGTGCCTGCTGGCCCGCCAGACGCAGGAGCCGGCGCGCGTGGCCGTCTACTACCCCGTCGAGGCCCTCTGGACCGTGGACGGGGCCGCCGAAGCCTGGGAGAGCCTCAAACACATCGCCGCGGTGCTGGGGGAACTCCACATCCCCTTTGACTTCGTGGACGCCGACCTGCTGCGCAGTTGCGTGGCCGAGGTCGGCGGGGGCCTCTGCCGGGAGATCAGCTACGAACTGTTCATCATCCCCTCCGTCGTCACGATGCCGGCCGGCGTGCTCGATACGCTCTCCGCGCTACGCGAGGCGGCTGCGGGCGTGGTCGTGCTCGACCATTGGCCGCTACAGCCCTCCGAGATGGACGGGGTGGCGGGCTTTGAGGCCGCCATCGCGCACCTGGCCGAAGCCGGGACCACGCCAATCGCCCCGGGCCGGCTCGCGGCGGCCCTCACAGCCATGGCGTCAACCGAGTTCGAGTTGCCCCAGCCCCAGCCAGAGTTGGCCATCAGCATGCGCTCAGGCGAGGCCGGCCGTTTCTGCTTCCTGACGAACAATGGCCCGCGGACCGTCGAGGCCCCGCTGGTCTTCAATCCCGCCACACGCGCCGCGGCGGAGGTGTGGGACCTGCGCGACGGCGAGGTCATCCCCTTGCCCTGGAAGGCCGGTCTGCACGCGGAGCAGCTCCAGCCCCTCCTGCCGCCCTGGAGTTCGCTCATCCTGTCCCTGCGCCTCCTGGACCCGGGGGCCTCACTGCCGACCGAGGCATGGTCCGAAGAGGCCATGGCGCTGGAGCGCTGGCTGAGCGATCCCGCCCACCGCCCGCACGCCCTACCCCCGGCGGATGTCGTCGCCGAGTTCGAGGCGGCTGACCGGGCACAGGTGCTCCGGCAGTACACGATCGTGGACGGCGACGTCCGTCTCGTGGAACCCGATGACCTGCCCCGCGTCTACGAAGAGCAACCGGCCCCGCTGTGGGACTGGGCGGACTGGCCCATGCCGGGCTTCAGTGGCGAGGTCCGCTACGAGTTCGAGCTGGTCGTCGCCGACGAACTGGTGCACCTCCCGCTGCTGCTGGACTTGGGACAGGTCTTCTGGACGGTGCGCGTGGAGCTGAACGACGAGGTGCTGGCCGACATGCTGTGGGCCCCGTACGTCCTGGACATCACCGGACGCCTGCAGGCCGGCGCCAATCGCCTGTGCCTCACGGTCGCCAACACCCTCGCCAATGAGGCCTGCCGTCCGGAAGTCGAGGCCGAGGCCCGCGAGCGGGGCTGGTGCAACCCCTACCTCGAGCGGGCGCTGCCGATGATGCGCGAGGACCTGCGGTCCGGTCTGTTGGGGCCGGTGCGGCTGCTGGTGGCCATCCCGCATCCCGAATAGCAGCATGCCCGGACTGAGTGGTGCCGCCGATTCGCGTCTGTCAAACCAAAGTAGAAATGTCGTGTTCTCGCCAAAGTAGAAATGTCGCA
>CAZZDO010000595.1:0-2940 GCA_964653205.1 uncultured Armatimonadia bacterium | reverse complement strand
CGCAGAAACACGACCAGCACTCCGTTGAGCAGGCCGCCGTCCCAGGCCAGCCGGTGCTGGTGGTCGGGGCGCTCCCCGGGCCGGTGGAGCTGCGGGTGACGCTGTGAATGGCCGGCGGCCGTGGCGGTGGCCCGCTCGCTCTCGACTGACCACCGAACCGGCACAGGCGTCGCCAGCGTCCAATGAGCGCTGACGAGAGACGCCCACCTCGCCGTGCAGTGAGCGGGTCTGCTCCGTCACCGCGGGGTGCTGGCACGCGTTGACAGGCAGGTGTCTGCCCCTATCATATCCATGCAATTCGGAAACAGGATGTCGCTAGATGCATGGATATGTGCCCCGCCGCGCAGAGGCCACACTGACTGCTGCACTGGCGCGGTCGCCCGTCGTCGCCATCCTCGGCGCCCGTCAGTGCGGCAAGTCGACGCTGGCCAGGCAGTACCTGCAGGCGCGGGGGCAGCCTCATACGCTGCTCGACCTCCAGGACCGGGCAGACCGCAACAAGCTCAGCGAACCGGAGTTGTTCCTGCCCGCGCACCGCGGTGAACTGGTCTGCCTGGACGAGATTCAGAGGACCCCGGAGATCTTTCCGTACCTGCGTGTCGAGGTCGATCGGGAGCGTCGCCCAGGCCGCTTTCTCATCCTGGGTTCGGCGTCCCGTGAGCTGTTGCGGCAGTCCACCGAGACGCTGGCCGGACGCATCGCCTTCCTCGAACTGACCCCGTTCACTCTGGACGAAGTCCAGGGGCGGGTGCCATGGCAGAGCCTGTGGACCCGCGGCGGCTTTCCGGAGAGCGCTCTGGCCGCCGCTGACGCGGACAGCTTCGAGTGGCGGCTGGACTTCATCCGCACCTTCCTCGAGCGCGACATCCCGCAACTGGGGTTCACCGGCGCCACCAGAGCCGTGGTGCGTCTGTGGCGCTTGCTGGCGCACTACCACGGGGAGACGCTGAACCACGCCAAGCTGGCAGCAGCCGCGGATCTGGCTGTACCCACCCTGAAGAAATGGCTCGCGGTGCTCGAGCAGACCTACATGCTTCGTCTACTGCCTCCAGCCGAGTCCAACCTGAAGAAGCGTCTGACCAAGTCGCCGAAGGTCTACCTCCGCGACAGCGGGCTGCTGCACGCGCTGCGGGACATCGAGTCCTACGACCACTTGCTCGCCCATCCGATCAACGGCGCATCGTGGGAGGGGTGGGTCATCGAGAACCTGGTGGCCACCCATCCGCGGTGGAGACCCTCGTACGTCCGTACCTCCAACGGCGCGGAGATCGACCTGCTCCTGGAGCGCGGGACGCGGCGGGTGCTGATCGAGTGCAAGCTGAGCAAGGCGCCAACCCCCTCGCGCGGCTTCCGCCAGTTGCTCGAAGACCTGCAGCCCGAAGCGGCCTGGCTGGTGGCCCCGGTGGACGACACGTACACCGTGCAGGCCGGCATTCGGGTCGGTCACCTGCCGCACGTCAGGCTGGACGGGTGAGCGCGGCGCCGAGCCGTGCGAGCCACGTGCAGGGCCGCGTGCGGACACGCCGCCAATGGCACCCGGAGGCGAGTTGCCGTGCCCTGGTGTACGCGGCCGGCGGAGTGCCAACCCCAAGCCCGAGCGACCGCCAGAACGCGAAGACGGCTTGCCCAGGATGGGCATGCGTCGATCTTCGCAGTGGGCTCTACGGCCCGCGACAAGACGGCACGGCCTACCGGGCTGGGCGCCGCACCGGGATGGCCGAGGTCGACATCCAGCTCGGCGACCGGCAGTTGCCCGCTCGCGACATCTCTATCACTCTCGGTCCGGGCATCGGTCCGGCCGTATCCATTCCTTCAGGCCCCCCCCAGCGCTGCGGCTGCACCATGGTGGGTGCGGGCCCCATTCTCAGGAGGCGGAAGCCGAGACCGTGGTAGCGGTACTCCGGCTCGTTGTAGTTGCGGTTGGCCGACCGTGTGTGCGGCGCCGAGCCGTAGTAGTCGCCTCCACGGTTGACGCGCCACAGGCCCCGGGATGGCCCACCCGGATCTGTCTCTGCCGTACTGGGATAGGGGCCGTACCAGTCCTGCACCCACTCCCAGACGTTGCCGTGCATGTCGAACAAGCCCCAGGCATTTGGCGTACGGGTTCCCGCCGGGTGCGGGTACGGCTCGCCTGCCAACCGGGCGTTGTCGCGGAACCAGGCGTATGCCGAGAGACGCTCGGCGTCGTCGCCGAAGCACCATGGACTGCTCGATCCCGCCCGGCAGGCGTACTCCCATTCCGCCTCGGTCGGCAGGCGGTAGCGCAGGCCACCCGCATGGCGGTTGGCGGCATCGACGAACGTCTGCACGTCATCCCAAGAGACGTACGTTGCCGGAGAGGCATAGGCCTGGCGCACGTTGGGCTGTCCGGCCCAGGGGGCCGTTCGCATCACGGCTTGCCATTGGCCCTGGGTTACCTCGCACCTGCCGAGCCAGAAACCCCGGCTGATCTGCACCTGGCGCTGGGGGCCTTCATCGCCGTCGTAGTCGCGTCCCGGTTCATCGTCCGGAGCCCCCATGAGAAAGACCCCGGGCTCGATCCAGACGAAGTCCATCGTGCAGCCACCGGGCAAGTCGACGGTGATCGCAGGATTGGCATATGCGCTTGTGGACGAGACCAGGAGTGCCGTGAGGGCTCTGCGCATGACCGATCTCCTGGGGGCGCCGCGGGGGGACCTCGCCCTTCGGGGCGCGGCGGACCCGCGCCGGCGCGAGCTTGACCAGGACCATTGCCGTGTCGACCACTGCCTGCTGCGCCCGTGCCTGCTGGGCCGCTGCGGAGCGGGTCCCAGCCGCACCACCGCGACCATCAGTGCCCAGACCCACGCCGCCGAGCGCGCTGCGCGCATGGCCGCACCTCCCGCGTTCGTGAGCAGCCCCGTGGCGCCCAACGTACGGCGCCCAGGTGCGGCAGCCAAGCTCGCTGTCGCGGCAGGCGGC
>CAZZDO010000594.1:0-2941 GCA_964653205.1 uncultured Armatimonadia bacterium | reverse complement strand
GCTACTCCCGCTCAATCCGGAAGTCGTCAAACCAGAACTGCTGGCCCTTGGCCCCGTTGGCGTTGGTATAGAACCAGAACGTCCGCAGCAGCTTCAGTTCCGGGTACACCTCCCGAATCCAGCGGACGTCCACCGTCGCCTCGTGCCACCGGTCGTTATCCACGAGCTTCACGCGGTCGAGGTCGGGGTTGCCTCCATTGTTGCGGCTGGCGGTGCCGCCGACGTACATGACGCTCCCCCGCTGTTCGGACTGCATGGCGTCGAGCCGGATCCCCACCGGCACCCCCGGCGGGATGCGGTAGGAGAACCGCACGAACGGGAAGCGGTCCATGTCCCACCACGGCGGCTGGAGCAGGCAGCTCAGCGTGGACTTGTCGCCGGTGGCGAAGATGCGGAGCGACCGCTTGCCGGAGGCGGCCGTCGTGTCGTCAAGGCGGGCGTCGGCGTTGCGCTGCCGGTGGGTGTACCACCAGTAGAACCACTCCTCGAGGCTCTCGGGTTCGAAGCCCGTGACGACGAGGGGCTCGGTCGCCGTGCCGAGCGTGGCCATGCGCATCGGCGGGGTCGGGCGCGGCGCGACGTGCCACTTCTCCTGCTCCGCGCCGGCCTCGTAGGCGCCGATGTCGGGCGCCGTCCCGGCGTAGGGCAGCGTGACCGCCTCGCCCTTGCCGAACGTGACTCTGCGGTCCAGCTTCAGCGTGTTCGCTTCGTCGTCGGCCTGCACGACGCGCGCCGTCTGCTTCTTCGGGCCGATGACGATGAGGTCGCCGACCTCGCCGGGGATGCCGAAGCCGTCGTAGAAGGGCCGCGCGTCCTGCACGGGCACCGTGTCGCTGTTCCCGGCGGCCGTCGTGGCCGTCAGTGGCGTTCCGGCATCCCGCGCGGCGCTGCCCTGCTGCAGGCGGTAGTCGTCGCTGTCGGCGTCCCCGAACCGCGGGTCGCCGTCCACGTTCCCGGTGAACTGCTCGGGAAGCTGGCGGTTGGCTTCGGCGGCGGTGCGCCGGGCGCTCTTGGGGCGCTCGGGGATGGCTTCCGGCCAGGCGTACTTGATGGCGGGCGTGTCGGCCTTCCCGCCCCAGAACAGGTTGCTGACGAACCGGTTGTCCGCGCTGATGTTCCCGCTCAGGTTGAGCTGCACGCCGTCGCCACCGGGGTCGTTCTGCGCGAAGAGGTTGTTCTGCAGCACATTCCCGCGGACCATGTGCGGGTCCGGCTTGGCGGCGATGTCAAACATCTCGAAGCCCGACTCATAGTTCTGGAAGAAGGTGTTGTGGTAGAGGCGCGAGTTGATCATCCCGAAGGGGTCCATGTCGCCGTACTTGTACGCGTGGATGGTCAGCGGCTGGTACCAGTTGCGGACGACCAGGTTGCGGCGGAAAACGCCCTCCCAGATGAACAGCTTGGCCCGCCCGTCCGCCGAGCCGCTGCCGTGGTAACCGTTGGTGATGACGCAGCCTTCGAAGAGCGTGTGGGGCGCGGTGAACAGCTCAAAGTCCCGCCCCCAGCGGTTATCGAAGGTACAACCCCGGACGATGTTGTGGTGGGAGTCCGGCCAGAGGCAGAACGGGCAGTGGCCGGCCTGCGCGAACCAGCAGCCCACGATGACGTTGTGGCTGCTGGCGTTGAGCTGGAACATGTTGCCGATGACGTGGCCGTTCTCGCCGAGTTGCAGCGCCCGCGAGACATCAAGGTTCTCGAAGCGGCAGAAGTGGCAGTCCTTCACGAGCGCGGGAACGTAGGCCCGGCGGCCCTCCTGCAGCCGCAGCCCCGACAGCCGCAGGTGCTTGCACCCCTCCAGGCTGAACCAGGCGTGGTTGGTCGGCCGCAGTTCGAGGCCCTCGATGATGAGGTGCTGCTTGTCCTTGAGGCGCACGCACAAGGGCTGGCCGTCGCTGGACGTGCCGCCGATCAGGCGTGCCGCCAGCGGCTTCTGGCCGCGGAAGGTGATGGGCTTGCCTGCCTCTCCCGAGGCGACGGGCTCGAGCACGCCCTCGTAGTCGCCCGGCAAGAAGGTGATGACATCCCCCGCTTTGGCCGCGGCATTGGCCTGGGCGAGGCTCCACGGCGCCCGCCGTGTCCCGGCGCTGTCTGCCTTGCCGTCGGGCGCGACGAAGACCTCAGCGGACATGGCCGCACTCCCCATCGTGAGCATGGTGAGCAAGAGCATGAGCCTCATGGCATCCCTCCTCCTGCGCCGGGCACTTCCGCGGCGACGCCCGACATGCCTGCACGAAAGCAACAGCGGCCACCCCGAGAGGTGGCCGCTGTCATTTGGGCGTGTCCGTCGTCTAGTCGGTCGCTATTCCCGTCCACATCCCGGGCTTGGTCTCGCGGTACCACTTGGCGTGGCCGTCGAGGAAGGTGACGTTGAAGCCGTCGTTGTGGCGACGGGCGACGCGGCAGTTCGTGCCGAAACCGATGATGTCCACCAGGTGGTAGTCCGGCGTGCCGCCCGTGTAGATCTCCGACCCCGCCGACTCCGCCACGATGATCGTCTCCGCGGGAGCCTGGATGCCGGGCAGCCCCAGCTGCCAGAGCGTCTGGATGACCGTGTGATTGGCGTCGTGGCTGATCGCCGGCACCGCGTACGAGCAGATGAGCGGGTCGGGGTCGCCCGCCATCCGGTAGTAGGGGTAGGACCATGACCCCGAGGGGCAGATCAGTAACTGGTAGTTCTTCACGTACGGCTGGATCATGTCCCCCCACCAGCGCAAGTTGACGTATGGCGGGTTGTAGCGGTAGTACCAGACCAGTTGCTCGTCATAGTCCTGCGCGTACGACAGGATGCCGATGCCGAACTGCTTCATGTTCGACAGACAGCTCGATTGCCGCGCCTTCTCACGGGCCTTGGCGAACACGGGGAACAAGATCGCGGCGAGGATCGCGATGATCGCGATGACGACCAACAGCTCAATCAGTGTGAAGCCTTTGCGCATGGTCT
>CAZZDO010000593.1:0-2952 GCA_964653205.1 uncultured Armatimonadia bacterium | reverse complement strand
GACGTGGCGAAGGCGGTGGAGGTGCTGTACCGGTTCGTGTGTCAGTGGTGCGGGTGAGGTGGACTCGCTGGCGCCGGCCTCAGGCTGGCTGTCACCAAAGACAATCGGGAGTGCAAGCGTCATGCATGGCTCTCTCTTCGCGCAGTGGATGCGCCCCCGTTTGTGGGCATGCCTCACGGCTCTCGCCTTCGGGGCGAGTGTTCAGAACGCGATGGCTGCGCCGCCCCGGGCGGAGGTCAAGCCCTGGCGCGGCGCCCCCTGTCTGTTCGTCAACGGCCAGCCCCACCCGGGCCTGATGGGCAACTCGGCGGCGACCGGCGATGTGACGATGACCGGCGGCCGCTGTCTCGTTGACTCCACCGGCTCCCTCAAGACGCAGACCGCTCGCACCTTCCCCGGCGACTTCGTGGCTGAGGTGGACGGCACGTTCCTGGAGGCGCGCAGCACCAGTGACACCGCCGTTCAGTTCATGCTCAACACGCCGCAGGCGCTGTACTACCTGTCGCTGGGAGTAAATGGGGGCAAGCAGACCGCCCGGTTCTGGAAGTGGAAGAACGCCGGCGGCGGGTTCGATTTGATCGCCACGCCGGAATGGCAGTGGAACATGGGCGAGGCGCACCACTTCCGGATCGAGCGGCGGGGTGATGAGGTCGTCGGTCTGATAGACGGCAAGGAGATCGGGCGCGACCAGGGCCCCATGGCCACCGGCGAGGCGCACCTGTGCCTGTCGGCCTACCGGGCGCGCGGGCAGTTCGAGCGCCTGCAGGTCACCGCCGGCGGGCAGACGCTGCTGGCCGACAACTTCGACTACGCCCCCGAGGCCGAGGGGCGGCCCAACTGGCTCCCCGGCGGCGGGGCTCATCTGCGCGGCTTCGCCCGGGCCGGGGTCAACCTCATCACCGTCACTATCGAAAGCTCGGACTTCTGGGTCGGCGAGGGCAACACCGTCTTCACGACCGTGGACGGCAAGATGCGGATGGTCCACCGGCAGCACCCGCAGGCGCTGCTGCTGGTGCGGCTCTTCGTCCGCGCGCCGGGCTGGTGGATGGCCCAGCACGCGGACCAGGCGGCGGTGACCCTCGACCGCGCCGGCGAGAAGTACCCGCGCCGGTGGCCATCGCCCTCGTCGCAGGTGTGGCGGAAGGAGTCGGCCGCCGCCGTGGCAGCGCTCCTGCAGCACTGGCGCGGCACCGACATTGCCGACAGCGTCCTGGGCTACGCGGTGCTCTCCATGGCGGCGGGCGAGTGGTGCTATGGCTGGGGCGAGGCCTATGACGACTACAGTGTGCCCCAGCAGGAGGGCTTCCGCGCGTGGCTGAAGAGCAGGTATGGCGACGACGCGGGGCTACAGGTGGCATGGAAGACCGAGGCCACACTGGCGCAGGCCGAGGTGCCGCCGCTGGGCCTGCGGCTGCGCCAGGGGAAGGTCGGTGAGCTGTTCGACCCGGCGGTCGAGGGGACATGGGTGCGGGACTACCTGGAGTACCACTCGGCCGCGATGGCCCAGGCCGTGCTGAGCCTCGCCGGCACGGTCCGCCACGAGGCCCCCGGCGCCCTCGTCGGCTTCCCCTACGGCTATCACCTGACGGATGGCTACCACCCCGCCTCCTATCACAACACGGGGCACCGCGCGCTGGCAGCGGTCCTGGCCTCACCCGATGTGGACTTTCTCTTCTCACCGTACGGCTACCGCGAGCGCGAGCCCGGGGGCTACTGCCTGCCGCTCATCCCGACGGGGAGTCTCGCCGCCCACAACAAGCTCTACTACTTCGAGGACGACACGCGTACCGCGGTGTCAGCGCCCGGCTCGGGCTACGGCCGCTGCGACACGGTCGAGCAGTCGGCCCAGGTGTTGTGGCGCAATGCGGCCTGCGCGGTCGCCGAGTCCGGCAATCTGTGGTGGATGGACTGGGACGAAGGGTGGTATGACGACCCGCAGCTCTGGACGGCCATGCAGGGGATGGAGCGGATGGCGCAGGAGTCCGTCCGTCATGACCGCACGCGCAACGCCGAGATGCTGGTCATCTTCTCCGATGAGAGCCACACGTACTTCCGCGCCCGCGAGCGCCTCGTGGACCCGCTGCTGACGCGCCAGGTGCGTGAGGTCGCCCGCGTCGGCGCTCCCTTCGATACATGCCTGATCAGCGACCTGGGGCGTATGCGCGACTACAAGTTGTACATCTTCGCCGACACGATCTACCTATCCGAGGCGGAACGGAAGCTGGTCCGCGACAAGGTCCTGCAGCCGGGGAAGACGGCCCTGTGGATCTACGCGCCCGGGCTCATCGGCGAGGATGGACTGAAGATCGGGAATGCCTCGAGCCTCACCGGCATGGACCTGGGCCTGGATACGACCACCGGTTGCCCGCTCGGTCTGGTCATCAAGGACTGCTCACATCCGGCGACACGAGGAATGCCGCCGGGCCTGCGTTTCGGGAGCGAGCTGAACCTGTCGCCGATCCTGTGGTGCGCCGACCCGCAGGCCACGGTGCTGGGTCAGATGGTGGGCACGCCCATCTCGACGGAGACGCCGGTGAAATGGTGGAGCCTGTGGCGGCCGGGGCTGGCGGTGAAGCAAGTCAACGGCGCGAACTCGGTCTTCTGCGCGGTGCCGGAACTGCCGTCGGCGCTCGTGCGCAGTGTGGCGCGGTTTGCCGGGGTGCACATCTACGATGACGAGGGGGATGTGCTGTTTGCGAGCGCCGGGTTCCTGGCCCTCCACACTGCCCACGGCGGCGAGCGCCTGATCCGCCTGCCGCGACCCGCGAAGGTCACGGACGCGATGACCGGCAAGGTAGTGGGCGACCGTCTCAGGGAGTTCCGCGTCACCGTCCCGGCGTGGGAGACGAGGTGCTGGTGGGTGGACTGAGCGTTTCGCGGCGCTTCGGCATCAGCGCCGGAAGCGTCGGTCGAGCTGCTCGCCGGTCATCGAGATGATGATCGGGTCGCCGT
>CAZZDO010000592.1:0-2966 GCA_964653205.1 uncultured Armatimonadia bacterium | reverse complement strand
GTCCGGTTGCAGCAAGATCCGATCAGGGACGGCGGACTGTTTGCCTGTAGGGGATGGCACCCCGTAAGGTCGCGCTCTGGTGAGCGCTCCTACACCTGCCTTCCCCAGGCATGTCTGCGAAATAGCTAATCGTGTCAGGTGTAGGAGCGCTCACCAGAGCGCGACCGCCTGGGCCGGCGAGACGCCGGCATCGCGCGAGTACCAAGGAGTACCAAGTGCCAACCATCTCCCAACTGGTGCGCAAGGGACGAGACAAGAAGGCGCGCAAGCCCAAGACACCGGCTCTGAAGGTCGCGTGGAATGCCCTCAAGCGGCGCGGACGCGTCGTGGACGGGGCTCCGCAGCGGCGCGGCGTCTGCACCCGCGTCTGGGCGCAGACCCCCAAGAAGCCGAACTCCGCGCTGCGCAAGTGCGCCCGCGTGCGTCTGTTCAACCGCCAGGAAGTCACGGCGTACATCCCCGGTGAGGGGCACAACCTGGCCGAGCACTCGGTGGTGCTGGTGCGCGGTGGCCGCGTGAAGGACCTGAACTCGGTGAAGTACCACGTGATCCGTGGGACGCTGGACACCGAGGGCGTCCAGGGCCGCAAGCAGTCGCGGAGCAAGTACGGGACGAAGAAGGCATAGAGTTTTCGGGGTCAGCCCCCTGCGGATTGGCTCGCGCCAATCCTGCGGGGACAGACCCCTGAGTAGTGTCATCCTGAGTGAGCCCTGCTGCAGCGGGCGACGAGAACTGGAAAGCTCGGCTCAGGATGGCAATCCAATTTTGAACGGCGGGAACGGTGAGGCGGGAACGGGGAACACGGCAACACCGGGAACCGCGAAAGCGACGGGAGTAGGGATATGCCGCGGAAGGGCGACGTTCGAAAGCGCGAGGTACCGCCGGATTCGGTGTTCGGCAGCGAAGTGGCGACCCGCTTCATCAACAAGATCCTGCTGGGCGGCAAGAAGAGCACGGCGGAGCGGATCTTCTACGGCGCCATGACCGACATCGCCGACACGACGGGCGGCAACCCGCTGGACGTGCTGCAGACGGCGGTGCGCAACACGATGCCGCAGGTCGAGGTGCGGCCGCGGCGCGTGGGTGGCGCGAACTACCAGGTGCCCGTCGAGGTGCCGGCCCGGCGGCAGATCACGCTGTCGGTGCGCTGGATCATTGACGCCTCCCGCAAGCGGAACGAGCGCACCATGCGCGAGCGCTTCGCCAAGGAGATCATGGACGCGGCGAACCGCGAGGGTGCGGCTTACCGGCGGCGCGAGGAAGTCTATCGCATGGCCGAGGCCAACCGGGCGTATTCGCATTATCGGTGGTAGCCGACCCGTCGGCGGGAGCCCCCCATTGGGGGACGGTTCCCGCCGACGTTGACTCATACGGGTAGACGGACGGGCCGTAGTGCTGCGGGGACAGCCCCCTGCGGGGACAGTCCCCTTGAGTACCTGGTGAGGCCGAGCTGATGATGGGCTGGACGAGGCACAGCCAAACTAGGGAGCCTGACAGTGGCTGCAGACGTCACGTTGCAGAAAACTCGGAACATTGGCATCGCCGCGCACATTGACGCCGGCAAGACGACGACGTCGGAACGGATGCTGTACTATTCGGGCCGCGTCCACCGGATCGGCGAGGTGGATGAGGGGAACGCCACGATGGACTATCTCCCCCAGGAGATGGAACGTGGCATCACCATCACCTCGGCGGCGACGACGTATTCGTGGAACGAGCATCGGATCAACCTGATTGACACCCCCGGCCACGTGGATTTCACGGCCGAAGTCGAGCGATCTTTGAGAGTACTGGACGGGCTGATTGCCGTGATGTGCGCCGTCGGCGGCGTGCAACCGCAGTCGGAGACCGTGTGGCGGCAGGCCAACAAGTACGCCATCCCGCGCCTGATCTTCATCAACAAGATGGACCGGATGGGGGCGGACTTCCACGACGTGCTCCACCAGGTGCGCAAGCGCCTGGGAGCGGACGCCCTGGCCCTGCAGATTCCCATCGGCGCCGAAGAGAACTTCGCGGGTCTCGTGGACCTGATCGGGATGCGCGCGATCTACTGGGAAGAGGACGACGAGCTGGGCGAGCGCCCGGTGTACGACGAGATCCCGGCGCATCTGCGGACCAAGGCCGAGACGTTCCGCGAGCACCTGATCGTGTCGCTGGCCGACACCTCGCCCGAGCTGGAGGCGAAGTACTTCGCCGGGGAGCTGCCGACGGCCGAGGAGATGAAGGACGCGGTCCGGCGGGGTTGCCTGCACGGCGGGCTGGTGCCGGTGTTGTGCGGCAGCGCCTTTAAGAACAAGGGCATCCAGCCGCTGCTCGACGCGATCGTGGACTACCTGCCCTCGCCGCTGGATGTGCCGCCGGTGGAGGGCGTGCGGCCCAAGCACGAGGAGCCGATCGTGCTGCAGCCGTCGCCGGACGAGCCGCTGGCCGCGCTGGTCTTCAAGGTCGTGACCGATCCCTTCGTGGGGCAGCTTTCGTACCTGCGGGTGTATTCGGGCAAGCTCTCGACCGGGCAGACGGTGTACAACGCCAACAGCGGCAAGAAGGTGCGGGTGGGGCGGCTGCTGCGGATGCATGCGAACCGCCGGGAGGATGTGCAGGAGGCGGAGGCGGGGGACATCGTGGCGGCGGTGGGCATCGGGCGGACCATGACCGGCGAGACGCTGTGCAACGTGGACAAGCCGCTGCTGCTCGAGCAGATCACGTTCCCCGAGCCGGTCATCTCGATGGCGATCGAGGCGAAGGCAAAGGCGGACGAGGAGCGGCTGACCGACGCGCTGGGGAAGATCGTGGGGGAGGACCCGACGTTCGCGGTGCGGACGGACCGGGAGACGGGCCAGCAGATCATCTCGGGCATGGGCGAGTTGCACCTGGAGATCGTCAAGGACCGCCTGAAGCGCGAGTTCAACGTTGAGACCAACGTGGGCAAGCCGCAGGTGGCGTACAAAGAGACGATCATGCAGGTG
>CAZZDO010000591.1:0-2967 GCA_964653205.1 uncultured Armatimonadia bacterium | reverse complement strand
GGGACGCGAACGCATGCGCGCACTGCTCACGCCTCCAGCCCGCACGCGCCTCCCCGAGAGGTCCTCCGCCGCAGCGGGCCGCGCGCCGGCGACCGCGGTGCTGGCTCTGGTTGTCCTGGCGCTGTGTCTGCTGCCGCGTCCCGCCTCGTCCCAGTGCGTCTGCGGCAACGGCGACGGCCAGTTCACCCGCTACGTCGGCATCGCGATCGACGGGGAGTTCGACGACTGGCCGATCGTGCTCTTCGACCCGGACAACAACTCCTGCGACGGCGGCACGGCTCCAGACGGGACGGTGTACGAGCCGCAGCCGGATCTGGACGCCCCGGTCCAGAGCACCGGCCGCGACCTGCTGCAGTTCGCCTACACGTGGGACGCTACCTACGTGTACGCCTACACCCTGCGCGTGGCCTCGGCCACCAACGTCATCAACTTCATCTACTACGCCGACATCGACAACGATGGCTTCATGACTGCCGGCGAGCCGATCATCGTCGCCAAGTGGCGGGGCTCGAACCGCCGCGTGGACCTGTCCGTGGGGTCGTACGTGCCGTCCAACCCGGCGGGCGATCCCATGGTGGACACGGACGAGAAGGCCGACGGGTACACCCTTCCCGGGAACGTCTCCGGCCTCACCGCGATCGGCAGCGGCACGTGGGGCAGCGTGGACGGGGTCCGCATGGAATGGCGGATCTCCTGGGCCACGCTCGGTCTGCCGCCGAACTCGCCGTTCACCTTCCACATCGCCTCCAGCAATGCCACGCCGGGATCAGGGGGCTTCGCCAGTCAGATCGACGACAACATGGGCGGGTGCGGTGGCGGCGCGGCGACCACCCAGTACGCGGGTGTGATCTTCGACCCTGACAGGAGCCTGTATGCCGAGAAGAACGGCAGCACGGAGGCGATCCACACCGTCACCAACACCGGCAACGGCATCGACTCGTACAACTTGTCCTACGCGGTCACCTACGGGTTCACGCCGAGGTCCATCCAGTTCTATCACGACGTGGACGGCAGCAACGGGCTGAGCGCCGGCGACACGCTGCTCACCGACACGGACGGGGACGGCCGCGTCAACACGGCGTCGCTCGTCCCCGATGGCACGTTCTCGGTGTTGATCGTGTATGAGGTAGGAGCGGTGAGCGACACGGTCTCCCACGTGACCACCACGGCCATCTCGCGCTTCGACAGCACGATCACGGACGCGGTCGTGGACGACATCTCGGTCACGTCCTACCCGAACCTCAGCAAGTCGACCAAGTCGGTGACCGACCTCAACGGCGGCGACGCCATGCCGGGAGACGTGCTGCGCTACACCATCACGCTGACCGAGACCGCCAACAACGCGGCCAGCGGCGTGGTCGTGACCGACGATATCCCGGCGGGCGTCACCGGCTTCCAGGTCGTCAGCATCCCTGCCGGCGCCGTTGACCAGTCCACCTTCGCGGGCACCGGGGCCAACGGCACCGGATTCCTGCACGTCACCGACATCTCGGTGCCCAAGCGCGGCACCCGGCAGATCGTCTTCGAAGTCACGATCGGCACCTCGGCGCAGCCCGGCGACATCATCGCCAACATGGCGTACGTGGAGGTGCCCAACGGCGCCAATGTCTCCGTGGTGGCGCCCAATGTCGTCGTCGACCAGTCCCACGTCCCCGCCAGCGGCCCCAAGCCTCTCTACCTGAACGACCTGAGCGGCACCCCGAAGCTGTCCCGCACGCCGCCGGTGTACGTGACCTCGCTGACGCTGGCCAGGGGCGCCTCGCGCACCCTCACGCTGACGCCCGCTCTGGCGGACACGGGCCGCTTCGGCGCCGGCACGCGCCTGGTCAGCCTGTGGCTCGCCCGCAACGCGACCACGAACACCCTGCGCACCGTGCAGGTCAGCGTCAGCTACTCCGGTCCCTCCAGCGGCAGCATCGGCAGCGATACCCAGACGCTGGACATCGCGGTGGCCGGCCTGCCGGGCGCCCAGTACGTCAACTTCGACCTGCAGTTGACCCAGGATCTGGTTTTGCTGCCCGGCACCGCGATCAGCCTGACGATCGTCAACAACTCGGCGAGCAAGGGCCTGGACGTCCAGGTCTATTCGCACAACCAGGGCAGCTACTCCCTGGTGAACCTCAACGCCTCGCGGGCGGTCAATGTGGACTGGGTGCGCTTCTACGATGCGCCCTACACCGGGGCGTACCCCGGCGGCGGCGCGGAGATCACCTACGAGCGCCCCCACGCCACCGTGTACTGCCGGGCGTTGGTCAGCGATCCGTTCGGCGCGTACGACATCACCGGCGCCACGCTGACGCTCCGCGACGCCCTGAACAGCGTGCGCGTCAATGAGGCGTCCATGGTTCGCGTGTACAGCTCCGGGGCGGACTCGGCGCTGTACGAGTACTCCTACAGCTTCGGCGCCGGCGGCCCGGACGGCTGGTGGATCGCCCGCGTCACGGCCGAGGAGGGGTTCGAGGGAGAGGTGACGCACGTGCGCAACGCCAGCATCGACCTGCGCGTGCCGGACATCGTCGTGGTGAAGTACAGCCAGACAATCCGCGACCCGGTCAACGACACGACCAACCCGTTTGCGATCCCCGGTGCCGAGGTCCTCTACCGCATCGCGCTGACCAACCAGGGCCGCGGCTGGGCGGACGGCGGCAGCGTCATCGTGAGCGAGGACGTGCCCGCGCACCTGGACCTGTTCGTGGGCGATCTGGGAAGCGGCGGTTCGGGCCCGGTCGCCTTCCTCGACGGCAGCCCGGCCAGCGGCCTGTCCTACTCTTTCGGCGGGCTGGGCAACACCGGCGACAGCATCTCCTTCTCCAACGACGGCGGGCTGAGCTGGGGCTACGTGCCCACGCCGGACGCGGACGGGTACGACGCCGCGGTGACCAACGTGCGCATCGTCCCGGGCGGCACGTTCGCCGGCTCCTCCGGAAGCGCTCCCCACCCATCCTGCGAATTCCGGCTGAAGATGCG
>CAZZDO010000590.1:0-2967 GCA_964653205.1 uncultured Armatimonadia bacterium | reverse complement strand
CGGCCTTACTCCTGTAGCTCGACGGGCTGCCTGATCCAGGCGATCGGGCCATTCTCGCCCGAGAGGATGTAGACGATCTCATAGTTGCCGGGCGGCAGCGGGGTGCCGTTGGCGTTGGCGCCGTTCCAGTTGATCTCGCCCGCCTGATCGCCCGCCGCCGTCCAGTTGTGCACGAGTTGCCCCTGGTCGTTGCGGATCTCCACCGTCTTGCGGTACTTGATGGCCTGCAGCGCGCGCACCCCCGCGGTGATCGTGATCATCGGGCTGCCCCCGCGCAGGTGCAACAGGAACTTCTCGGGAGAGGTGGCTTCAATCCCCTCGAGCACGCGAATGGTGCGCCGATGGGCGGTAGCGCCGCCATCGCGATCCACAGCCTCGACCAGCAGCAGGTACTCACCGGGTCCCGGGAAGTTGACCTGCGTCTGGTACTCCCCGTTCTTGATGGGCGCCTCCAGGCCGTTGACACGCACGCCCACGACGCCTGACCCCGGCGCGATCTTCCCGCCGACGTACAGGTAGGACTGGTTCGTCACCAGGACCGGGGTGCGCCCGTCCAGCGGCGTGAGCATCAGGGTCAGCAGCGGCAACGTGGAGCCAGGCGGTGGGACCGTGGTCGGCACCGGCGTCGTCGGAGGCGGCGTGACCGTCGGGGTGGGCGGCTTGACCGCCGGCGTCGGTGGCGGCGCGGGCACCGTGGGCGGGGCCACGGGAGGCGTCGTCGGCTGCACGACCGCCGGGGGCGTCGTCTCGATCACCGTGGCCGGCGGCGTCACAGGCGAGGGGAAGCTGTCCGGCGGCTTGGAGGCCACCGTCGTGGGCGTCGTGGGCGCGGTGGCCGTCGGCGTCGTGGGAGGATTCAGCACGGCCGGGGGTGCGGCCCCCGGGGCCGGTGTCGTGGTCGGTGGCAGTGCCGCGCCGGTACCGTCCTGCCGGGGCACCGTGGCGGTCGGCGCGACCGTACCCGGGATGGTCGAAGGCGTGGGCGGCGGCACCGTAACGGTGGGGGGCAACGGCGCGGGCGCCGTCGGCCCCGGCACGGTCGGCCCGACAACGGTCGGTGGGGTGGGTGTCGGCAACGGCCGCGTCGGAGCCGCCGGCACGACCGGCTGCGGCAATGCCGTCACGTCGGTCGGCGGCAGGGGCAGCCCACCGCGACCGGGCACATAGGCGTAGACCGTCCCGCCGTCGCCGCCGACCAGGAGGTGGCCGTCGGCGATGGCGGCGCACGTCATGAGCGGCTCGCTCTCACGCTGGACGCCGACGACCTTGCCGGTCGGACGCTCCAGCGTCCACAGCCGCCCGTCGCGCGACGCCACGTACATGAGTTCCTTGTTCACCAGCGTCGGCGCGGCGGCCACCGTCGCCTTCAGGTCCGTCTGCCACAGCAGGCGGCCACTGCTCGCGTCCAGCGCAATGACGCTCCCCTCCGTGGTCGTCGCGTAGACGCACTTGCCGTCCAGGGCCGGGGTGTAGGCGACACTGCCATTCACGTGAGCGCGCCAGACCTGCTTGCCGCTGGCGCCGTCCAACTCGTAGAGGCTGCCGCCGCGGTTCGCCACGAACAGGCGGTTGTCCAGGACGGCGGTCGCCGCAGTGATGGGCCCGTCGGTGGTGAAGGTCCAGACGATCCGGCCCTTGACCTCCTCGATGGCGTACAGCTTGCCGTCGGAACTCCCGACCAGCACGCCCGACGACTGCATGGTCGGCGTGCCGGTGTCGTCCACACCGGCGGGAATCGAGCGGCTCATCTTTGAGGCGGACGCCAGCACCGGGCCGCCGGTTGAGATCTTCCATATCAAGCGCCCGCCCGCACGGTCCAGTCCGTATACATACCCGTCACACGAACCGACGATCACCAGCCCCGAGGCCGTCACCAGTGGCGAAGCGGTGACGGCGGCCGAGGTGCGGTAGCGCCAGACCATCTGCCCGGTCGGCGGGCCGTCCTTGCGCGGCTGGGCCACGCAGAAGACGTCGCCGGCTTCGGTGCCGAAGTAGAGGCGGTCATCGGCCCAGGCCGGCGCGCCGGTAATGGGGCCCTCGGCCGGGAAACGCCACAGCCGACGCCCGAGCGCGACATCGAGCGCGTAGAGCCAGCCGTCATAGCTGCCGACGTAGGCGATGCCGTTCACGATGGCGGCCGAGGCGCGGACCGGCCCTTCCGTCTGGTAGCGCCAGGCCGGCTGGGCCGGCGGGGGGAAATCGGTGCTCGCGAAGGACACGCCCTGGACGCTCTGTCCTTCGCGCGGCCAGGAGTGGCGGTAGCTTGGAAAGTACGCCGTGGTCGTGAACAGCTCGTTGCTGTCGTCACTGGCGCGGTACACGAGCGCGGCGCGAGCGCCCAGGTCGCCCACGTTCCCGGCCCCACTGGCCCACGCGGCGTTGTCACGCCCCTTCATGCTGGCCGGCCGCGACAGCTTGATCCCCCAGGGGATCTGGCGGGTGAGCATCAGCCCGCCCTCGAAGCTCCCGTCCGCGTGCTGCCCGTAGACGCCGACACCGAAATCCTTGAACGAGCGGTGCATCGCGAGGCCCACGCCGAAGCGATCCTGAAGCACGCCGACCAGGCCGCGCAGCACGGTGTCCTGCTTGAGCGGCAAGTCGTAGTTGAACGTCGCGGTCGCGGTGTCATCCTCGTGCACGTCGAGCGACCAGGTGGCGCTGATGTTGGTGCGCGGGCTGAGGGGGATGGCCACCGAGGCGTCCAGGCCGCGGAAGACCTCATTGTCGCCGTCACTGAAGAGCTGCAGGCGCGGCACCGCCCAGATGATGGGCGGGGCGCCCACCCGCTCCGTTTCCTGAGCGTGCCCGATGGCGGCGGGGAGGACGAGTAGTGCGATGAGAACGATGACTGCGGAGAGGCGCATAGGACTGCTCCCGACAGCGGACTGCAGAAGTGGCTGCGTTGTGTAGGTTTGTCCAAGGTAGATTGTACAGCCTTTGACTGGGAAAAGTCAACGCAAAGGCCAA
>CAZZDO010000589.1:0-2968 GCA_964653205.1 uncultured Armatimonadia bacterium | reverse complement strand
TGGCCCGGGCCGCGCAGCAATCGCCGACGGACCGGGAGGCGCTACTGGCGCGCGCCCGGCCCTTCGTGCACGCCGTGATCCTGGACCGCGTGCGCCGGCCGGAAGCCGCCGAGGACCTCACCCAGGAGGCGCTGGCCGACCTCGTGCGCGGCCTCCCCGGCTTGCGTGACCCCGGCGCTGTCCTTGCCTGGCTGCGCCAGATCGCTCTCAACCGGTGCCGCATGTACTGGCGGCGGCAGGCGCTGGAGTACGCTCAGTTCGGGGTAGACTGCCGGGGCCTGCGGGCCGAGGACGCCTACACGGTGACGGCGCGGCGGGAGACGTGGCGGCAGTTGCGCCGCGCCCTCGAGGAACTGCCCGAGCCCAGCCGCCTGGCCCTGCTCATGCACGTGCTCGACGATTGCCCGTACCGTGAGATCGCTGCGGCGCTGGGAGAGAAAGAGGTCGCCGTGCGGGTGCGGGTCCATCGGGCCCGGCAGCGCCTGCGCCAGTTGCTGCGGCCCTCATTCTATGACCCGGAGGAACGGTGACATGAACGAGACAGACCTGCCCCTGGTAGACCTCGTGCCCTATCTGCGGGTCTACAGCCATCTCATCAACGCCGGCGTGAGCATCATGCGCTGCATGGACATCCTGACCGGACAGATCACGCATCCCGGCCTTCGCGAAGCGCACCTGGACGTGATGCGCCAGATCGAGGCCGGCAGTACATTGTCGCACGCCATGCTGGCCCACCCGACCACGTTCAACGTGTTTCTGATTGGCCTGGTGCGGGCCGGTGAGGTCGGGGGGGTGCTGGACGAGACGCTGGCGCGAGCGGCGGATTTCTACGAGAAGCAACTGCTGCTGGAGCGCGACCGGATCGTGCAGCAAGCCGCCGCGCGCATCACCGGCAAGGCGGTCGAGGAGCGCTATGAGGCTGCTCTCGCCGAGGCCGAACCCCTGACCCTGAGGCAGTACACCTGCACTATGTTCGGCACGATGCTCGCCAGCGGCGTGCCCATCGTGCAGGCGCTCCAGACAGCCGCCGCGATCCTGCCGGACGAGGTGGGTGAGATCATCCAGGCGACGGCGCAGGCCCTACGCGCGCGGGAGATCAACACGCTCGCACCCGCCTTTGCCGAAGCCGGTTTCCCGCCTGAAGTCGTCAAGCTGGTAGCGATTGGCGAGGAGACCGGCACGCTGGACCGGACGATGCTGCAGGCGGGGGACATCCTGGGGGCGCGGGTGGAGGGGATGCTGCTGCGCGCGCTATGGGCGTAGTGGCGTCATTCATGACGCCCGCGGCGTGATGAGCCCTGCCGCTACGTGCTCAGTAGCGCCTCGACCTCGGCCCGCGTCGGCAGGGCCCCGCGCCCGCCCAGCGCCCGGCACGACAGCGCTGCGCCCGCCGCCGCGAACCGAAGGTTCTCGGCCAACTCATAGCCCAGCGCCAGCCCGTACGCGAACGCGCCGTGGAACACATCACCCGCGCCGGTCGTGTCCACGATGGGCTCGACCGCGAAGGCCGGCTGATGCAGTTGCTCGTCGCCGACGAACGCCGTCACGCCCTCCTCGCCCTGCGTGACAATCACCAGTTCGAGGCCCCGCTCCTGCAGACGCCGCACGCCCGCGACAAGGTCTTCCTCGCCGGTGAACTCACGCAGGAACCGTCGCGGCACGATGGGGTGCGTGACCGCCGTGACGAAGTCCTCGGCCCCCGGCAGCACCCGCTCGATGTCACCCACGACGGGCAGCCCGCGCACCCGCGCGCACCGGGCCGCCTCAATGGCCGCGCCCATGTGGTGATGGTCCACCAGCAGCGCCCGGCAGTCCGTCACCGCCGCCAGGTCCAGCTCGCCCGCGCCCATGCGCTCGTACGTGCCGGCCTTGAAGAAGACCGTGCGCCGCCCGGTCGGCCGATGGGCGAGGCAGAACGCGAACTGCGAAGTGACGCCGGGCAGCACCTGCAGCCCCGACGTGTCCACGCCCTGCTGTCGGAACTCGGTGAGAATCTTGCCGCCGAAGTCATCATCGCCGACGCGCCCGAAGACCTTCGCCCGCCCGCCCAGCGCCGCCACCGCGGCCATGGCCGTGCCGGACAGCCCCCCGCCCATCTGCAGCAGTTCGGCCATGCCGGCCTTCTCATCCAGACCGGGAAGCTCTTCCACGATCCCGACGAAGTCCCAGCACACGCCGCCAACTGCGCAGACATCATAGGTAGGCATGGGGGCTTAGGGGTTAGGGATTAGGGACGGCTCAACGGCACGAACGACCGAGGCCGCCAGCGCCGCGTAGCCTTCCTGGTTGAAGTGCAGCGAGTCCGAGTGCCAATCACAATGGTCCACGATGGCCGCGTACAGGTCATCAATCGGGATACCCAGCTCGGTCATGACGCGCGCGGCAATCTCGTTGCGCCGCAGCACCACGCCGTTCGACTGCGGGTTCAGTTGTTTGTCCGGCAGTGTGACGGCCGAAGTGCAGCTACCCCACACGAGCTTGGCGCCGGGGGCTAGCTCGCGCAGCTTCGCCACCATCCGCCGCAACCCGGCCTCGTATTGCGCGTCCGTCAGGTGCCCGCCGTGCAGGCCATTGTTGAAGTGGATCACGGCGTGCTTGTAGCCGTGCGTAGCCAGCGTCAACTCCAGCACAAAGGCCGGGTCACACACGTTCTTGCTGGTGGCCAGCATGTCCACATTGGCCTTCCCCTTCAGCAGCCCCCGCACCGGACCCGTGTAGCCGTTGGTGATCGAGTCCCCGATCAGCAGCACCCGCGGTAGCGTCTGGTCGTTGGTCTGTTCCCAGCGCAAGATAGCCCACTCGATGCCCTCGCGCTGCGTGTTGTCAATCGCGTCCTCGGCCATGGCGATCCCCACTGTCAGAAGAGTGGCGGCAAGCAGCAGCAGCTTCATGGTCAGCCTCATGTCGGCGTGATGCGCACGCGTATGGTGTAGACCGCGTCGAGCTCCCCGGCGTCGTTCGGCCCGCC
>CAZZDO010000588.1:0-2998 GCA_964653205.1 uncultured Armatimonadia bacterium | reverse complement strand
GCCGGGACTGGCCCAGTTCATGCCGGCGCCCGTCGGCCCGTGGGAACGCTCGTCGTAGTCCTGAACATACTGCAACTCGGCCAGGCTGATCTGCTTGAGGTTGCTCGAACAACTCGATTGCCGCGCCTTCTCGCGCGCCTTGGCGAAGACAGGAAACAGGATCGCCGCCAGAATGGCGATGATCGCGATGACCACGAGCAGCTCGATGAGAGTAAAACCGCGGTGCTTCATAGCCCGACCTCCTGGTTTGATTGACCTGTCAAGTACCCGCTTCGCCGCATTATACGGAGATTCCTGCAACATGCGCAAGAATCTTGTAGAAACCGCGGGCGGCAATGGCACCCGAGCGTGAGTGGGGGCAGGTCACGCGACCATTCCGGCGGAACAATGATCCGGGCAGACACCGCGCCGGTCTGCCGAGCCACCCGCTGTCTCGCGTCCTCGCGAGCGGCTGGGTTGCCCGCCGCGGGGGGGCGCCCGGCCCCTGAATACGAAGATTGACGGGAGCATCCGCCTTCCCGAAGTGGATGTGCATGAAGTCGTCGTGGTTGAGTTTTGACATCGCGCCGTCCCGCCGACGACCCATTCGGAGGAGACCATGACCCCACGCGACCGCGTCCTGATGGCCCTGCGCCATGAACAGCCGGACTACACGCCCTATGTCATCCCCATTGACGCGCAGGTCGCCGAGCGGCTCGACCAGCACTACGGCAGCCCGGACTGGCGGGCGCGCATCGTCAACCACACCACTGGCTATGGCGTACCGGACGGGCGGGTGATGTTCGAGGACGGCACGGGCTATCGTGATGCCTGGGGCTGCGTGTGGTACACCAAGAACATCTTCCACACCACTGAGGTCCCGTTGCCGGAGCCGACGCTGGAGGGCTACGAGCTGCCCGCGCTGCTGACCGATGAGGTCATTGCTCAGGCGCGCCAATCCGCCGAGGCCAACGCCGCGGCGCCGGACCGGCGGTTCTACCGCGCCGGGTCGGGCATGACGTTCTTCGAGCGCGCGTGGGCCATCAGGGGCATGGAGAACATCCTGCTGGACCTCGTGGCCGAGCCGCAGTTCGTCACGGAGCTGTTCGACCGCCTCATGGAGTGGCACATGCCGATGATCGAGGCCTTCGGCGCGATCCCCGAGGTGGACGCCATCTACTTCGGCGACGACTTCGGGGCCCAGCACGGGCTCATCATGGGCACGAAGTGGTTCCGGGAGTACCTCAAGCCCCGCCTGAAGATCATGTACGGGCGCGCGCACGAGCTGGGGAAGTACGTCTTCATCCATTCCTGCGGCGACAACTCGCCCGTCATCGAGGACCTCATTGAGATCGGGGTGGACATCTTCAACCCCTTCCAGCCCGAGGCGCAGGATGTCTACGCGATGAAGCAGGAGTACGGAAAGTACATCACGTTCGAGGGGGGCATCGGGACGCAGGGGCTGCTGCCGCGCGGGACGCCGGAGGGCATTCGCGACGAGATCCGCCGCCTGAAGGCCGAGGTCGGCAAGGATGGGGGCTTCATCCTGAGCCCCACCAAGCCCCTCCTGCCCGATGTCTCGACCGCGAACGCCGTGGCGTGCGTGGAGACGATCCTGGAGGGGACGGGGTAGAGAGACGGTAGGCGGCGGGTGTCGCGCATCTGACGGCTCCCTCACCCCCGGCCCCTCTCCCAGGGGGAGAGGGGTGAAAGGCGCCGTGGCTGATGTTGTTCTCCCCTCTCCCCCTGGGAGAGGGGCCGAGGGTGAGGGGACGTTGGTGTGTATCTCACAAACCGTGAGCCACGACGCGACACCCACGACCTGTCTCCGGTCAGTGCGCGAACTTGCGCAGATGAGGGCTACGCCTTCAGCGCCTCGTGCGTCTCCTTCAATTGCTCCATGATCTTGATCTTCTGCGGGCACTTCTCCTCGCACAGCCCACACTCAATGCACGCGTCCGCCTGCTTCGTGCCCTTCTCCTCGTCGGCGAGGCGGGCGTACATGTGCCTGGCGTGCTCGGTCAGCCCCCACACGCGGTGCATGTTCATCGCGGCGAAGATCTGCGGGATGGCGACGCCCTGCTCGCACGGCAGGCAGTACTCGCAGCCGGTGCAGTAGAGTTCGGCCAGCTTGCGGTTCTCGATGAGGGCCTTCTCGATGGCCTCGAGTTCCGCGCCCGACAGGGGCTCGTCGCGGCCGGCCACGGCGCAGTTCTCACGCACCTGCGCCTCGGCGCCCATGCCCGAGAAGGCGATGGTGACGTTGGGATTGGCTAGGACGAAGCGCAGGGCCAACTCGGCGGTCGTCGCGGCATCGGGCACGAGTTGGGCGAGCTTCTCGGACTGCATGCCCAGGCGCCCGCCTCCGACCGGCCCCATGATCTCCACACCCATGCCCAACTCATGGGCCCGGGCGATGGCGTCCTCGTTGGCCCGGTCGAGCAGGTTGTACTGCAGCAGCATGCCCTCGAAGGCGCCCGTCTCGACGAGCTTCATGATGTTCTCAGGCGTGTCGTGCACCGAGAAGACGACGTGGCGGATGAGGCCCTGGTCCTTGGCCTTCGCGACTTCCTTCGACGCCACCGGCTCATAGAAGCGCTGGTACGCCTCCCAGTTCAGGCCGTGGATGACTTTGTAGAAGTCCAGGTAGTCCGTCTGCAGGCGTTCGAGGCTCGTGTGCAGGCGCTGCCACCACCCCTCGACTGTCTCGGCCTCGGGTCCCCAACAGGGGTTCTTGGTGGCGATGAACACCTGGTCGCGGCGGCCCTTGATGGCCTCGCCGACGAACTTCTCGCTGCGGCCCTCGCCGCCATAGCCGTAGGCGGTGTCAATGTAGTTGATGCCCAGGTCCAGGCCCAACTGCATGATCCGCACGGATTCCTCGGGGTTGTCGAAGGGCAGTCGCATGGCGCCGTAGCCCAGCGCCGAGACCTTCAGCCCGGTCTTGCCATATTCGCGGTATTGCATGACACTCCACCTCACGTGATGATCGCGTCGGTGCGCCGGTCCTCCGGCGCAC
>CAZZDO010000587.1:0-3001 GCA_964653205.1 uncultured Armatimonadia bacterium | reverse complement strand
GCTCGGGGAGCGGCTTGCCCTCGTAATACAGCCGGGCCTTCGCACCGACGGGGACGCTCTTCTGTGTCAGCGTGACCTGCTGGTCACCCGACCCGTCATTGAACGCCAGGATCAGACGCTCGCGGCTGCGCTCCAATACGACCACGACCCCGCCGGCCGCGCTGCTCGTCACCAGTTCATCCCGCCGCGCCCCCTCCCGGAACAGCCCTTCGCAGTCGGCCAGCAAGCGGGTGGACTCGCCGACATAATACGGCGCCCCCGCGGTGTAGGCGCTCGGCACGAGCCAGTGCTCCATGCCCGTTCCGCGCGACGCCAGGACCCCGACGAGATTGGTCACCGCGAGCAGCTTCGGGTGGTAGTAGCCGTCCAGCGTCGGCTCGGTGTTCAGACCGTTGCCCGGGAAGGAGGGAAGCATCTGCGGCAACAGCGGGACGCCGCCCAGCATCGCGCGGGTCCCGTCGAAGTGCTTGGTCAGTCCCTCGAGGTCCTGGCTGACCGCATAGCCGTTGCCGGGTGTCCCTTCGTGCAGGATGTCCAGGCAGCCCTTCGCATAGCGCACCGGATCAATGTCGCCGCCGGCCACATAGAGCATCATCTTCTGCCCCAGCGCGTTGCACCGCTGCTTCATCTGGGCGTAGATGCGCGCATCCTGGAAGCAGCGGAACTGGCTCCACTGGGCGGGGTGCTTCTTCACGATGGTCTCGTCGTCCAAGGGCGCGTCGGCCGGGAGCTTGGCGAACGCGCGGAACGCCGCCTTGCAGCGGTCGCAGAAGCAGTGGTTGCCGCGGCCCTGCTGGTCAATGCGCGCATACTCCCAGTCGAAGAACAGGAAGTCCGGCTTCGGCCAGGCGACCAGCGACATCGCGTAGGTCTTCTGGATCTCCTCCCAAAACGGGGCACTCGCGTCGCTGCCGGCCCACTCGTTGCAGTAGTTGAAGTGCCCCTGCCCGTAGGTCTGGGGATTCTGCCCGAGATACCAACGCGCCTGGATCTCCGGGTGGTCCTTGAGGTACTGTGTCGGCCCCGGCGCGAAGTAGTCGGCAAAGCCGTAGTTGAGCCCCAGCGAGTTCCACAGCCAGATCGCGTAGCGCCCGCCGAGCCGCTGGAACTCGCGGAGCGACTCGTCGGCACGCTGCTTGCGTTCGGCCGACCGCGGGAACGGATCCGGGCGCGCTGACCAGATGTTCAGGCCCATCGCCGCGTGCAGCCGCGCAATCTCCAGCCCCTCCTCCTGTGACGAGATGCCGCTGGTGTCCTCGATCACAGGCATGGGCGACCACATGATGATCTGCTTGGGCATGCGCCCGGCGATGGCGGGCAGCATCCGCACCGACAGGGGCACTTCGAGTTCCGTCTGGTCGGGCGTCGGCACGCGGCGGAAGTAGAAGCGGACCTCGCGCGCGGCGACGGGCCCATCAGGTTTGAGGCAGACGGCGGTGTGGCAGCCGTCGGGTCGCTCGGCGTGGAAGTTGCGCGGACAGACGATGTCATAGCGGGTATACGGCATGCCGTCGCGGGTGAGGTCAGTGGCCACGACCTTTGCCGGCGTGATGATGTCGAACCAGTTCACGCAGCGCGTGCCGGTCTCGAGCATCCGGAACGGCCTGGGCACCTCGAGCAGGAAGTGGAATTCCCCCGGCGCGGCCCACTTGGCGCCATAGGCCTTCGCGTCGAGCGGGCGCAGCCACAGGTTCAGCACCTGCATCGCGCCCTGCGGCCACTCCCACTGCTTGGCGCGCGGGAAGACGCACCGCTGCGGCCCGTAGGTCGTGTGGGCATAGCCGACGATCTGGCGGAAGGCGAGGCTACGGTCGGCGCCGGCCGTCCACATCCATCCGTCCCCGAAGACCTGCGGTCGCGCCCACGACGTCTCGTCATAGGCGAGCTTCTGCCAGCCCTCGCCCGGCGCCGCGCTGACGGAGAACGCCGTCTGCAGGTACGGATGCTTGGGGCAGATGACGCGCACGCCGGGGGCGGGGCCCGTGGCCTGCGCGGCGACGCCGAGGACATGGGCGCCCTCGCTTACTCGCAGCGGCCCCGCCGCAACGGGGGCGCCGTCGAGGGTGAGCGTCGCCGTAGCATCGCGGGTCGCAACGCGCAGGTCGAGGTCGGTCACGGGCGCATCGACTTTGGGTGGTGGGAAGTTCACCGCGTCATACGTGAAGGAGGCGTCGTCGAAGATGGCCCACGCGCCCTCGCCGAGAACATGCAGCGCGAAGGCGACGGAGGTCACGTACTCATTCGGCGGCGTGTAGACTTCGCGGAACAGCTGCCAATCCGGCGTGACCGTGTGGACCTCGAGGAACTTCGAGCCCAGAAAGCGCCCACCCTCCGCGTACTGGTAGATGGTAAGCTGCACGGCCCCGGCGCCCTTCGCCCAGAACGCGCCGTGGTACTCCACGCCGTGGCGCACGGGAATCCCGGTGGCGTAGCAGGCGGTCATCTCCTTGCCGAAGGCCACGCGCAAGGCCTGCTTGCCGCCGTGGGCGTCGGTGCTGATCTCGGCGGAGCCGACGCCGTTGAGGGTCCAGCCCTCGGGGAGGGCCGGCGGGGTGCCCCGTTCGAAACCGCCGTTGGCGAGCAGCTCGGTCTCAGCGGCCCAACTGCCCCCGGCCAGCAGGCCCAGCGCGAGGCCGACGGCGAGGCCTGACAGCCGGCCGCCACACTTGCGCCCGGGTCTCACGATCACTGCCCAGACACCCATGTCTGTCACCTCTGCCCGGGAAGGGCACGGTCCAAGTCCCTGGCCAATTCCCCAGGCTCCGCACCGCCCCCTTTTCCCCTGCCGGAACCCCGGTCACGTGGTCGAGGCCGCGGCAGCCCGCATGCGCCGATGCGTCAGGGAAGGATGGCCGGGGCGCGAGGCGAAGACATCGGCAACAAGCGAGTGCTCTTTGCGTTGAGGAGATGGTATGTCCACGTTGAGCCTGCAGCCCCCCGCTATCGCCGACGACGCCACCCTTCAGGCGATGGAGGACGCCGCCCTCGGGATCCTCGAGCG
>CAZZDO010000586.1:0-3007 GCA_964653205.1 uncultured Armatimonadia bacterium | reverse complement strand
ATCACGACCAGCAACTCAATGAGTGTGAACCCACGTCTCTTCATGTGACGCCTCCTATGGCGCAGTATCGTGCCTGGATATTCGCCATCTTACTCGTTTCCTCCTGCCCCTTGTCAAGAATGCTGCGGCCCTCCTGTCTCCGCCTTGACCTGTCCCCGTGATGCCGTACAATGAAGGGCACCCATCCGCCCGAACCCCGGAGGCTGTCTTCTTGCCGCCCAAAGACTCCGATCTGACCCCCATGTACCGCCAGTGGGCGCAGGCCAAGCGCGACTTCCCTGACGTGCTCCTGCTCTTCCGCATGGGCGACTTCTACGAGATGTTCGCCGAGGACGCCGAGGTCGGCGCCCGCGCCATGGGCCTGACGCTCACCTCCCGCAAGTACTCCGGCGAAAAGCGCATTCCCATGTGCGGCGTGCCCCACCACGCGCTGGACCGCTACCTGCGCCTGCTCGTCGAGCAGGGCTACCGCGCCGCCATCTGCGAGCAGATGGAGGACCCGCGGCAGGCCAAGGGCCTCGTCAAGCGCCAGGTGACGCGGGTCGTCACGCCCGGGACGCTCACGGAAGACGAGTTGCTCCCGCCCGATGACCACAACTTCCTGGTGGCCGTGTGCACACAGGGGGTGCTGACGGGGATCGCGGCGGTGGATGTTTCGACGGGGGATTTTCTGGTGACGGAGGTGCTGGGAGCGCCGCCCGCATCCCGCGTAGGTGCGCCAGCAGGGTCCCGCGTGGGTGCGCCGGTCCCCGGCGCACAGGCCGCCGGAGGACCGGCGGCCCTACGCGGCGCGACGCCCGCCGCGGAGGCCCCCCTGCCCGTAGACCCGCCTACCGACAACCCCTTCGCCGCTGTGCTCGATGAGATCAAGCGCCTAGCGCCAGCCGAGATCATCGTTCCGGCCGGGGATGCCTTGCGCGAGGCGCTGGGGGCCCTCGACGGCGTCACGCTCACGACCCTCCCGGAGGAGGCGCCGCAACTGCTCTCCGACGCCGAGCAGCTCTGCCGGCACTTCGGCGTGGACAGCCTCCTGGGCTTCGGCCTGGACACCCAGCGCGCGGCCATCGCCGCCGCCGCGCAGGCTTTGCGATATCTGCAGGCCACGCACCTGCAGGCCCTGCCGCAGCTCACCGGCCTGTCGTTCTACTCCACCAGCCAGTTCATGCTCATTGACGCGACCACGCGGCGGAACCTGGAGCTGACCGAGAGCCTGCGCGGGGGCAAGCAGGCGACGCTGGTGCATCTGCTGGACAAGACGAAGTCGCCGATGGGCGCGCGGCTGCTGAAGGACTGGGTCGTGCAGCCGCTGCTGGACCGCCGGCTCATCGAGCGCCGCCTGGAAGCGGTGGGGAATCTCGTGGCCGACGGTGTGCTGGCCGACGCGCTGCGCGAGCACCTCAAGAGCATCTACGACCTCGAGCGGCTCACCAGCCGCACGACCGCTGGGACGGCCAACGGCCGCGATCTGCGGAGCCTCGGCCTGTCGCTGCAGCGGCTGCCGGAAGTGCGGCGGGAGCTGGCCGGGGCAGAGGCGGAGCTGCTGCGGGAGCTGTGGTGCGGAATGGAATCGGAGGGGCCGAATGCGCAGCCGTATCGCGCATCCGGCCCGACCGGGGGCCGGATGGCCGACGATACGGCCGCCGGCCATGCGGCCCCTCCGCTCGAGGGGCTCTCCGATCTCCTCGCCCGCGCTCTCGCCGACGATCCGCCGGTCACGATCACGGAGGGCGGGCTCATCCGCGAGGGCTTCTCGGCCGACCTGGATGAGCTGCGCAACGCCGCCGCGCACGGTCGCGAATGGATCGCCGAACTCCAGGACCGCGAGCGCGCCCGCACCGGCATCAAGAACCTCAAGATCGGCTTCAACCAGGTCTTCGGCTACTACCTGGAAGTCACCAAGAGCTTCTTGCAATTCGTGCCCGACGACTACCAGCGCAAGCAGACGCTGGCCAACGCCGAGCGGTACATCACGCCCGAGCTGAAGGAGTGGGAGAACAAGGTCCTCGGGGCCGATGAACGCAGCCGCGACCTGGAGTACGAGCTGTTCGCGCAGGTCCGCACGGAGGCCGCCACCCACGCCGAGGCGCTGCTGGCCACGGCCCGGGCGCTGGCGCAGGTGGATGTGCTGTGCGCGCTGGCGCAGGCGGCGGTGGAGTACGGCTACAACAAGCCGGAGATCGTCGAGGGGGATGAGTTGCACATCGTGGCGGGGCGACACCCGGTGGTGGAGCAGGCGATGGAGGGGCCGAATGCGCAGTCGTATCGCGCATCCGGCCCCCCGGCGGGCCGGATAGCCGACGGTGCGGCTGTCGGCTATTCGGCCCCTCCCGCGCCCGCCGGCTTCGTCCCCAACGACGCCCACCTCGACTGCCGCGCCAACCAACTGCTCATCATCACCGGCCCGAACATGGCCGGGAAGTCCACGTACCTGCGGCAGGTCGCGCTCATCACGCTCATGGCGCAGATGGGCAGCTTCGTCCCCGCCAAGGCCGCGCAGGTGGGCCTCGTGGACCGCATCTTCACCCGCGTGGGGGCCAGCGACGACCTCGCCACCGGCCAGTCCACCTTCATGGTGGAGATGACCGAAACCGCCAACATCCTGCACAACGCCACCGACCGCAGCCTCATCATCCTCGACGAGATCGGCCGCGGCACCTCGACCTTCGACGGGCTCTCGATCGCGTGGGCGGTGTGCGAGTTCCTCATCCGCCACGTCGGCGCCAAGACGCTCTTCGCCACGCACTACCACCACCTGAACGAGCTGGTGGAGATCCTGCCGCGCGTGCGGAACCTGCGGGTGCTGGTGAAGGAGGAGGGGGACCACATCACGTTCCTGCGCAAGATCGCCGAGGGCGGGACGGACCGCAGCTACGGCATCCAGGTGGCGCGGCTGGCGGGTCTGCCGCAGGAGGTCATCGCGCGGGCGAAGGAGGTCCTGCGGACGATCGAGCAGGAGGACCTGGCGGTGGCGCCGAGCCAGGCGGCCACCCAGCACATCGCCGCCCCG
>CAZZDO010000585.1:0-3013 GCA_964653205.1 uncultured Armatimonadia bacterium | reverse complement strand
CGTAGTCGGCCGCCGGCGCGGCGGCTGCGAGTAGGCCCGTCACTGCCAGTATCAGCGCGCGCTTCATGGGCACTTCCATCCTTGCGATGGCGCGATTCGGGGTCTCGGCGCCCCGCGTCCGCCGTGGTTCGCTCTCACACCGCTCCGTCCCTTCCGCAAAATGGGGTCGGACCCCATTTTCCGGGGGAGGGCGAAGGCGGCAGGAAGCGAACAGCCACGTGGTGTGCGGTTCTCCGAGGAGGGAAGGGTCCGATGCGCCATACAGGAGCGGTGTGGGTGCTGGTATGTTCGGCGGTGTTGTCACTGCCGGCGGGCGGAGCGCTCGCCGGCGAGGGTGGGGCGAACCTCGTTCGCAATGCGTCGTTCGCTGAGGGGCTGGACGGCTGGGCCGTGACCCCGGTGGGCGATACGCCGCTGTCGCCTCCCGCCATCGACCGCAGCGTCTTTCGCGGCGTTGACATGGCCTCCCTGCGCATCGATGCGCAGGCGGGCCGGCGCACCTGGCTGCGGCAGATCGGGCTCGCGCGTGATCCTGCGGCCAGGAAGTACCGCTTCACCGTCTGGGCGCGTTGCCGGGGTCTGACGCCCGACTGGATCATCCGCGTCGGCGTGGAGCGCTGGAAGGGGAACACGCAGCTCGCCACGCTGCAGAACCGCCATGTGCTCGGCGCGGCTGAGATGGACTGGACGCCCACTGTCATCGAGTTCGAACCGCCCGAGGGCACCGAGGAGTTCGCCGTCTATGTGGCTCTGTGGTTCAGCGATGACCTGAAGACCATGCCGCCGCCGGGCGGGGGCGCGGTGTGGTTCGAGGATGTCTCCTTGACGCCCGTGGGCGGCGCGCCGCCCGCCGCGGCAGCCGCCGCGCCGGCGGCGAAGGTGGCGGTGACGGGCTTCTACCCACTGGGCGAGCGAGGGGTGTTCACGCCCGGCCAGCTGGTCCAACTGACTCTCACCGGCCGGAACGACGACGTCGTTCCCTGCGAGCTAGACATTGCCCTCAAGGTGACGGACTTCGGGGGCGCCGTGGTGGCCGAGAAGCCCGTGCGCCTGGCCGCCGAACCGGGCCAGGAGTTCAGGCAGACGCTTGACCTCGACCCGCCGCCGAAGCTCGGCTTCTTCTGCGCCCGCGCCACGGTCAGCCTGAAGGGGCAGCTGCTGGACATGCCGGCGACGGGCTTCTGTGTGGTCAGTCCGCCGGCGGAGTGCGACCCCTTCTTCGGCATGGACCCCAACGGCATGACGACCGACCTGCTCGGCGCCTGGCGGCTGATTGGGGTCGGCAGTGTCGGCATCCACCAGCCCTGGGCGCTGTCGGAGGAGGAGCAGGCCAACCTGCCCGAGACCATGCGCAAGGCGATGGAGACCCGTTGGGCACCCTACTGGCAGACCGACTTCAACATCGTGGGCTATGTGAAGATTGACCCGGAGTTCCACGCCCCCCGCATCAAGGAGCAGACCCGCGCGCGTCGCGAGCAGGGCCTGTTCCCCTATCCCGATGCCCTCTTCACCGAACTCGGGGATGCCGTGGAGGCCGAGGCCCGGGCCATGAAGGACCGCGTGCGCACGTGGGTCATTCAGGAAGAGATCGACGCCTGGATCAGCAACCCCAACGCGCCGGCGGGCAGTGGCACCTGCGAGCTGGCCCGGCACATCCTGATGACCCGCATCGCCTACGAGCGGCTGAAGCGCGTAGACCCGGACTTCCTGGTGGCTGGGCTATCGGTCTGCATGGACTACGGGACCACGCCGCCCTACCAGCTTGTGCGGCGCGTGATGCCCGAGCTGAGGAACTCCTGCGATCTCCTGGCCCCCGACTTGTACTGCGGGCCGTATGATCTGGGCAGGCAGCGCATGCCGGGGCCGGAGGCGGGGAAGATGCGCGAGGCCCTGCTGAACACCCAGCGCCTGCAGCAGGAATGGGGGAAGACGCCCAAGCTGCTCATCGCCGAGAAGGGCCTCAGCGTGCCCTACCACCTGCCGCCCGACCATCCTCTCCAGCAGGCCTTCGCCAACCTGACCGCCCGCAATCTCATCGTGGCGAAGTCGGTGGAGCCCGTGATCTTCTACAGCCACTACCTCGGCGCCAGCCCCTGGAGCTGCGTGCGGATGATGCGCGAGGGCCGGCAGTCCACCGACGAGCAGCCCGTGCAGGACTTCGGCCTGTGGAAGGTGACCTGCGACCCCCAGGCCGCTCTGTACTACCACCCGCGCGCCGCCGTGGCGGCCTATGCGACGGTGGCGCGCGTGCTGGCCAACACCACGCAGCCGGAAGAGCTGAGCGTGCGGCAGGGCTTCTATGCGTACCTCTTCCGCAAGCAGGATCGCGTGGTGGCTGCGCTGTGGACCACCGACCCGCGACCGTATCCCGTGCGGCTGCAGCTGCCTGTTGCTGCGGAGCTGTGCGACCTCATGGGCGAGACCCGCAACCTGCCCACCGGCGAGACGGAGCTGCAGGTCAGCGAGTCGCCCCAGTTCCTGACCTGCGCAGCCGCCCCGCAGGCCCTGGGAGACGCCATCCGGAACGCGGGCTTCCCGTCGCTGGCGCCGGTGAAGGCCGAGGCGCACCTGTCGGACCTGTCCACCGTGACCTTCTACCTGCTGAACCAGACCCAGCAGCCGATGGAGGCCGACATCGTAGTGGACCCGCTGGCGACGGCGAAGCTGACGCCGTTCAACCAGCAGGCCCATCTCGATCCCGGCGGACAGGCCACGGTGGAGTTTGTGCTGACGGGCGCTACCATCGAGAAGCTCGGGCAGGAGAAGCTCGCCGCGCGGGTCACCGCCGGCGGGCAGACGGTCAACGTCGCGACTGAGCTTGCCCTTCAGCCCGTGGCGCGGCTGCGTGACGGCCTCCCGGTGGACGCGAACCTCGACAAGTACGCGGGCGCCGAGGCCATCGTGCTGGATGGCCCGGAACACCTGCGGCCTGCCTCCGACCTTTTCGAGCGCAAGCTGTGGACCGGCCCGCAGGACCTGGCGGTTCGGGCCTACCTGGCCTGGGATAGCCAGT
>CAZZDO010000584.1:1836-3017 GCA_964653205.1 uncultured Armatimonadia bacterium | reverse complement strand
GCCGCTCAAATCGCCCCGTGGCAATACACCACGTGGACGAGTTCGTCCGTCGTCCGCCGCGCGCAATGCTCGACGCCGGGGCCGACGTACACCGCCACGCCCGGCTCCAGCGCGATGACTTCGCCGCCGACCTTGATCTCCCCTACGCCGGAGATGACGAAGACTGCCTCCTGGTCCGCATGGACCTGTGGCGCGCCGAACTCCGTGGCCGTGTAGCACGCGCGCCCCAGGTTGAAACCCGAGGTGGTCGGGAGGGCCGCGGTGCCGATGAGGTCCTTGCTCCACCGGTCGGGGAAGGGGGTGGGCTCGATGGCATTCTCGTGGGTGGTGAGCATAGGGCACCCTTCTTGGCCGGGCCTGTAGGAGCGCTCACCAGAGCGCGATTTCCCCCGGCGTGACCATCCCCCGGACGGTCGCGCTCTGGTGAGCGCTCCTACACGGGCGGCGTTATCTTACAGGTTGAGCAGTTGGCTGCTGTTCCCGCTCCCGACCTTCTCGACATCAACCCCCAGGTCCCGCAGCACTTCCATGCGGACGATGGCAGGCTCGGGGTAGCAGAACGGGATGCAACTGCCGAAGACGATGCGGTCGGCGCCGAGGGCCTCCACCAGCCGCTCGAGTTCCTTGGTGTAGACGACATCCGGGCGGCACATGTCCACCCAGGTATTGTCGGGCCGGTCGTCCTTCTTTGTCACGAAGTCGCTGCCGCCGACGCCCGCGGCGTTCGTCACGAGGAACTTCGTGTCCGGGTGCGCGGCCGCCAGCACGGCCATCTCATTGAGGTTCACATCGGGCGTGTCGAGCAGCCAGTGTCGCTGGCGGTAGTCCTCGACACGCTGGGGGATGCTCACGACCATCCCCAACTCCGCGGCGGCAGTGCAGAGATCATGGCAGCAGCCGTCGCTGAGCTTGTACTGGTGCCAGGTGGGATAGAGCCGCACGCCCCTGGCGCCCATGGTCTCGACGCACCAACGCAGGTCCGTCTCCCACGCGGCGTAGGCGGGGTTGATGACGGCGAAGGGGAGGAGACGGTCCGGGGGCCGGCTAGAGCGCGGCCCCTCCGTCAACGCCTCCCACATCTCCTCATTCCCCGCGTGGCTGTTGCGATAGCAGATCGCGCTGGCCGACGAGACACAAGCCTGCGCGATGCCCGCGCGGTCCATGAGCGCCAGCAGGCCCTC
>CAZZDO010000584.1:0-1736 GCA_964653205.1 uncultured Armatimonadia bacterium | reverse complement strand
CGCAGGAAGTTGCCCGAGGCGATCTTCTCCAAATCGCGCTCCGGCAGCAGCCGCCCCAACGCCCGCAGCTTCCCGACTGAACTGGCGATGCTGCTGTCCGTCGCGAAAAGCAACCGGTCCACGCCCACCGTCCTTAGCGCCAGCTCCATCATGCCCTCGTCATAGACGCTGCCGCTGATCTCCAGGTGCACCGTCGGCGCCTCGCCGTAGGTCTTGCACGCCCACTCCCAGTCGCCCCCGCCGCCGATGTGGTCGGCGATCAGCCTGGCTTCCGGGTAGCGCCGCGAAACCTCCGCGATGTGCCCGGCGTGGGTGCGGTGCGACGGCCAGTTCAGCAGGTCGCTCGCCACCCGCGCCTGGTTGTTGACGATCCCCCAGTCAAGCTCGATGCAGCGCTCGATGAGCGGGAAGTTGACCGGGTTGGTCAGCGTGTAGTCGTCGAAGAGCTTGATGCCCACGAAGTTGGGGTATTGCCGGCAGCGTTCGATTTCGGCGAGGGCCTCGCGCAAGTACCCGGGGTTGACATACGCCCAGCCCCAGATGCGGTCGCCGTAGCGTTCCATGCAGGCGATGGTGCGATCATTGGCGCGGCGGAACAGCTCGGGCGTGGCGGGCTTGGGGGTCATCACCATGCAGACAAGGGTGTCAATGCCGAAGCGGTCGGCGGCCGCGAGGGCCGCGGCCTCGGTCGAAGGGCCGTCGGGGTTGTCGTAGCCGGAAGTGATGTGAACGTGAGTGTCTATGATGCGCATGGTCTTGAAGTATGAAGGATGAAGGATGAAGGATGAAGGATGAAGGGAGAGACCACAATGGCGGCGTGTCCCTTCATACTTCATCCCTCACACTTCATACTTCGCGCTCATCTCCTCACCAACTTCAGGTAGTTCCCACCCCAGATCTTCGCCTTGTCATCTTCGCCGATCTGCGCCCCGCGGATCTTGCCCACCCCCGCGCTCAGGCTGCCGTCGCAGGCGAAGAGGAGGCGGTCGGCGCCGATCTCGCGGACCGCCAGCTCGATGGCTCCCTCGTCCACGACGCTGCCGCTCGTGTCGCAGTACAGCGATGGCGCCGTCGCCGCCTGCTTGATCGTCCACTCCCAGTCCCCGCCGCCGCAGATGTGCCCCAGGATCAGCTTCGCCTCCGGGTACTCGTTGGCCATGCGGCTCAGGTGGCCCGCGTCGGAGATGTACGGCTGGCCGGGGAGGGCGTCGGTGCAGTGGCCCTGGTGTTCGAGGATGGGGCAGTCCAGCTCGATACACTTCTCGATGATCGGCCGCAGGACGGGGTCGTCGAAGAAGTACTCGTTGTACAGCTTGACCCCGACCATGTCTTCGATTTGCAGGCAGCGCTCGATTTCGGCGAGAGCCTCGCGGGTCCAGCCGGGGTTGACGTAGCAGTAGCCCCAGACGCGGCCGGGGAACTCGCGCATGGCGGCCATGAGACGGTCATTGCCGGCGCGGAAGGTGTCGGGGGTCGAGGGGCGCGGGGCCAGGCACGAGCAGACGAAGACCTCAATGCCGAGACGGTCGCCGAGTTCGATCTGGGCGGCGTCGCGCGTCTCGACGAAGCTTTGGGAGAAGTCGCCGGGCCAGCTTACGTGGGCGTGGGCGTCAATGACCATGGGGAGCCTGCCTCAGGAGAGTCGCGACGATGCGAGGGACCGTCGCCGGCCCCCCGCACCGCTTCGTCGTCACACGAGGACGCTACTGCGCCGGCGGCGGGGTCGGCGGCGCCGC
>CAZZDO010000583.1:0-3021 GCA_964653205.1 uncultured Armatimonadia bacterium | reverse complement strand
GTCGGGCTGGGACTGAAGCCGATCTACACAACGTGCTTCATGCCCGCCGATTTCACCGATTCGGACAAGGTGGTCTGGCCGGACCGCAACCCCATCGGCATGCCGCGCGACCTGGAGCAGTGGGCCGGCTTTGTCGCCGACGGGGTGCGCCACCACATCGAGCGCTTCGGTCGCGATGAGGTGCGCAGTTGGTACTTCGAGTGCTGGAACGAGCCCAATCTGGGCGGCTTCTTCGACGGCGATCACGAGCAGTTCTTCCGTCTGTGGTCGGCGACGTGGAAGGCGCTGAAGGCGGTCGATCCGTGCCTGCGCTTCGGCGGCCCCTCGACCGCCCGCGCCGAGTGGATCCCGGAATTCCTCGACTGGACGACGAAGGATGGCACCCCGCCCGACTACCTCACCGCCCACGTCTACAACAACGACAGTGAATCGAATCCGCTTTCCCCCTTCGACGGACCGGCGGTCGACCGGGTCAAGGATAGCCCGAACTTCGCCACCGGCGTCATCCGCGGCACGCGCAAGCTGCTCGCCGCGCGCGGCTGGACGGGCGAGGTGCACTGGAACGAGTGGGGCCGCTCGTGGTTCCCGCATGATCCGCCCCGCGAGAGCGCGCGCGAGGCCGCTTTCGTGGCCAGGACCATGGCCGAGGTGTCGCAGGACGGCGACCTCTTCGCCTACTGGTGCCTGAGCGACATCTACGACCAGACGGGCGTCTCGGCCAGCGAGTTCGATGGCAACTACGGCATGCTGTCCCTGCACGGCCTGCGCAAGCCGGCGTGGCAGGCGCACCGCCTGCTGTGCCGCCTCGGCCATGCCCGCGTCGCGGTCGATGGCGGCGATGGGCTGCAGGGCGCACTGGCCACGGTGGATGGCGGGGCGCGGGTGCTGGTGTGGCGTTATCCCGAGACCCCGGATGCGCCGGTCGGCGGAGGTCGCGTGTCCATCCGCCTGCCTACACGCCCATCGTTGCCGCCACGCCTGTTCCGCATCGACGGGCGCGAGCACAACATCCTGGCGGCCTGGCGTGCGCTCGGCTCCCCCGCCTATCCCACCCGTGCCCAGTTGCACGACCTGCAGGCGCGTAACGGTTTGGTCCCGGCCGCCGACGGCAGCGTCGTCCTGCGCCAGGATGGTGATGCGTGGTACGCCGAGTTCGAACTGGAGCGTCCCGGTGTGGCCCTGCTGGAACTGGCCTGACGGGCCCGGACCTGGATGCCGGCGGTGACGGTCTTCGATCACAAGGAGGGTTGCGCCGGACACCGCTACGCCTATGCGAATTCCGTGCTGTACCGGGTGCCGGGGCATAACATCATAAATCGTCGCCCGTAGTCGACGAAAATATCAGTTGGAGTCAGAACATTTCACATCACACCACCCGAGATCAACATGCGTCAGAACATAATTCTAATCACCACCGACCAGCAGCGCTTCGATACGCTGGGGGCCAACGGCTGCCTTGTCGCACACACGCCGAACCTCGATGCCCTCGCGGCCCGTGGCGTGAACTTCCGCAATCACTGTGTCACGAATCCGGTCTGCTCACCCTCACGAGCCTCGATCATGACCGGCCTGATGCCCAATGCCTGCGGCCTCTGGGGCAACGGGTGCTCCCTGCCCGGCGCAGTCCGAACGCTGCCACAGGCATTCGTCGAGGCGGACTTCCAAACCGCGCACGTCGGCAAGCTGCACTTGGTCCCGATCATCAACCGAACGGCTCCGCATCCGACCTACGGCTTCGAGTCCTGCGAAATCGGCGAGGGCGACCAACAGCTCACGCATGACGACTATTTCTGCGACCTGCGACGCAAGGCACCCGAGGTCTTTCTGGAATACGTACAGGAACTGTATCGCGAAGGACAATCCGACGGCTACGCCAGCAAGCTGCCCGAACCCCTGCACCACAGCCGTTGGGTCACCAACCGCGCCTGCGATTGGTTGCGGTTCCGTCGCGATCCCGCGCGCCCCTTCTTCCTGAATGTCGGCTACTTCGACCCCCACCACGCCTTCAACCCCTGCGAGCCCTACGCCTCGATGTTCGCGCAGACAGCGATGGCGGAGCCCTTTTTCGATGAGTCCGAATTCGAGACCAAACCCCCGCAGTATCAGGGAAGGTACAAGGCCGTGCAAGGAACCACCCGAGATGCGAACCGCCGCGACCGCATGTTGCGCGCCTACCACGCGATGATCGCGCACCTTGACGCCTGCATCGGCAACTTGTTGGAAACCTTGGAGGGTCTCGGACTCGCCGGAAACACGACGATCGTCTTTTCTTCCGACCATGGCGAGTTCGCTGGCGAACACGGTCTCCTCTGGAAAGGGCCAATGCTGCTGGACGACCTGTTGCGTGTGCCGCTCATGATCGCGCCCGCAGCGCTCAACGCCATGATACCCAAGGGTGCCAGGAGTGTCGAAACCCCCACGTCCTCCGTTGACCTGATGAATACGCTGCTGGCGCTGGCGGGCGCCGACGCGCCGGTAAGCCCCGGAGGGAAGGCCCTCCTGGATGCCAGCGGACATCTCTTCCCGCAGGGGGCTCGCGACGCCGTCTTTGTGGAGTGGGATGAGAACGGAAACGGCCTGACCCGTTCGCTGCGCTGCGTGCGCACCGCAACCCACAAGCTCGTTCGCTACGCCAGCGCGCCCGAGACGACGGGAGAGCTGTACGACTTGGTTTCCGATCCGCACGAAGCCCGCAATCGCTTCGCTGATCCCTCCTACGCCGCCGTGCGTGACGCGTTGCTGCAACGCTTGCAGCGAGCCTACGGAGCAGACCTCGAACAGCGATCCTCCACCCCTTGTGAAGCCCCGTGGTGAGGCAGGCGTTCGGCCTCGTCAGGCATACACACTTATTCTCAACTGCATCGCACTCCTCCTGAATTTTGAATCACTTCGCCCAATCGACAATCAGACCCATGGTTTCGCCACGCCACGCCGGCGCTCTCCTATAGCGTCAAAGGGAAAACACACATCCTCACGTTACGCAGTTCCGATGTGCCGTCGATAAGGCAAGCCTTGAACAAG
>CAZZDO010000582.1:0-3021 GCA_964653205.1 uncultured Armatimonadia bacterium | reverse complement strand
CGCGGTGACGGCGGGCGAGCAGCAGGGGGAGTGGCTGGTGTACACGTCCACGGGCGTGGAGCAGAGGGCGTATCCGGCTCTCGTCACGGCGGACGTGGGTCTGCCGGAGCCGGTGGAGGTGGCCTCGGCGGTCACGGGTACGGGGCAGGGCAAGCGGCTGACGGATCTGCACGTCGTGGTACGGGAAGGCACTGGCGGCGTGTCTGCCCCGGGACCGGCCACCGAGTCGGTTCTGTGCCTGGCCGAAGACGCGGCCGGCAATCTGTGGGTGGGCACGGATAGGGGGTTGTCGCGGTTCGACGGGGAGACCTGGACCACCTTCACCCAGGAGGATGGTCTGGGCTCGAACCTGATCGGCGGCCTGCAGGTAGATATGCGGGGCGATCTCTGGTTGGGTACGACGGAGGCCATCACTCGTTACGATGGCCAGCGGTGGATGCAGTACACGGTGCCAGGCCTCCCTGGCGGCGCGTTCATCGCCATGGCCCCCAACGGTGACTTGTGGTTCGCGGGGGGTGGCCGGTACAACCGCGCCCGCGGCACGGAGGGGTTGCTGTTCCGCTTCGATGGCCAGGACTGGTGGGAGTATGGCCCGGAGGACGGGATCCCCTTCCCGGGCCCCACCCTGTTCGTTGCCGTCGATCGGGCAGGGGTGGTATGGGCCAATGTGGGGCCTGACTTCTCCGGGACCACGGGGTCCGCTTTCCTTCCCCCGTACGAGGTCACGTCCTTCGACGGAGAGAGATGGGTCTCGTACAAGATGCCCGATATGCCGGATGTCGAGGATACGGGATACGCGCCGCCGCACGTGATCCACGCGGACCCCGAAGGGAGAATCTGGCTCGGCACGGGTCTGTATCTTCTGGTCTTCGATGGCCGCAGCTGGCGCTGGTACGTAGGAGGACGGCGGTGGGCCTCCATTCTGGCCATGGCCGATGCAAGTCGAGGTGGGGTATGGATCTCCGGGCTGGACGAGATGGGCCTGCTGCGTGGCTCCGGGTGGGCGTATGTGCGCCGCACCGGCGATTTCCGGCTGCATCCGAGAGCCCTACTCGTAGATCACCGTGGTGACCTGTGGATGGGAGGAACCATCGCCACGCCGGCGTTGGTGCGGTGGCCTGCCGGAGCCCTGCCGACCTCCGTCACAGAGCCAAGTTCGTCCGGCGCGCCGCGGTCGTTCGGGTTGCTGCCGAGCTACCCCAACCCGTTCAACAGCAGCACCAGCATACCGTTCACCGTTGCCGGAAGGCAGCGGGTGTCGGTGCGCATTCTGGGCGCTACGGGTCAGTTGGTGGCCAGCCTGGCCGAGGGTAGCTATGCTGCCGGCCTGCAGCAGCTGCAGTGGGACGGCCGCGACGATGCCGGCCGGGCCGTCGCCTCGGGGGTGTACGTGTGCCGGCTGGCCGCCGGCGGCATGCAGGACGCCCGCAAGCTCACCTTGGTGCGCTAGGAGGTGGACGATGGACGCGCGCGGCACCGACTACGCCGCTGCGCCGAGACGCCACGGCAGGGTGCTGCGCGTCTCCGCGCCAGCCGCGATGCTCGTGCTGGCGGCAGTACTGTGCCTGCACGGGGCCGCCCTGGCCCAGTTCACCATCGGGGTCTGGCAGCCTGGGGGGCACGAAAAAGATGTGGATGCCGCCTTCACGGCCGATGACTCGACGGACCTCGCCGCACTTGGCATCGACCTGCTCGTGGACAGCACACCAGCGTGGGATCGGTCCTTGTTTGCTGACCACACACAGGATTTCGAGGAGACCGTCATGGGCCAGTGGCGAGGCCAGGGCCAGTTCGTGGTTCATGCGGCTCCAGAGGGCAGGTGGGTGTTTGATCATAACTTGGAGTACTACGCTGGCATGATCGACAAGATCGCCGGCGATCAGCTCCACGACGCAGTGGACTCCTTGGTCACCAAGTGGACGGGCGCGGCCTACGGGTACGGAGAAGCATTCTACGGGTACCGAATTGGCCACGAGTCGGCGCCGGGCACCCACGGCATCTACGACTCGAGTACGTACAGCAACCTGGGAGAGGTGATCGACTCCATCCGGGCCCAGGACACGGACCGCCGCATCATCGCCATCGGTAACGTGTTCAACACCACCGGGTGGACCCCGCAGGAGCAGGCGGCCTTCTGGCCTGTCTTCTTCCGGCCCACCTCGGAGCCCGGCCCGGCGAACGTGCTCATGCACGAGCACTACCGGCTGTGGGACCTGGCCGACGAGGCGTCCGTTCAGCGCGCCATCGACACCCTCCGGATCGGCCACGATATGGCCGGCGCCATGGTCCGGAACGCGATAGCCGATGGCCGAAAGGCGGAGTGGCACTTCATTGCCGGTGCCTGCGACGACTACCGGTACGACACCGGTCATAGCCCAAACTACTACAAGCATTACCGGATGCCGACTGTGCCGGAGCTGAGAGCCCAGACCAACCTGGCGCTGTCGCGCGGCGCAAAAGGGATCACCTATTTCCTCTACACCAGCACAGATACGCTGCTTCCGGACAACCACGACTACAGAGGGCTGATGCAGTATGCACCCGCAGGTTCGCAGCGTCCGCGGCGGCAGCCGCACTGGGACACGGTGCGGGCGGTCAACGACACGCTGCGGGTGTTGGGCGACTCGCTGTATGCGCTGCGGTGGGTGGCGGGGTTCTCCCGGAGCAGCATCCCGGCTGGGGACACGATCTTCGTGCATGCCGTCAGCGGCGACTCGGTGCACCTGGGTACGTTCTACAAGCCGAGCGATCAGGACCGGGACTACCTGCTCGTGGTGAATCGCTATCATCTGACGGACACGACATCGACGCAGTCGGTGGTCGTGACGCTGCGGCCGGACCGTCTGCGCCACCCGTTCCGCGGTGCGGGGGTGTACTCGCTGACGGACGTGGTCAGTGGGCAGCGGCAGATTCGCAGCACGACGGCGGCGGGGCACTTGGTGCTGCCCTGTGCGGCGCTGCCGGCGGGTGCGGCGCGGCTGTATCGGGTGGAGCGGGACTCGGTGTGGGCGGGAGCTGTGG
>CAZZDO010000581.1:0-3025 GCA_964653205.1 uncultured Armatimonadia bacterium | reverse complement strand
GCTCACACCAACTCCCCCTTCGCCCTCTCCAGCACATTCTCCAGCGCCCGCAGCACCTCCGGCGCGTGGGACGCCGGCTCGTACGCGGCGACGTAGCCCTCGACCTCCGCGTGCGCCTGGTCGAGGATGTCCCGCTCCGTCTTGGTGTCAATCAGCCGCTGGAAGTACCGCGGGTCCCACGCCTCGTCGCGGTAGTGCGCCAGCGTGTGGTCGTCGCCCAGGAAGTTGCCCGCCTGGTTGAGGATGCCCCGGCGCAGGCGCTCCACCACGTCATCATTCCCCGCCGCGGCCGGCGTCTGCCACAGGTGCATGAACCCATCAACTACCTCCAGGTCCAGCAGGAACTGCTCCGGGCACGTGACTGACCCGTTGTCGAGCGTGCCGTGGCCCGGATACGCGAAGGCGTGGTCATCCACGAACTGGCTGTAGCCGATGGCCTTGAGCAGCTTCTCGAAGACCGCCTGCAGGCCGGGGCGTTTGGCCGAGACGTACGTGCGGCCGCCCACGAACGTGCCGCCGCCGAAGTGCCGGTCCATCAGCTGCACGACCCCCGCGTCCACCTGCACCGTCTGCGGCGAAGAAGAGGTGATGTGCCCCGCGCGCATGTCCAGCGCCGTGCAGGCGATGTAGCCCTTCAGCGGCGCCTGTGGGTCCAGGATCATCGAGAGGATCAGCCCGCCGACGATCTCGGCCGTGCCGAGCACGACGCTGCCCCATGTGTCCACCGGGCCGCTGCCGCCGATACAGGGCATGGGCGTGATCATGCTCATGGCATGGTATTGCGCGCGGCGGAACATCGTCTCGCAGGTGCGATGCTCGAGCCGCAAGGGCGGGTTGACGCAGTTGCACACGCCGACGAAGCTCACCGGATCGTGTCCGAGGATCGTTCCCGCCTCGTGCAGGTAAGGCACGGCCTCGGGCCAGGTCGCGTCCACGCCGCCGAGGTGCTTGTCGGTGAGGCGCGCCATCAGCACGACGCTGTCGAGCTGCTCGATGGCGGGGGGCACGTCCACGCGCGACAGCGGCAGCGTGAGGCCGCTGATGAACGGCGCGGCGTGGGCGAACTTGACCAGCCACGTCAGGTTCCCGCGGTTGCCGCCCTCAAGCCGGTTCGCCCCGTAGTTGAAGAGCTTCGGGGTGATGTTGCCCATGCCCACGCGCAGTTCGTGGCGCGGGTGGAGCAGTGCCGGAGGAGCGGCCGGCGGGTACTGGGCCCGCAGCCGCGCGGCCAGTTCCTCCACTTGCCCGTCGGCGAAGAGCACCCGGCCTTCCGCCGACTCGCGGCAGCCGGCGGCCAGCGCCATCTGCTTGAGGCGCGGGTGGCCGACATGGTAGCCGATCCCGCGCAGGACCTGCCGCACCTGCCCGGCCATGACCGCGAACTGGTCGTCGCTGAACAGCGGAACGTTCATGGGGAAGGTATTCAGCGCGCGACGGACAACCCCTCCCTGCCAACCTGCTACGGAAGCGAGAACCCCGATGCCCGACCACAACCCGCCCCACGGCGCCCAGCGCCTCCCGCTCGACCAGCTCCATGCCTGGGAGCAACTTGGCTATGGCATGTTCATCCACTTCGGGATGAGCACGTTCCTGAACCAGGAGCTGCCCTCGGGGAAGGAGCCCTCGACCGTCTACGCACCCGACCGGCTCGATGTGGACCAGTGGGTCCAGGTCGCCCGCGACGCGGGCATGAAGTACCTGATCCTGACCGCCAAGCACGTGTCGGGGCATTGCCTGTGGCCGAGCGACCACACCGACTATCACGTCGGCACCAGCGGCACCACAACCGATGTGATGGAAGCGTTCGCCACGGCCTGCGCGAAGCACGGCATGATGGCCGGCTTCTACTACTGCACCTGGGACAATCACACGCGGCTGGGGTCGGTGACGTGGAGCGAGGCGCCGTTGGAGCGGACCTACACGACGCAGGCCTACCGCGACTACCAACTGGCGCAGATCGAGGAGCTGATCACGCGCTACGGCCCGTTCGGCGAGGTCTGGATAGACATCCCCGGGCCGCTGGGGCACGAGGGACGACGGGTGCAGTACGCGCAGATCGCCAGCCTGCAGCCCGAGGCGCTCATCATGATGAACCACGGCTGCACCGACGGGACGGCGTACCGCTACGAGTACGCGTGGCCCAGCGATCTCATGGCCATCGAGCGCTTCCTGCCGGCGTCGAACCATGGCTACAACCCGTGGTTCACCATCGCGCAGAGCCGCGACGACGTGCAGGACTACTACCTGCCCGGCGAAGTCTGCGACCCGATCGGGTACGAGTGGTTCTGGGTCGAGGAGGACACAATCAGGAGCGACATGGAGCTACTGGGGATGCGGCTGATCGCCCGGGAGCGCAACACGAACCTGCTGCTGGACGTCCCGCCGGACCGGCACGGGCTCATCCCGGAGGCGACGGTGGCGGCGCTGCTGCGGCTGCAGCGGAATGTGGAGAAGCTGGGGGTGTAGGGGCGCCGGACATACATACCGCGCACCCCCACAGAAGAAAGCGCGAGAAAGCGGCGGTTTGGGACAGGGGAGCAGTGCGCCGAGGAAGGACCCCGCCCCGTGCGCGGCGAATTGTCGGCCGAGCACGATGCCGCCCACGGGGGCGGCAACCCCGACGGCAGACGACAATATCACGCACGTTTCGCCAATAGACGACCAGGGGGTCTCAATGGCAAAGCACACAAGGAACATGCAACTGCAGGCGGCGCGAACGGCAAAGAAGGACGAGTTCTACACTCAACTTTCGGACATCGAGAAGGAACTGAAGCACTACAGAGACCACTTCGCTGACAAGGTGGTTCTCTGCAACTGCGACGACCCGCGAGTGAGCAACTTCTTCCACTACTTCTCCTACAACTTCGAGCAGTTGGGTCTGAAGAAGCTGGTCACGACATGCTACAAGAACCAGAATCCAGACTTGTTCAGCCAGAACGCGTCGGAGCGCGCCATCTACCTCGAATACACCGGCCACAAGAAAGACGGCAAGGTGCCAGACCCCGAGGAGATCGGCATAGAGCAT
>CAZZDO010000580.1:0-3045 GCA_964653205.1 uncultured Armatimonadia bacterium | reverse complement strand
GAAGGAACCGAGAGAGAGCCGTCGAACTATCCACTAAGTTTGGGACATAATCGCCTTGAGGCCATGGAGACCTTGCCATGATGCGACGACTGCTGGCCGGCACGCGCAAGCATCAGGCTATACTGGAGCGCAGTCAGTCGCGACCGCACCGTTGCGACGGCCTGGCCCGTTTCTGGGTGCTGCCATCGTTCCTGCGGCACAGCCGCTTGCTCCAGCGACGCGTCGGGGGCATGGTCATCGAGCCGGAGGGCGCGTTCACCCGGTTGACGATGCCGACGGGCGACGTCGTGTACACCCCCGGCACGTCGGAAACGAGCATCTACGACGCGGCGCGCACCTACTTCTACACGTGGTACCTGGATCAGTATTTCCAGCACACCGCGCTGCGGCCGGGCGACGTCGTCGTGGACATCGGGGCGCACATTGGCTGCGCCGCCGTGCCGGCTGCTCGGGCTGTCGGCCCGGCCGGCCACGTCTACGCCTGCGAGGCGATTCCCTCGATCAGCATGGCGTTGCGTCACACGGTCGCGGCGAGTGGACTGGACAACATCACCGTACTCAACTACGGCCTGGGCTCAGCGCCGGGAGAGGCAACGTTCCTGGCGCGCGGCGCCGGGTCGGGTCACAGCGATCTGGGGGGGTCGGTGGGCGAGCCGGTGACCGTGCCGATGACGACGCTGGATGCGCTGGTGGCGGAGGTCGGCCTGCAGCGCCTGGATTTCCTGAAGGTGGACGTCGAGGGCTGGGAGCCCGAGGTGCTGCGAGGGGCGGCACAGACCATCCGCCGACACCGCCCGGTCATCGAGATCGCGGCATATCACAAGCCGGATGACCTGCAGGTGTTGCCGACGATGCTGCGGGAGATCGAGCCGGCCTATGAGCTAACCTGGGACCCGCACGCGACCTGGGCAGATCTGGACATCATCGCGCGGGTGCCGTGACGATCGCTACCGCCGGTGCCAATAGTTCACACCACGTGGAGGTGGTTGACGTGACAACAATCGTTGAAGTGAGTGGCCGCGAGATCATGGATTCGCGCGGCAATCCGACCGTGGAAGTAGATGTCATTCTGGACTCGGGGGCCATGGGACGGGCCGCGGTGCCGTCCGGCGCCTCCACCGGCGAGCGCGAGGCGCTCGAGCTCGTGGACGGCGACAAGGCTCGCTACGGCGGCAAGGGCCGCACCAAGGCCGTCGCCAATGTCAACGAGATCATCGCCCCGGAACTGGTCGGGCTCGACGCCACCGACCAGATCTTCATTGACGAGTTGATGCTGACGCTGGACGGCACCGAGAACAAGAGCAAGCTCGGCGCCAACGCCGTGCTCGGTGTGTCGCTGGCCGTGGCCAAGGCCGCCGCGGTGGCCGTGGGCCTGCCGCTGTACCAGTACATCGGCGGCGTATCGGCCCGGCAGTTGCCCGTGCCGATGATGAACATCATCAACGGCGGCAAGCATGCCGACAACAACGTGGACCTGCAGGAATGGATGATCATGCCGGTGGGCGCCCCGGACTTCCGCGAGGCGCTGCGCATGTGCGCGGAGATCTACCAGGCGCTGGCCAAGATCCTCAAGGAGCGCGGCCTGTCCACCGCCGTTGGTGATGAGGGCGGCTTCGCGCCGAACCTGGACAGCAACGAGGACGCCCTGCGCGTCATCATGCAGTCCATCGAGAAGGCCGGCTACAAGCCCCACGACGACATCATGATCGCCCTGGACCCGGCCGCCAGTTCGTTCTACAGCGCCGAAAAGGGCAAGTACTTGCTCGAGGGAGAGGGCCGCGAACTCACCAGCGAAGAGATGATCGCCTTCTACGCGGACCTGTGCAGCCGCTACCCGATCATCTCCATCGAGGACGGTCTGGATGAGAACGATTGGGAGAACTGGCCGAAGTTGATGGCGGCGCTGGGCGACCAGGTCCAGATCATGGGTGATGACATCACCGTCACCAATGTCAAGTACCTGGAGCAGGCCATCAAGGTCAAGGCCATGAACTCGATCCTGATCAAGCTCAACCAGATTGGGACCTTGACTGAGACGCTGGCGGCCATCGAGATGGCCAAGCGCGCCCGGATGACTGCCGTCGTGTCGCACCGCAGCGGTGAGACCGATGACGCCACGATTGCTGACTTGGCGGTGGCTGCCAATACCGGTCAGATCAAGACCGGCGCGCCGTGCCGCATTGACCGCGTGGCCAAGTACAATCAGCTCCTGCGCATCGAGGAGCAACTCGGCCAGGTGTCGCGGTACCTGGGGCGCCAGGTGTTCTACAACATCGGCGCCTAGCAACGGGCCCCACGGACAACTACGGGAGACCCGTACGGGGGCGGCCAGAAGTTGTGGTCGCCCCCGTTGTGCTGATCTGGTCGTCAAGTTGTGGTTGCCACGGGGCGATAACATAAGTATAATGCGCGTGCCATCGCTTCTCTCAGTCGGACGCCTGCGTCCGCGCAGCAATTTCTGAAGCAAGGGGAGTGCGCCATGGCGGCACCGGCGGGGGAGGGGGCTCAGACCTCCCTGCTGCGTAAGGCTCTACCGGTCCTGGCAGTTCTGCTGGGGCTGAGTCTGAGCGTGGATACCGATTCCCTCTTCCCGCTGCTGCGTGGGGGCGAGACCGCGGGGGACATCGTGCGGCGGTCGCACGAGTACGAGCGGCAGGTCACCGCCAACGACGCCCTGGAGAACGAAGTCAAGTTCCTGGCCACCCGCGAGGGGGGGAAGTGGGCCGTCTACCGCTACCTGGGCCTGGTGGAACCCGGGCAGCACGCGGGCCGGGTGGTGGAGGCCCCACCGCCGGCGCCTGCCCCCCTGACGCACCCCCAGCGCGTGCGGCGGTGGATTGTGGCAACGGAGGAATGTGGCGCGCAGTTCATGCGCGGCCTGGGGGAAACGGCCCTGTGCTATGCCCGGTGGCGCCCGCTGGATGGGGCCCCAAATCCGGGCAACGAAGGGTCGCGCGGCGTGTCCAATAAGCAGACGCCAGGGCTCGGGGGCGGTGCCGGGGCGTCGGCGAGCCCAACATCTTTCCCGGCGCCTCCCCCGTAAGG
>CAZZDO010000579.1:0-3054 GCA_964653205.1 uncultured Armatimonadia bacterium | reverse complement strand
ATGCGGTGAACGGGGGAACGGGCATCGTGTCCCCGCATTTCGCCGGGAATCGCGCACTCCGCCATCCGTTGTAGAGCGCGGACCTCTGCGTCCGCCCGCCATCCGGGCGTCTGCCTCAGACGACGTAGTTTCTCAGCGTCCCGACACCATCCACGATTATCTCGATGACGTCGCCCGGGTTCATATTGCTCACGCCCACCGGTGTGCCCGTCGCGATGACGTCGCCGGGCAGCAGCGTCATGGTCGATGAGAGGTACTCGATCATCGTCGGGATATCCCAGATGAGGTCGCTGGTGCTGCTGCGCTGCTTCCGCTCCCCGTTAAGGCGTGACTCGACCCCCATGTCGTACGGGTTCCCCTCGGTTTCGACGCACGGGCCGATGGGACAGAACGTATCGGAGCCCTTGGCTCTGCCCCACTGCCAGTTGGCGGCCACGTTCTGCCAGTCGCGCACCGAGACATCGTTCACGCAGGTGTACCCGAGCACGTACTCGAGCGCCTCCTCCTTCTTGACCTTGAAGGCTCTGCGCTTCATCACCACACCCACCTCGGCCTCGTAATCGAACCGCTTCACGCCCTTCGGCCGGACCAGCTTGTCCTCGGGTCCGACGACCGACGTCGAAGGCTTGAAGAACATCATAGGCTCGTCGAGAATCGGCTGGCCTACCTCGATGCAGTGGCTGCGGTAGCTCGCGCCGATGGCGAGCACCTTGCTCGGCAGACAGGGCGCCAGCAGCCGGGCCTCGCTCAGCTTGACCGACCTGCCGGCCTTCGTGGTGCCGCGGTACGGGCTGCCTGCAAGCGCCTGGATGGTTTCTCCCTCCAGAATGCCGTACTCGGTCCTGCCGTTGGCGCGATAGCGAACTATCTTCACTTCTGCTGCCTCACTTTCTTCGCACTCGGTCTCGCGGCACAGGTTAGCAGAACGCATTCCACCGTGCAGCGACGCGATACCTCGTCGCTCTGCCCGTCCGTGTCAGTCGGTGTGAGTCCGTGCTATCTGGGCAGTGGCAGGCCCCCGCGCCGCCCCGGTGCGCGGGGGGAACCTTCAACCTTCTAACCTGCGACCTTCAGACTTCCCAACCTTCCGCCCCGCGCAGCGGTACGTCCCCCTGCGGTCCTACGGGCACGACGTGATGCTCGGCCACGGGCCGGCGTTGCCGGCGCGATTTGTGCCCACCCACACGGTGGTGACCACGGAGGCACGCTCCGGGATGACGATGCACAGGCCCAGCGGGCCTTGATAGCCCTCGGGGAACTCGACGAGGATCGGCCGCTGCGTCCCACCTCCGACGGGTACGTCATATTCCTCGCTTCCGACCTGCTTCACGATGCCATCCCGGTCGAGCAGCAGGACGCAGTACTCCCCCTGCCACGGGCCGTCGCCCGCCGAGTTGTCCAGCTTCAGCAGGAACTCAGACGTCCCGCCAGCCACGTGTCCGGCACTGTCGCCGCTGATGCTGAATGTCCTTCCTTCCTCGCCCAAATTCCAGCTCGTGGTGAACGGGTCGGGCGGAATCTCGGCACTCGCGGGTGCATTTCCGCAACCTGCCGCCAGGAGTGATACCGTCAGTGTCAGCGCCGCAAGGCTCGCCGGGATGGTCTTCGTCCGCATTGTCTCTGCCTCCCTGCTATTCATTCCAGATGTGAATGATGGGCTCGCCAGGACATCGACGGCAATAGCCGCCGAGCCCACAAAGCAATGTACGTCAAAGCGCCCGGATGTATCACACTGCCATCGCCCGGTCGGTCGCCCACCACGGAAACACGCGGACACCGGAGCGAAATACGGGGACATGATTCTCCGGATGCGGTGAACGGGGGAACGGGCATCGTGTCCCCGCATTTCGCGCTCGTACCTTCCGTCCTGTAGGGGTCGGTCCCCGCACCGACCCGCCGGGGCGGGGTGGTGGAACCTTTCACCGTTGCACCTGCAACCCTCCCCTTTCGAACCCCACGCCACCGCCCGGGCGGTGGCTCCCACGCCCCCGGATTGACGCTCGAACACGTTCGCCATAGAATGACATCGGGTCACAGAAGAGGCACGGGGATGGCCATACCGCACGGTGCAGAGATACTCAAGACGCGTCGCGACGACATTGTCGCCGCCGCAGCTCGCCATGGCGCGCGCAGCATCCGTGTTTTCGGTTCAGCGGTGCGCGGCGGGTTCACGGAGACGAGCGACTTCGACTTCCTCGTTGAGATGGGGGCGGATGCCACGCTGTTCGATCGTGCCGCTCTCATCGTGGAGCTGCGCGCCATACTCGGTCGCGAGGTGGACGTCGTGACGGAGAAGTCGCTCAAGCCCCGTGTTCGCGCCTCAGTTGTTCGCGAGGCAGTCGCGCTGTGAAGCGGCCTCGCGAGCGCATCGCCGACATGCTCGAGGCCATCGAGTTGATCGAGCGCTACGCGGACCGTGGTCGGGCTGCCCTCGAATCCGACGAACTTCTCCGCGTCTGGATGGTCCACCACCTTCAGGTCCTCTGCGAGGCTGCCACCGCGCTGGGGCGAACCTTTCACGAGGCGCATCCCGATATCCCCTGGGCGGAGATGGTCGCCATGCGGAACGTGCTGGTGCACGACTACGGTGGCGTCGACCCCGACGAAGTCTGGAGGACCGTCGAGCGTGACCTGCCGGAGCTGAAGCGCCGCCTGGTTACCCTTGCCTCCCAACTCGAGAAGGAGCCGTAGACCTCCGCTCCCGCGTCCCCCGGTTTTCCGCGCCATCGCCTCTTCCCGTAGGGGCGACGCATGCGTCGCCCGCCATCGCCCTGCCGGTCGCCCCCCGGAAACACGGGGACACCAGAGCGGAATACGGGGACATGATTCTCCGGATGCGGTGAACGGGGGAACGAGCATCGTGTCCCCGCATCTCGGACCCGTTTTCCCGTAGGGGCGACGCATGCGTCGCCCGCCATCCCACCGACGGTCGCCCACCACGGAAACACGCGGACACCGGAGCGAAACACGGGGACATGATTCTCCGGATGCAGTGGACGGGGGAACGGGCATCGTGTCCCCGCATTTCCGGCGGGGTTGACCGTGGGTGGGTAC
>CAZZDO010000578.1:0-3060 GCA_964653205.1 uncultured Armatimonadia bacterium | reverse complement strand
GGCGCACGCACGCGTTAATTTCTGAGCCACTGCGCGCACTAACTTTTGAGCCACCCAGCGTTACGATATCCCTCATGCCGGGGAGAGGCAACGGTTTTGTTCTCTCCCCTGCCTGCCCCCCGAGGGGGGCAACGTAGTGCCTAACTGATGTGCGGCGGCGTCAGGCTTTCGACGGTTGGTCCGGCCGCAGGTGCCGGTGCCGTTGTCCGCGACGGGCGCGGCCAGGCTCCAGAAGATACTGGAACTTGACCGGCACCTCGGGGGTTGTCCCAAGGTACTGCAACGTGCGCGTCTTGACCTTGCCGTCTTGGCGATAGGACTCGACCAGATAGTAGTAGTCGTGTCCCTTCAGCCGCTTGCCTCTCACGTAGGCCACGGTTTCTTCACCTCCCGTTCACCAGTTCACCAACTCGTTGCGCGCCAGGATGCGCCCGATCGTGCGCACCGAGGGCAACGGTTGCAGATGGTAGAACTCGTCCAGCCGCCGGCGCAGCGCCGACGCGCCGCAGGGCTGGCAGTGGTTCCACAGTTCCAGCCGCGCCAGCACCACGAGCTGCTCCACCTCCTCCGGTGGCCGCGGCGGGCTGTCGCGATGCTCTTCTTCCGCCATCGCTTCCAGATCCAGATCCTTCCACATACTTCATCACCTCCTTTCGGCTTTCGTGGTTGCAGACTTCGTTTTCTGTTCTCGACGTCGCTGGCTCTCCCGAAAGCGGTAGCTCTCGCCGCTGGCCAGGAAGATGTGCGCCTTGTGCGTCAGTCGGTCCAGCAGCGCGGCGGTCAGGCGTTCGTCGCCGAAGACCTCCGTCCACTTGCCGAACTCCAGGTTGGTGGTGATGATCACCGCACGCCGCTCGTGCCGCTCACTGAAGAAGTGGAACAGCGCCTGGGCACTTTCGCGGCAGAGACTGACGTAGCCGAGTTCGTCCACCACGACCAAATCCGCTCGGTCCAACTGCCGTTGCAGTTTGCCGTAGACCATCTGGGCCTTGGCCTCCCGAATCGCCGTGGCCAGATCCTCGGCCGTGAAGAACCGCACGCGTTTGCCGCGTCGACACGCTTCGATGCCCAGCGCCGTAGCGCAGTGACTTTTGCCCACGCCGGGGTTGCCGACCAGGATCACGACCTCGGCTTTCTCGACCCAGTGGCACTCGGCCAGCTCCAGCAGGCGCTGCTTGTCGAGGCCGGGCGAGGCGGTGAAGTCGAAGTTCTCGAAGCTCTTCGGGACCGGGAACCCGGCCCGCTTCATCCGCAGGGCAAAGGCGTTTTGCTCCCGCTGCTGGACCTCCGCTTCCACCAGCGCCAGCAGATACCGCTCATAAGGCAGGCTCGCCCGCGCCGCCTCCTCCCCGATCTTCGCGTAGGTGCGGGCGATCGTCGGCAGGCGCAACCGTTTCAGATACGTCTCCAGCAACAGCGTCGATTCCATCGTGTCCTCCTCCCTTTACACCGCCAGCGACTCGTAACGACTCAGATCCCGCGGTGAGAGTTCCACACTCCCCAGCCCCCAGCGTCCGCACGACGGCAGCGCCGCAGGCTGCTGCGCACGCTCCTTCAGCCGCAGGTAGAACCGCACCGTCTCGGCGCTGAAGCTCTGGCAGGACGCGGCCTTGCGTAGCGCGCTGGTCAGCTCCGCCAGCGGGAACTCCTGCAACAGTCCCAGCACCTCCACGTACCGGCGCAGACCCTCGCCGTTGTGCCGCTGCTCCAGTTCCCGGCGGAAGCGTTCGTAGACCAGCGGTAACGTCCAGTTCCGAAAGGCCAGGGCGTGATCGAGAGCATGCGGCTTGCGACGCAGGATCGGCAGGTAGTGCAGGGGGTCGAGCACCATCTGGCCCTTCACGAAGCCGCGGGCGTGGCGGGCGAGCACGCGGCCGTCGCAACGCGCCAGGATCTCCTCGGCGTAACCCCAAGCCACGACTTCGCGCCCGCGGTAGGCCAGCGGCACGCTGTACCACACGTCGCGATAACGGAACCGGCTCTGGTCATTGACGATGACCCGCTGCTCCTTGCCCGTGTCATAACGGCGCGTCGGCAGGGGCGTCAGCCGCGGCTTCTCCAGCGCGAAGTTCTCACCCACCAGGCCGTCACGGTCCCGGATCTGATGGCGCAAGTAGCGCTCAGAGCAGCCGGCCAGATAGCCGTTCAGATCGGCCATACGAGTGAAGGAGGGCATGGGCACCAGCCAGCGCGCCGCCGGCCCCATCGTCGCTTCCACGGCGCCGTTCTCGTCCGGACTCGACCGCATCGTGTACTGCGCCCGCAAGCCGTGGTGCGCCCGGAAGGCGGCGAAGGGCTTGGTCTCGATCCGCGTCCGGCCCTTCAGCACTTTGGCCACCGCCGCCTTCTGGTTGTCCAACTGGATCGTCGGGACCCCGCCGAACCACTCGAAGCCGCGCTGCAGCCCGTCCAGCAGACTCTCGATGTCCATGGCCCGGTAGCCGCGGACGAACAGCGCCCCGCTGAAGCGAAACCGCATGACGAACAGCCAGAGGCTCGTCAGGACCGAGCCCAGGTAGATCTTCACCTGGGTCCAGTCAGCCTCGCACAGCCCCGTCGGCTCCTTCACGCGGTCCAGCGCCACCTCGCCGCGCAACACGCCCAGTTCCCCACGCCGCCGCTGGAGGTAGCGCCGAACCTGCGAGACGCTGCCTGTGTAGTCCATCTGCCCGCGCAGATGGTTGGCGAGGGTGATGGCGTTGTGCTTCTGCTTGCCCCATTGCAGGCCGCCGGCCCGTTCCAGAAGCACATCGTCGATATAGCGCTGGTGTTCCGCCAGAAGGACCCGTGGCTCCCGCCGCCGCACCGCGGTGTGGCGAAAACCCTCGACCCCTTCCTGCAGAACCTTGGTGATGGTGTTCCGTGAGTGCTGGAACACCCGCGCCGCCTCCCGGGCGCTATGGCCCAGCACGCGGCAATACTCCACAATGCCATGCACGTCTTCCACCTTCAGCATCCTTCCGGCCTCCTTGCCCCAGGGCGTTGTTTGCCCCACAGCTTACGGAGGCCACCTGAAGGTGGCTCACTTCTTAATGCGTGCCTGGCTCAGTTCTTAATGCG
>CAZZDO010000577.1:0-3063 GCA_964653205.1 uncultured Armatimonadia bacterium | reverse complement strand
GTTGCTCCCCCCGCCCACGCACGCGATGAGCCGGGTGGGCAGCCGCCCCTCCCTGGCCAGACACTGGGCGCGAACCTCGCGGCCGATGACCGACTGGAAGTCCTTGCCCATCGTCGGGAAGGGGTGCGGGCCGGCGACCGTGCCGAAGACGTAGAACGTGTCATCCGGGCGCTCCATCCAGTCGCGGAACGCCTCGTTGATGGCGTCCTTCAGCGTGCGCGTGCCGCTGGTGACGGGGATGACTTCCGTGCCCAGGAGCTTCATTCGGAAAACGTTGAGGGCCTGGCGACGAACGTCCTCCTCGCCCATGTAGACGGCCCCCTGCATGCCGAAGAGCGCCGCGACGGTGGCCACGGCGACGCCATGCTGCCCCGCGCCCGTCTCGGCCAGTAGTCGGGGCTTGCCCATGCGCTTGGCCAACAGCCCCTGCCCCAGCGTGTTGTTGATCTTGTGCGAGCCGGTGTGGCACAGGTCCTCGCGCTTGAGGTAGACCTTGCAGCCGATCAACTCGCTCAGCCGACCGGCGTAGTACAGCGCCGTCGGGCGACCCGCGTAGTCCTCATAGAGGCTCTGCAGCTCGGCGCGGAAGTCCGCGTCGTCCTTGTAGCGATAGTAGGCGTCCTCGATCTGCGCGAGCGCGGCGATGAGCGTCTCGGGCACATACTGGCCGCCGTAGCGACCGAAGCGACCGGCGGGGGTGGTGGTTGCGGACATGGGTGGCGCCCTTTCTGAACGGCATTCACAGGATGGAGAGGATAACGGCAAGGATGGGCAGGATGAACGGCAAAGGCAAAAAAGGCCACAGGTATGGGGGCCTGTGGCTGGTCAGATGCGGCTATGGGAAGCAGCAAGTCAGGCGCCCGCTTGGTTAAGCGAACCGGCGCCAGCACCAGATGACAAATGACCTGCGGCTCATGGTGGGTCCATCATATTGTGGCCGCACGAGGCTGTCAAGATGAGCCCCGCGGCGCCGCGGGGAAGGGCACGGATGGCGCCGGCGCGAATGATCGCCCACCACTGCGCCGTACGCCGGGAGGGTGAGAGCCTTGCCATACACGCTCGTCATCGTCTTGTTGCTGCTGGTGATGTGTGCCGCCGTCGCGGCGCAACCCGCCCCGCCCCCGGACGACCCCATCGCCGGTCCGGCCGCCGGCCCGTGGCGCCGGCTCTTCCTCGACGCCATGGTCACCGAGCAACAGCAGGGCCTCCAGCGCGTCTGCCACGCCGCCACGCCCCACCCCGCCAACCCGATCATCAAGGCCGACCAGCCCTGGGAGCAATACGCCACCTTCGGCGGGCCGTACCTGTACGGCACGGTCATGTGGGATGAGGGCAAGCTGCGCATGTGGTACCACGTCCACGGCGAAGGCGGGTACCTGAACTGCCACGCCGAGTCCACCGACGGTGTGCAGTGGACGAAGCCCTCACTCGGCCTGGTGGATTTCCACGGCTCGAAGGATAACAACATCTACTTGGGCATCACGCCCAAGGACGAGATCGAGTTCCCCGACCTGCACCACGGCGCGGGCAAGTGCCACAACGCCTCGGTCATCAAGCGCCCGTGGGAGCCGGACCCGCAGAAGCGCTATGCCCTGTTCTGCTACGGCGTGGAATACCGTCGCCCCCGCGTGGCCTTCTCCCCCGATGGCCTGCACTGGACCTTCGTCCGCGAGACCGCCCAGAAGGGGCTGTTCGGCTCCGGTGATGTCATCAACTTCACCTGGGACCCGTACAAGCGCCGCTACTTCGCCACGTACAAGACCGGCGACCGCCGGGGCCGCGCCGCGGGGGTGGCCGTGTCCGCCGACGGCCTGAACTGGACCAAACCGGTCGAGACTCCCGTCTTCGGCGCCGATGATCTCGACCCCGACGCCACGCAGGTCTACGGCATGCCGGTATTCTGCTACCAGGGCCTGTACCTGGGACAGCCGTGGATCTACAACTCCCGCTGGTTCAAGTACGGCACGTACACCGATCAGCGCATGTACGAGGTCGAGAAGGACAGCCCGTGCACGATGGACGTGCAACTCGCCTGGAGTTGGGACCTCATCCGCTGGACGCGCCCGCCACAGCGCGCGTCCTTCATCCCGCGCGGCAAGGAGGGGGCCTGGGACGACGCCATGATCTACACCGCCCGCGCGCCGGTGCAGGTCGGCGACGAACTCTACTTCTACTACGGCGGCTGGGACGGCCCGCACAACGCCACCAATGCGAAAGCCAGCATCGGCCTGGCGACGCTCCGGCTCGACGGCTTCTGCTCGATGCAAGCCGGCAAGCAGGAAGGCTGGCTCATTTCTCGCCGCGAGGCCATGACGAAGCCCCGCGTGACGATCAACGCGGTCTGCCGCGCGGGCGGGGTCGTCGTCGCCGAACTCCTCGACAAGGACAATCACGTCCTGCCCGGCTGCTCACGCGAGGACTGCGTACCCTTCAAGGGCGACGCCGTGCGGCATGTGCTGACGTGGAAGGCCACCGACTTCGCGCCCGACCAGACCGAAGGTGACAAGAAGGTGCGCTTCTTCCTTAAGCACGCGGACCTGTATTCGTATCTGCCGGAATGACGCCGCGCGCCGGGCAGGTCCCGGCGCCGTGGCGACGAAACGTCACTCTCACACCCCCGTCCGAGCGCAAGCGGAGGGGGTGCGTCGAACGCCTCTGTCACTGCCGCCGCCAAACCGCCGTCCCTCGAGGTGAGCATGAGCCGCTCATGCCGCGCGCGCCACTGCCCGTGGGCCTTCATCATCCCGATGATGGCCAGCCTGCTTGCGGGCGTCGCCATGGGCGCGCCGAGCAAGCTCGCCCTCGACCCCGGCGGCGTCTCGATGGACTTCACCGGCCTCGGCGTCACTGCCGTCACCGGGCCCGACTTGCTGCGCAACGGCGACATGGAGCGCCTCGACGCCGCCGGCAAGCTCGCCGACTGGCAGCCCGACTCGTACGTCTGGCTGGCCGTGGCCGATGCGGCGCTCCAATCCCGCATCGAACAGCGCATCAAGCCGCTCCTGACCTGGGACGTGTCGCGTAGGCCCGCCGGTCCCCCGGCGGGCCTACGCGACACGTCCC
>CAZZDO010000576.1:0-3082 GCA_964653205.1 uncultured Armatimonadia bacterium | reverse complement strand
GCAGGGGCCGACGTACATTGCCACGAGCGTCAGCTCGTGGAGTCAAGGGGCGCCCTCTCCCCCTCCCTCTCGGCGGCCCCTCCAACGGCGACGGCGACGGCAAGGGCGGACGGCTGGGCTTCGGCGGGATCGGCCTCGCGAGATGCCCTGGGTCCAGGCGGATCAGGTGTGGGGTCCCCGATTCCCCAGGACTTCGTAGACCGCCACGACATTCTCAATGGGGGTGTCTTCGGTGAAGCTGTGGGTGGGGCCGGCGACGAAGCCGCTGTGCTGCGACCCGATGCGCAGAACCTCCCGGACATGGGCCCGCACCTGGTTCGGTGTGCCGCTGACCGTCACGTGCTGTCCGTCAATGGCCCCCCAGAAGCACAGGTCTCGCCCGAACCGGCGCTTGAGGTCCGCCAGGTCATTGCCCCGGGCCTCGGTCTGCAGCCGGCCCGTGCAGGGGATCCCCATCTCGATGAAGTCCGGGTACAGGTCGCGGAAGCCGCCACACCCGTGGAAGTAGGGGATGACCGAAAACTCGCGGCACAACGCCACCATCCGTTCGAGATGGGGCCTCAGGTATTGCCGCCACATGGCGGGGCTGATGACCATGCCGCCCTGGCCGGCCACATCGTCGCCGAGGCCCACGAGGTCAATCAGCCCGGCATTGCTCGCCAGGAAGCGCCGCGTCCGTTCGAGGTTGTAGTCCGCGATGCGGCGGAACACCTCGTGCGCCAGTTCCGGCTCGCACGCCATGTCCATCATGAGCTGTTCGAGGCCGCGCACCCCCATGGCGAACAGGAAGAGGATGCCCATGTCGTAGGCCACCACCGCCTGGTCGCGCCAGGCGGCGGCTCGGTCAGGCGGGATGGTGTAGTCGTACCAGTCCGGGTCGGGCCAGCGCCACCGGTCGAGGTCCTCGACCGTCTGCGCGTCGCCGACGGGATAGGCTGCCGGCCCATGGTCGCCCGGCTGGTTGTGCAGCCGGGCGTGCACCGCCCCGCAGTTGTACCCGTACCGGACTTCGCCGGGCGCCGGGACGAGTCGTGGCCAGACGTAGCGCACATCAGCCCCGAGGCGCTGCAGCAGGGCCTCCCCATCGTCGGCACTCACCCCCAGACGCTCGGCCAGCGCGGCATCCACCTTGCCGCCCAGATAGAAGCACGGGGTGCGGTCCACCGCCTCGTGACGAATGCTGCGCAAGACGCGCTCTTTGGAGGTCACCGGTCTGCTCCCTGGAGTTCCGTCAGGCGCCGCGCAGGGCTTCGCCCGACGTTCCCTACACCACTACGCCCTCTGTCACCTCCGTGTCGTCGTGCTGGTACGGGGGGCTGCAGGCGCAGAGGAGACGCAGGGGGGTGTCGCCCAGGCAGACGGCGCGGTGTTCGGCGCCGGGGGGGATGAGCACCGCCTCACCGGGCGCGACGCGGTGCTGATGCGCGGCCACCTCGACGATCCCCTCGCCCGCCAGGACGAAGTAGATCTCCTCGGACTGACGGTGCTGGTGCCTGAGGGTGGACTGGCCGGGCGCAATCGTGGCCTCGGCGAGGCTCAGGTGGCGGCTGCCCTGCCGTTCGGGGCGGACGAGTTCGCGAATGAGCGACTCGTCCAGCGTGACATAGGTGGGCTGGTCGTCGTCCATGGTAGGCAGGATGTGCAGCGGCGCTACTTGGCCACCGGCACGATGGTCTCGCCGGTCAGCGTGCCGGCCAGCGGGCCGATGTCATACGACAGGCGCAGTGTGTACTCGCCGGGTGTGGCCTCGGAAGGGACTCGCACGGAGCCCGAGATCGAGTTTCCTCACCCAAAGGTCATGGCGCCGCTGAAGACGACTTTGCCGGTCGGGTCGAGCAGTTCCATGCGCGGCGGGGTCTGCGTCGGGAAGTTCTCCTCGGGGGTGCCGGTGTTGCAGCCCGTCAGCTTCATGCCGGTGGCGGTGACGGCGTCCACTTCACACGGCAGCTCCGCGCCCGGGCGCGCCGTCTTCAGCCGCGTCCCGTTGTCGTCGGTGAGGGTCCAGCGCGGCTGGAGGGTGATCTTGCCGAGCAGTTCCAGCGGCGCGGTCGTGTCGGCCCGCACGGGAAGGGTCGCGCCGGCGCCCTCGCGCTGGAAGTTGTAGAACATCCCGACGCCGGTGGGGCCCTTGATCCCCAGCGAGAGGCTCTCGACGCTGAGGTTGCCCACACGCAGCTTCACCGGCTCGTCCAGGCTCGTGAGCAACGTTCCGCCGCCGCCCTGGCGCTGGATGGAGGCGATGAACTTGAGAGGCTTGTCCTGCAGGGCGGCGATGGCGAAGCGGACGGGCACCTCCACAGCAGGCTCGGCCGCGAGCGTGAGAGCCGAGAGCGGCGCGCCCATCGTCGGCGCGACGACGAGGTCGGCGACATCCATCGCCGGCCCGGCCACGAGGCGCTCGCCGGGACCGTCGAGCTTGCCGTCGGCGTTGAGGTCGGCATAGAGCGCGTCCACACCCTCGTCCAGGACGAGGTTGGCGTTGGCGTCCATGACGTAGACGCGCAGGGGGCCCTTGCCGGTGGTGAGTTCGGCGGCGCTGTAGCCGCGCACGGCCATGGCGATCATGCCGGGAATGGCGCTGAGGCGGAAGAGGACGGTGCGGGGCTGGGGCCGGGCGATGTGGGCCAGCCAGACGGTCTGGGCGGCGCGGCCGAAGCCGGGCGGGCGCTGGTCGGCCGGGGCGAGAGCGGCGGCCTCGGTGGCGGCGAGCGCGCCGTCGCCGTCGCTGTCCACGAAGAGCGTCTGATTGCCGGCCTGCTCGGTCAGGGCAACGACCAGCGGGACGGTGGCGCCCTTGTCGTCGCGGAGGTTGAAGACGGCGTATTGCGCCCCGGCGGCCGGGACGGGCAACTCGCCCTGGAGCGCCGCGGGGGTGGTGTTCACCAGCGCGGCGGACTGCTGGCCGTACAGGGGCGTGCCCAGGGCGGACCATTCGTCCACGAACTGCGCGGGTACCGACGCCGCGTGGGTCGTTGACGCCAGCGCGCACAGCGCGATCAGGCACATCACCAGTCGCATCGCAGCCTCCTGGCTTCTATCCTAATCCAGACGGTCGTCTTCGGCAAGCCATGACTGGCCCATG
>CAZZDO010000575.1:0-3084 GCA_964653205.1 uncultured Armatimonadia bacterium | reverse complement strand
AGGTGATCCCTCATGAGAAGCGTCTTCAACAAAGTCCTGCTCGACCTCGCCGCCACGGACGAACGCATCTACATGGTGCTCGCCGACATCGGCTATGGCGAGATCGAACCCTTCCGCGACACCTACCCCGAGCGGTTCTTCAACTGCGGGGTCGCCGAGCAGAACATGACCGGCGTGGCCTGCGGCATCGCCATGGAGGGTAACCTCGCGGTCACGTACTCCATCGCCAACTTCCCCACGCTGCGTTGCCTGGAGCAGATCCGCAACGATGTCTGCTATCACAACGCCAACGTGAAAATCGTCATCATCGGCGGCGGGCTGGCCTACGGGCCGTTGGGGGTGTCACACCAGGCTACGGAAGACATCGCCATCATGCGGGCGCTGCCGAACATGATCGTCGTCGCCCCATGCGATTTCGCCGAGGCCGAGGAGGCCACGAAGGCCGCCATCGCCCACGACGGGCCGGTGTACTACCGCTGCGGGTACAAGAAGGAGCCGCCGGTGCACAGCGGGCCGATTGACTTCGCGTTCGGCCAGGCCCTGCAGGTGCAGGACGGCGATGCGCTGACGATCATCGGCACCGGCACCATCGTCAACCAGGCGCACGCGGCGGTGCAGGAACTGGCCGCCGAGGGGGTCCACTGCCGTCTGGTGAGCATGCACACGGTGAAGCCCATTGACCGCGAGGCGATCGTGCGAGCGGCGCAGGAGACCGGCGGCATCCTGACGATCGAGGAGCACCAGCTCAGCGGCGGGCTGGGGTCGGCGGTGGCGGAGGTGCTGTGCGACGAGGGCGTGGCGCCCAGGAGGTTCAAGCGGCTGGCGCTGCCCGACCAGTACGTCACGCTGGTGGGCACGCACGAGTGGCTGCTGGACAAGTACGGGCTGACCGCGCCGCATGTGGTGGCGGCGGTGAAGGGGATGGTGTAGTCCCTGATCCAGGCGACTCCGGCAAGGGAGCGATGACCATGTCGCGTCAGCAGTTCCGCGGGCTCGTGGTATTGACCGTGGTGTCGGGGTTCCTGGGGGGTGCGGTCTCGAACCTGCTCTTGCAGGGGGCGCCGGCCGTGGCCCAGGTGGTGCACCCGGCCCAGGTACGCCGCGCTGTGGAAGACTCCGTCTGGCGGACCGTGCGGGCCAACCGGTTCGAGGTGGTGGACGATGAGGGCAGGCCCCGCGCGCTGCTCGCCGCGCAGCGCGATGGCGGCGTCAGTCTGGCGCTGCTGGACGGCAACGGGACTCGGCAGATCGGGATGGGAGTGCTCGGCGACGGCACGCCCGGGCTGACCGTCTATGGCGGCCCCGGCCGGGAACAGACGACGCTGGGTGTCCTGCCGGACGGCAGCCTGGGGCTGGGGATCTGCGACGGGGCCGGCCGGCAGCGCGCCGCGCTGAGCCTGGCGAGCAACGACGCTCTGGGTCTGGGCCTCACCGATGCCGTCGGGCGGCCGCGCGTCGCCGTCGGCTTCCCGTCAAGCGGCATACCGGGGATCATGCTCTATGACGCCGCCGGGAAGCGACAGGTGGGGTTCAGCCAGGCCATTGACGGCACGCTGGGCGTGGCGGTGGGCGGCACCGAGGACCTGAAGCGCGCCACGCTGGGCTACGCCGCCGACGGCAGCCTCGGCCTGGGACTGACCGACGCGGCGGGGAAGCGGCGTCTGCAGGCGGGCTTGCTGGACGACGGCAGCGCCGGGCTGTCGGTCAACGACGCCGAGGGCAAGACGGTCTGGCAGGCGCCGTGAGCTGAGACCGCGTGCTACGGCAGCGGCGTGCCGGCTGGGCTTCGACAGGCTCAGCCTCGCGAGATGCCGGCGCTCCCACGGCAACGGCGTGCCGGCTGGAAGCCGGCGCTCCCAGGGACGGCGCTCCTACGGACTGCTGTCGAAGTGCCGCTTCGCCTTCCCCAACGCCCCGTTCACCTTCGCCACCGCCTCCAGCAGTTGCTGCATGTACTCCGGCTCGCTCAGCAGGTGGGTGTGGAAGAGCAGGAGGGCCGTCTCGTTCTTGGCCTGCTCGCAGCCGGGGAGGCGGAGGTTCGCGTAGTCCTGCGGGACCGTCTGCCGGTACGGGATCGGGCTCGTCTGGTCGTAGAGGTTCAGCAGCGGGTTGCGGTAGACCGGCTCGTAGGTCTCGCCCACGCTGCAGCCCTCGGCGGCGAGGGCCTGCTGGTACTGGGCGCGCGTGAGGCCCTCGGCCTGGTCGGGGTCGAAGACGAGCGCCATGGCGTAGTAGGCCTGCCGCGTGACGCGGGGGTCTCTTCGCGCGGCGCGGAGGGGGCCACCGAGCTTCTCGAGCCCCGCCGCGAAGGCCTGGGCGTTGGCGTCGCGGCGCTCGGTCTGCTCGGGCAGGCGGCTGAGGCCCCCGCGCAGGAGCACGCACTGCATCTCGGTGATGCGGTAGTTGTGGCCGTAGTGGCCCGCGGGCTTCATCTCCGGCGGGGGCGACCAGCCGACCTGCTTGAGCGCGAAGGCGACCTGGAAGGCCGCCTCGTCGCGGCAGGTAATGAAGCCGCCCTCGCCGCTGGTGAGGACTTTGGATTGCTGGAAGGAGAAGCTGCCGGCGTCGCCCAGGGCCCCGGCGCCGACGCCGCGCCACTGGCTGCCGTGCTGGTGGGCCACGTCCTCGACGATCTTCAGGTCGTGCTTCTGCGCCAGTTCCCCGAGCGCGTCCATGTCGCACATGCAGCCGTAGAGCTGGACGGGGATGATCGCCTTCGTGCGCGGGGTGATCGCCGCGGCGACGGCGTCGGGGTCGAGCACGAGGGTCTCGGGGTCAATGTCGGCGAGCACGACCTGGGCGCCGATGTCGAGGGCAGCCTGGGCCGTGGCGACCCACGTGAGGCCCGGGACGATGACCTCGTCGCCGGGCTGCACGCCGACGGCCTGCAGCGCGCACTGGATCGAGACCGTGCCGTTGGACACGCACATGGCGTGATTGGCGCCGAGGAACTGGCGGAAGTCCTCGGTGAAGGCGGTCTCGTGGGGGCCCATCCAGCTCCACTTGCCGGAGCGGATGACTTCCTCCATCCAGGGGATCTCCTCCTCGCCGATGATGGGCCAGGGGTAGGGCTTGAGCGTGACG
>CAZZDO010000574.1:0-3089 GCA_964653205.1 uncultured Armatimonadia bacterium | reverse complement strand
CCGCGCGACATCACCGAGGCGATGAGCCGGCAGATGAAGGCCGAGCGCGACAAGCGCGCGGCCATTCTCGAAGCCGAGGGCGTCAAGCAGGCGCAGATCCTTGCGGCCGAGGGCGAGCGGCAGGCGCGCATCAACCGCGCCGAGGGTGAGGCCGAGGCCATCAAGAAGGTCGCCGAAGCCGAGAAGTTCCGCCAACTCACCGTGGCCGAAGGCGAGGCCCAGGCCATCGAGACCGTCTTTGGCGCGATCCACACGGGCAAGCCGACTTCGGACCTGCTGGCGGTGAAGTACCTCGAGGCCCTCGGGCGCATCGCCAACGGCAAGGCGACGAAGGTCTTCCTACCGATCGAGGCGACGGGGATCCTCGGGGCCATGGCGGGGATTGGGGACGCCTTCAAGGAGGGGCAGACGCCCATCGCCCCCGAGGAGTAGCAGCCCCACGGCGTTCAGAGCGCGCGCTTTCGGCGGCCGGCGAAGGATGCCGGCCGCCGTGCTATTCGGTGGCCGAGACGGTCGTCTGGGCGCTCCCGCGCACTCCGGCGCCAAGCATGGTCGCCACAACGAACGCGGCGAGCGCCATGATCGCCAGGAGCAGCGCGTACTCGACCGTGGTGAGACCCGTCTCGTCGGACCACAGGCGCCTGATCATGATCGCCCCCGGGCGTGCGACACATTGCGTTCGGCCCCCTTACTGTGACACCTCGCAGACGCAGATGGCCCACCCATCGGGGGAGAACTTCGAAAAACACGTAGAACTACGTACGGCGCCTACGCATGTGTGCGTAGGCGCCGGTGTCGCCGGTCAAGCGCCCCGCTGGCGGCCTCAGTCCCCCGTGGGCATCCGTTCGCTGGAGGCGCTGGCCGACGAACTGGTGGCCGCCCCCAACAGCGTCCAGGCGGTGACGGCGACCGCCGCGATGACCATCAACACCAGCGCGTACTCGACTGTCGTCAGGCCGGACTCGTCCCGCCATAGCTGTCGCAGCATGTGCCACTGCTCCCCACGCTACCCGGAATGGTGCGTCACCACGACTCTCGGCATGGTTGCGCATTCCTGAACCCTCGGCCTCGCATCTTGAGCAGAGCCTGAACGTCACGGCAGGCCGTCGACGCGTCTGTCGCGAACCTGTAGGGGCTCACAGGAGGCCCGACATGGTACGCGCGCTTGCTCTCGCTCTCGCGGCAATCCTCGCCGGAGGTTCGGCCATGGCTCTGGAAGCCCGTGTCGTCATGCAGGACGGCGTCCCGACGCTGCTGGTCAACGGGCAGCCGACGCCGCCGATGATGATCCAGCACCTGGGCGGCAACCCCGCCACGATCATGTCCTGCCCGGTGACGGCGACCTGGCAGCAGTTCAGCTACACCTTCACGGCCCCGGGCGATGACGACAGCGTCGGGGCGCACATCCGCAACATCAAACCGGTGGGGGATTGGTTTGTGGATGAGGTGCGGGTGACGGAGGGCACGTTGGAGCAGCCGCTGTCGGACAACCTGCTGCAGGGCGGGGGTTTCGAAGGCGCGGATCTACCCCGCGAGCGCTGGCACTTCTTCGTCAACAACTCGACTGGTGCGGACGTCGAGTACTCGCAGGTCGCGGACAACCCCCACGCGGGCCGGCAGTGCCTGCGGGTGCGCATCAAGAGCCCGGGGACCATTGACTACCAGATCCACCTCTACCCGACCTATGCCATCCAGAAAGGGAAGACTTACACCTTCTCGGTCTGGCTGCGGTCTGACCAGCCCCGGGTGGTGGAGTTGCAGTCGGTGCACCAGGGCCCCCCGTGGACGGTCTACGGCGGGGAGACCGGCGGGTCGGACCGCAACCTCAAGCTGGGCGGTGCGCGGGGCATCCACCTGGGCAACCCGGTGCTGCCGATGCCGTGGCCGCAGGGCGGGCAGCCGCCTGACTACAGCTCCGTAGACACCATGGTCGAGCACATGCTCAGCGTGGACCCCGGCCATCTGCTGCTCCCGCGGATCGGGCTGGGCGCCCCGGCGTGGTGGACGCAGGCCCACCCCGGCCAGCAACAGCTCTACGACACCGGGCCGATGCCGATGGTGTCGCCCGCCTCCGAGGCCTGGCGGCGCGACGCCGCGGAGGCCCTGCGCCTGCTCATCCGCCACCTGGAGGCCAAGTACGGCGACCACATCGTCGGCTATCACCCGTGCGCGCAGAGCGCCGGTGAGTGGTTCTACGACCACACCTGGGAGAAGATCATGCCCTGCTTCGAGGAGCCCTTCCGGCAGGGCTTCGCGCGCTGGGCGCAGGAGCGGTACAAGACCGAGGCTGCCTTGCGACAGGCCTGGCAGCAGCCGGAGCTGACCTTCGCGACGATCCGCGTACCCACGCTGGAGGAGCGCACTACGGGAACCCACGGCGTCTTCCGCGACCCCGTCAAGCAGCGCTTCGTGGTGGACTTCGCCGAATACATGCAGGTCTGCCTCGCCGAGTACCTCCAGCACATCGCGCATGTGGTCAAGGAGGAGACCCGGGGGCAGAAGCTGACGGCGTTCTTCTACGGCTATCACTACGATGTCTCGGGGTTCGCATACGGGGCGGCCGTGTCGGGGCACCTGCGGCTCGATGAAGTCCTGCACTGCCCGGACGTGGACATCCTCTGCTCGCCGATCACGTACAGCGACCGCGAGTCCGGGGGGCCGGGCTCGTTCATGTCGCCCGCCGACACGATCCAGCTCCACGGCAAGCTGTGGCTCAACGAGGACGACACGCGCACCCATCTCGCGCCGGTCACCGCCGGCTTCGGGCGCACCGAGAACATGGCGCAGACCCTCGGCGTCTACCGGCGCAACTTCGGCCACCAGTTCGAGCGGCGTTGCGCGACCTGGTGGATGGACTTCGGCACCGGCTGGATGGCCGATGCGGAGCTCTTCGACAACTTCGCCCGCGAGCGGGACCTGTGGCGCACGCTGCCGAAGGCCGGGCAGTTCCGCCCACAGGTGGCGATCATCACCGACGAAGACAGCAACTTCCTCCTGCGCAACTCCAACGAGATCACCGCCGTCAGCGTCACGCAGATACGGCGGCGCTTCAACGCCATGGGCTGCCCGGTGGGGCTGTATCTGCTGGC
>CAZZDO010000573.1:1322-3090 GCA_964653205.1 uncultured Armatimonadia bacterium | reverse complement strand
GAAGACCCGTCGTCAGCGCCACCACCTCGCAGCGGTCCGGCGACGAACTGGATGGGACCTGCACACAGGTCTGCGGTCCCCGCGTGGCGAACCCACCCCTCGTCACTGTTCCGACACCCGACTTCTGACTTGAGGCGACATCATGAGCAAACTGGGCATCGGCGTACTCGGCTGGGCACACGGGCATGTGGGCTCCTATGCGGGGCTGATCAAGAACTTCGACGACGCAAAGATCGTCATGGCGTGGGATCATGATGAGGCGCGCGGACAGCGGTGCGCCGAGAGCTTCGGCGGCGGCTACAGCCCCGACCCGGCGGACGTGCTGGACAATCCGGACGTGAAGCTGGTCATCATCGGCGCGGAAACCAACCGTCACCCGGAGATGTGCGTCGCGGCGGCGAACGCCGGCAAGGACATCATCCTGCAGAAGCCCATGGCGCTATCGTCGGAGGGCTGCGACGCCATCATCGAGGCGGTGGAGGAGAGCGGCGTGTTCTTCTCTCTGGCCTTTCAGATGCGCTATGACCCGTGCAACATCCGGATGAAGCAGATGTGCGAGGCGGGGGAGTTGGGGCGCGTGGGCATCATCCGCCGCCGCCACTGCCTGAACCTGCTGTTCAATGAGAGCTTCTTCACCGGGGGCACGGCGTGGCACGTGGACCCCGAGCAGAACATGGGGATGTTCATGGATGACGCCTCGCATGCGACCGACTGGCTGTACTGGATGCTGGGCGCGCCGGTGAGCGTCATGGCGGAGATTGACAACATTCTCACCAGCGTCGCGCCTGACGACACCGGACTGGCGATGTACCGCTTCGCCGACGGCGCGCTGGGCTATGTGCTCAACAGCTCAGTCGTGTGGACCTCCGAGAGCACGACGGAGATCTACGGCAGCCGCGGCGTGCTCGTGCAGAACCATGGCGACGGCCCCAGCAGTGGGCCCCTGCCCCCGAACCCGATCCACCTGAAGTACTACGACAGCCAGGACAAAGAAGCCGGATGGCAGGACCTGAACGAGCCGCTGCCGCCGACCGGCCACGGCTGGCGCATCCAGAATGTCATCCGCAACATGCTCGACGAGTATGCAGAGGGGAAGGTGCAGGTGTCGGCGCGCGACGGGAAGATCAGCACGGAGATGATTCTCGGAGCCTACCAATCAGCCGCCGACGGCCGGCGCATCGAGTTGCCGCTGACGTAGGAACCGCGAGGACAGGATGAAGCACGTCTTAGCCCTGTGGTGCGCGACGCTGCTGGTGGGCGTCGCCCATGCCGCACCGTTTTGCGAGGTCGGGCCGGAGCGCATCGTGCTCGGCAACGCCAGCCTGCAGCGGCAGTGGACCCAGCACAACGGACAATGGACGACCTCCCGTCTCGTGCGCGGGGATGACCGGGAAGTCGTCGCCGTCACGGTGGCGGAGGAGTTCGTCGTCAAGCTGTGGGAAGGGCCGACGATCGCTGCCTCGCAATGCGTGGCCGCGCCCCCGAAAGCTAGCCGCCAGCGCAACAGCGCCAGCCTCACCCTCCCCTTCTCGCACCAGGAATCGGGGTTGCGGGTGTCGGTACAGTACTGGCTGCGCGGCGACGAGGGCGTGCTGCGCAAGGCAGTCACGGTCGCCCTGCCGGCCGGGAAGATCGTGGACGAGATCGAGGTCGAGCATCTCGTCACCGACGCCCCGACCACCCGCGGGGGCTATGGCCAGCCGGTCTTCCTGGGTGACGCCTGGTTCATGGGGTTGGAATACCCCGCCGGCTACAACGACGTGCGTGA
>CAZZDO010000573.1:0-1222 GCA_964653205.1 uncultured Armatimonadia bacterium | reverse complement strand
CGCCTTCGTCCCCGACGACGGCTGGCAGGACCGGAACTCCATCTGGCAGCCGGACAAGGGACGCTATCCGGACGGCTTCCGACCCCTGGCCGAGGGCCTCGAGCGTCAGGGCTCGCGCCTGGGCTTGTGGATGCCGCTGAACGGCACGAACCTGAACGTCGAGTGGGGCCGCGAACGGGGCTTCGAGGTCTCCGACCGCGGCAAGTTCTACTGCCTCGCCGCGCCGAAGTACAACGCCGAGATCCGCCGCGTCACCGCCGAACGCATCCGCGACGGGCGGTTGGCCTACTACAAGCACGACTTCAACGGCCTGCGCTGCAGCGCTCCGGGGCATGGCCATCTGCCGACCGACCGCCACGGGCACGAGGCCTCGCTCGATGCGGAGATCGGGCTGCTGGCCTGGGAGCGGCAGTGCAACCCCGACATCTTCCTCAACGTCACCTCGAACGTGTGGCTCTCGCCCTGGTGGCTGATGTACGCTGACTCGATCTGGATGTGCGCGAGCGACTTCGGCTACGAGAAGACGTACCCGCAGCTCTCGCCGCGCGAATGGGACATGAGCTATCGTGACGCCCACTTCCACCGGGTGTACCGCGAGCAGCAGAACCTGGTGCCGCTGTCGGCGCTGATGACCCACGGGATCATCCACGGCAAGCTCTGCAAGCTCGGCGGCGCCGAAGAGACGTTGCGCGAGTTCTCGGACATGACCGTGCTCTACTACGGCCGCGGGGTGCAACTCAAGGAGCTGTACGTCAGCCCTGAGATCATGGACGAGGCGCGCTGGCGGGTGCTGGGGCAGGCCACGCGGTGGGCGGTGACCAACGCCCCCGTCCTGCGCCGCACGGTCATGGTCGGTGGCGACCCGCGCCAGGGCGAGCCGTATGGCTACGTGCATTGGCAGGGCGAGGGGGGCATCGTCGTGCTGCGCAACCCGGCGCCGGCCCTGGGTTCCATCGTGGTGCCCATGGATCAGAGCGTCTTCTACCGCGGCCCGGTAGGCCGGATCTTCGCCGCGCGCGTCGTCTACCCGTACCGCGCGGCCGACACGCGCCCGTGGTATGCAGGCACCGGGATTCAGTGGCAAGTGCCGGGCTGCACGGTCATGGTCATCGAGGTCGTTCCGGCAAAGACCGGCGGGCCACCGCCGCCGGCGCTGGCGGATACTCCCGTCGTGCCCTCGGTCACGACGCGCCCCGCGGTGGAGGCTCCCGGTGTGGACCTG
>CAZZDO010000572.1:0-3095 GCA_964653205.1 uncultured Armatimonadia bacterium | reverse complement strand
CGGCGCCGGCGCCGTCCGGCATGACGTTGGCGGCGACGGACCAGCGCGGCTGGCTGTACTCCAGGCGCCCCGTGACGTAGATGTCGCTGATGCTCATGTCCGGCTCGAACGGCAGGAAATCATAGCTGCCGCCGCCGAAGAAGGCATCGAGGGAGAGATTGCGGCTGAGCAGGCCCTGACGGCGATAGCGGACGCCCTGTTGCGCGCGGCGCTCGTTGTTGACCATCAGCCCCATGCCGTACGACTGGAACTGGCGCCCGATCGTCCACTGCCCGGCGCACCAGCCGCCCGCCTTGATGTCCACCAGTGCCTCGTCCAGCCAGATGTCGTCCCCGCCGAAGCCATGGGGGCGTTGGCCGGGCAGATTGATGAACGAGGGCCCCTCACCCGTCTCCACACCCAGCACCGACAGCGGCACCCACGAGTCCGCGGACTTGACGGTGATGCGCGCCGAGATGCGGTCGTTGAGATTGGCCTGCACGCTGATCTTGGCGGTCAACGCGTCGTAGGTGTTGTCGAAGCTGATGCTGTCGCCCTGCAGGCCGATGCGGTAGTCAATCCACCCGAAGACCTCGGTCTTGGGGCGCTGCTTTTCGAGCATGTCCACGCGCAGGTCGAGGTCGTCCACGTCGGCCCGCAGTTGGTCCAGGTCCAAGCGGACCAACTCGATCTCGTTCTTGAACTCACGAGTGAGATCGTTGATGAGGCCCCAGAGATGCGCCTCGTCCAGGGGGGCTTCCCCCGGAGGCCCGGGCGGGCCAGGGGGTCCGGTGGGCCCGGGAGGACCAGGATGCCCGGGAGGTCCCGCCGGCCCCGGAGGACCGGCCGGTCCCGGCGGACCGTCCTTGCCCCGCCCCTGGAGGCGCTGGGAGGTGAAGAGATCCACCAGCCGGGTGACGGCCATGGCGAATTCATACCGCGTCAATGGCCGGTCGCCGCGCCAGGTGCCGTCTGGGTAGCCGATGATGATCCCGTACTTGGAGATCTGTTCGCAGGCGTCGTACGCCCAGTGGGTGAACGGCACGGTCTGTTCCGGCCGCGCACCCTCCTGCGCCGGCGACGCACCAGGATACAAGATCGCGATGAAGGCTATGAGCAGCAGCCGCTTTTGCACCAGCATTCACCCCGTTTGAGTTCTGCTTCTGCGCTGCTCCCGGTGGGCCAAAAGCGGCGGTCGCAAACGGCAAGCGCCGGCACAACCGCCACTAAACACATGTTAGCATATTACGCTACAGCCAGTTCGTCAACACTGTCTCGGCAGAATCTCAAGAGATTGTTCAGTTCGTGAGCCTCTGCCGAGGTGGGCGCCGGGCCCGATTCCGGGCCCACCAGACCTACGATTCGGGCGCCTCGCCGGCCTCCGCCTTCTCCTCTTCCTCCTCGACCTCCACCCAGACCTTGCCCATTCCGCCGCAGAATGAGCAGCGGACCGTGGCCCAATCCCGCGGGCCCCGCCCGGCGGCGCGGCGGCAGACGTCGCAACTCCGCCCGCCGCTACGGGTACACTGCTTCTTGCCCTTGCAGTGGTCGCACTCCTGAAGTTGCTTCGCCATGGGTATGCCTCACTTCCAGTAGTCCGCGCCCAGCTCCGGCACGGCCGCCGCCACCGACTCCCCGCGCGCCAGCGCCCCGCTGGCGTCGCGCCACGGCGCCAGGGCCGACGGCGCCAGCAGCCACAGGCGGCCCCGGGCCTCATCGTTGTGGATCGTCAGAACGTCTACATGGCTCGGCCGGGTGGGCGCCGCCCCCGGCAGGGCCTGCACGGCCTTCCTGGCCGCCAGGACCATCTCCCGCACCGCGTCAGCCGGTCCTGGGAGCGCCGTCGTCGCGACCGTCGCGCCCTCCACCACGGCCCGCAGCATCGCCGCCGCCTCCGCCGCGCGGTTCGGCGGGCCCTCAACGGCCAGCACGGACGCCTGCCAGCAGTTGGGCTCCCCGCCGGGCGCCACGTCGCCTGTCGCGACGAGACAGATCGCCTCGCGCGGGCCGGCCACGGAGCGGCCCGTGACCCGCGCCGTCACCCCCGCGGCGTTCTCGCGCCCCGCCAGTCCTGCGACCGTCGCATCAGGCGCCAGGCGCTCAGCGACCGCTTGCCCCAGACGGCTCCGGTTCTCGGCCAGCCACACCCGCGTCAGGTAGTCCTGCGGGCTCAAGCGTGCCGCGATCCGCAACTGATTCTCTTTCACATTCGCCGGGTAGCGGTCGCCTTCCTGCCAGCCGAGGTTGCGCAAGACCGGCGTCAGGTCGCGGTACAGCGGCTGCGCCGGCTGCCGCCACCAGCAACGCAAGGCCTGGTCGGCGCTGGCCATCTCCAGTTCAATGGCGCAGAGGTCGTCGCGCTGGCGGACTTGCCCGTCAAGGTGCCAGCCGGCGGGGACCGGCACACGCAGGCCGCTGTCGCCGGGGGCCTGCCAGGTCGTGGCGCCGGGAGCAGCGCCCGGGGTATCAGCCCACCACGGGCCGCCGGTGAAGCTGCCCAGCACCTGCAGCAGCTCCGGCAGACGGGCCGCGAAGTCCTCCGGCCGGGCCAGCAGGGCTGTCAGGAGCCCCTGATCCCGTTGCAGGAAGCAGCAGGCGACCAACTGCCGCGGAGCGCCCGGAGGGCCGACTTCCCCCGCCAGGAACGCCGCGTTCTGGCCGCTGCGGCTCCGCAGGTCCGTGGCCCGCGCGCCCACGAGCGGGCACGCCGCCAGCAAGGCGCGGCCCAACGCGGCTGGGTCCTGCCCTTCGGCCACCTGCGCGACCGGCCAGATCAACGCCGCCGCGGGCGGAGCGCCGGGGGCCGCGGGCGAGGGGGCTGTCACCTCGATGTGCCCGCCCACGGTCGCCACGCCCCACCCCGGGGGATGCTCGAGGCTGTACCCCTCCGGCGCCCGGTGGCGGACCCATGCCGGCTTCGGGGGCTCCGGGGAGTTCGGTGGGGGCGTGCGAGGCGGCGGAGCGGCAATGACCGGCGCCGTGGTCGGGCCGACGGGCTCTGGCGCCGGCAAGGGCTTGGGCGGCTCGGGTTGCGTCAGGCCGGGACCGGGGCGGGGCCCGGAAGGGAGTGTCGTGGGCAGCGCGGACACGGGCCCCGCCCCGGTCCCGGCCTGACG
>CAZZDO010000571.1:0-3104 GCA_964653205.1 uncultured Armatimonadia bacterium | reverse complement strand
TGCACGCACACACCGATCTCCCCGCCGCCGAACCCCACTGGACGCTGCCGTCCGAGACCGGGAAGCTCTGCCCCTATTGCCGCAGCCCCCTGCACGACCGTGAGCAGGTGATCGTCTGCCCGGCGTGCCGCGTGGCGCACCACCTGGAGTGCTGGATTGACAACGGCCGGTGCACGACGTACGGGTGCCGGGAAGTCGCGGCGGCGGGGCTGTGGCGACGGCTCGAGCGGCGCCTGCCGTTCCTGTCCGTACACGCGCCCCGGCCGTTTCGCACGACGCGGACCGACACCTTCGACACCGTGACGTACGGCCTCGTGCTAGCGTTCGGCTGGCTCTTCGGCCCGTTGGCGCTGATGCTGTCGTTCGATCTGCTGGACTATCTCAGCCGCCACCCGGACCTCCCCCCGCCGCGCCGCCGGAAGCTGTTGCGCCTGGCCTGGGCCGGCACGGTGGTGGGTGTGGTGTACATCGCCGTCCTCATCGCCGGGCTGATCGGGTTCATGATGATGCTGCCGGGCCTGGTCAAGTAGTCTACTGCAGCTTCTCCAGACACTCCAGCACCCGCAGCCGCAGCTCATCCGGCAGCCCCGGCCGCGTCGCGTCGCCGAAGTGCGGGCTCTCCCCCACCATGTCGTCCACGCCCTTGCCCAGCAACTCCTCCGCTTCGGCGACCGCCTTCGCTGCCGTGCCCGCCGCCTTAGCCTTCGCCACGGCCTCACGGAGCATCCGGAGGTACTCGAAGTCGGCGATCCCCTGCCGCCACGCCTCCCAGCGCTTGGAGCTGCGGATGCCGTCCGGCGCGCCGTAGATCAGCGAGTAGCTGACCCCGCCGATGTAGTCGCTGGCATTCACCGAGTTGGCGTCCACGTACACCCACATGCCGATGCCGCTGAGCCCCAGCTTGAAGGCCTTCCACGCCAGCCACCGGTAGTAGGCCGTCGGGTCGCCGTTCTTCTCGCTGGCGCAGGCGTACAGCCACGAGGGCAGCTTCGTGCGGCGGCAGACGGCGAGGCGGGCCGGATCGGCGTAGCCGATGGGCGGGCAGTACAGGTCGAAGACGGGCAGCGCGTCTTCAAGCATCTTGGCGCTGACGCCCCCGACCGGGTTCTCCCAGGTCAGCATCTGCGGGTCTAGGCGCTTGAGGGCCTGGCTGGCCGGCACGCATCGCTCGTTCCACGCCTTCTCCCCCGGTTCGTCTATCCAGTACCACGCGAACTTGTCCCGCCCGATGCCCTTCGCGGCCAGATGGTCGCGAATCTGCGTGACCCACTGCTCGAAGACCTTGTCCCACACCGGCCCGCCGAACTGGGGCGTGCCCAGCCGGTCGAAGCCGAACTCGAAGCCGGCCCACAGTAGCCAGAAGCGGCAGTCGGGGTACCACTCGATCATCTGGTCCAGCTTCGTGAAATCCAGCGGGACGGTGAAGTTGCTCTGCGCGTCCGGCTTGGGGTAGGGCAGGTAGCTGTGGTTGATGACCAGCGCGCTGTTGTAGTGATCGCGCAGGTTCTGCGACGCCTCCAGCTCCCGCCCCGCGATGGCCCGCTCGTTGTAGTAGCCCCAGGTGCAGTTGTGGCAGGTCGGTTCGTCGGGGAAGCGGAGCGCCGAGACGCGCAGGCGCACCGGCACCGTGGCGATGGGCTGGCCGGCGCTGATCGTCAGCGTCGAGGTGTAGACCCCCGGCTTAAGGTCCTGACCACGGGTCTTGAAGGTCAGCCACAGGCGCTTGCTCAGGCCCGCAGGGAGCGCGAGCTTGCCGTCTGAGGCCAGCGGCACGAGCAGATCGTCACGGTAGTTGTAGCCGAAGGCCTCGGTGTGGATCACCTGGGCGAGCTGAACTACGTCCGCCGCTGCCACCTTCTGCGGGCCCTGGAAGTCGGCCAGGCGCACGGCGACTTCCTGCGGCTGGCTGAAGGCGCTGGTGAGGTTCAGGCTCGCGGACGCGAACTCATTCTGCATCATGGCGACGCGGATCTCGGGCTTGCGGTCCGCGTTCCACGCCAGGTCGAGCGGCTTGAGCCAGTTCCACCCGGCGTCCTGCCAGACCAGCACGGGGCTCTCCGGCCCGAGCATCCCGTTGACCCGGCCGATGTGCGCGAAGACGGGCCGCTCGAAGCTGCGGTACGGCGGACCCTGCCAGAAGTCGGCGGCGCTCACCGTCGTGGTCGCCAGCACTTCCCGCCGCGCGTCCTGAATGAGCTTGTCGGCGTAGATGAGCGTGGTCGTCGGCGCTCCGGCCTCCTGCCGCAGGCGGGCTGCCGCCTTGGCCTCACGCAGCAACGCCAGCGTCGTGTTCTTCTGGTCCACCCAGGGCTTCTTGGCCAGCGCGTAAGCCGTCACTTCATCGCTCGCGATGGCCTTGTCATCCGCCCACTTGGAGCCCGCCGCGGCGCTCTCGCTCTTCATCACCTCGATCTCATCACAGAACACATAGAACCCGCCGGGCAGGATGACGAGGCGCACATAGCGCCCCTCGGCCTGCAGTCCCTCCAGCGCGAAGCGATGGTTCAGGTACTGGTCCTGCGGCAGCGACTCGCCTAGCACGTCGCCGAGGAAGTGGTACTCCTTGCCGTCGCTGCTCAGGAAGGCGAGCACCGCCGACGGGAATGTAACCTGCGCGCCGCCGGTGACGGTGTCGAAGGTGATCTTGCCGACGGGCTGGTCGGCGCCGAGGTCCAGGTCAATGGTGAGGGCCTTGGTGCGCCCGACGCTCCACCCGACCGTGCCTGCCTCCCGCCACTGGCAGCCGTTGTAGACGCCGTCGGTGAGGTCGGTCTCATCGCCGGCGGGGCTGCAGAGCCCATAGTTGGGCGGGGGGCCGAAGGTGCAGGGCTTGCCCCGGGCGAGGTTCACGCCGGGCGAGGGCTCGCGCGGCGGGGCCTTGGGTTCTTCCTGGGCCACGGCCATGGCGACGACCGACAGCCAGGCCGGCAGCAAGAGCAGACGCGCCTTCATCGGGGGCCTCCTTGGATGACAGCGACCACTTCTCCGAGCCCCTGCAGCAGGCCTTCCCGCGGCGCTGCAGGCCGTTTTGACAGCCCCCCGCTTCAAGGCTATAATGCCGCCGTTCAGGAGCCGGCCAGGCAGACCCCGCAACCGGCCGTTTT
>CAZZDO010000570.1:0-3123 GCA_964653205.1 uncultured Armatimonadia bacterium | reverse complement strand
GCCCCACGCCGAACCCCGGTCAGCATCTCACACAACTACAGGAGAAATCACTCGGCGGGGGAACCATTCGGCAACGTCGAGATGTTTGCGAGGAAGAGTCGGCGGGAGGGGCGCCGGGCAAGGGCCTGGCCTGACGGCTTGGTGGGTCCCATTCTCACTCGGGCATGTCCGCCTTCGGCCATACGGCGGGCGGTGCCGGGAGGTGTTCAGAACATCGCCTTAGCAATCCGTACGGAGAACCTGCGCAAGGTCTACGGCCACGACGCCGAAGGCCGCGATGTGGGTCTGCTCGATCTGTCGCTGGAGGTGGAGCCGGGCCAGATCTTCGGCCTGGTCGGCCCCAACGGCTCGGGCAAGACCACGACCCTCAAGCTCCTGCTCGGTCTCATCTACGCCGACAGCGGCAGCGGCGACATCCTCGGCTACAAGATCGGCGACCCGGCTGCCCGCGAGCGCATCGGCTTCCTGCCCGAAGAGCCCTACTACTATGATCACCTCAACGCCGTCGAGCTGCTCCGCTTCTACGGCGGCCTGTTCGGCATGGGCGGGTCGAGCCTCGAAGAGCGCATCCGGGAACTGCTCGACCTCGTGGACATGTGGGATCGCCGCTACATCCGCGTGCGCAACTACTCCCGCGGCATGCGCCAGCGCATCGGCGTCGCCCAGTCGCTGATCAACGATCCCGACCTGGTCTTCATGGACGAGCCCACCTCCGGCCTCGACCCCATCGGCGCCATGCAGATCCGCCAGGTCATCATCAAGATCCGCGAGCGCGGCAAGACCGTCTTCCTGTGCTCCCACCTGCTCAAGGAGATGGAGCCGCTCTGCGACAACGTCGCCATCCTGGCCCGCGGGTCGCTCAAGGCGATCGGCCACGTCGGCCAGCTCCTCGCCGGCGGCGACCAGTTCATGCTCACCGCCCAGGACGTCCCCGCCAACACCGCTGAAAAGCTCCAGAGCCTCACCGACCGCGCCGCGCTGGAGGGCAACGCCCTGACCGCCTACTTCGCCGATCAGGGCCAGGCGCTGCAGGGCGGCCAGATCGTCCGCGACCTCGGCGGCACCATCACCTTCCTGGGGCCCCAGCGCCGCAGCCTCGAAGAGGTCTTCATCGAAAAAGTCAGGGAGGAGAGCCAGTAATGCGCGCGATCTACCGTGTCGCCAAAGCGACCTTCCATGAGGCCTGGCGCCGCCGGTTCCTCAACACCATCCTGGTCTTTGCCATCCTCATCATCGGTTGCTCGTGGGTCTTTGCCTACCTGCAGCCCGGCGCCGAGCTGAAGATGATCATTGACGTCTCGCTCGGCTCGATCCGCTTCTTCGGCATGCTCATCGCCGTCTTCATGGGCACCCGCCTGATCCCCGACGAGATCGAGAAACGCACCATCCACACGATCCTGACCAAGCCGGTCAGTCGCGCCCAGTTCCTCTTCGGCAAGTTCCTCGGCGGCATCGCCACCATCTTCGTCAACGTGCTGCTGATGGGCGCGGCCTTCGTCATCGTCTTCGCGATCAAGGCGCCGCAGTTCAAGAACCTCACCGAAGGCGCCATGGGCATGGAGTTCATGGCCGGCAACATCGTCAAGGCCATCACCCTGGCCTTCTTCGAACTCTCCGTCCTGATGGCCATTGCCGTCACCGCCTCCACCGTCTTCTCCTGGATCGTTGCCTCCATCTTCTCGTTCTTCGTCTACTTCGTCGGCCAGATGTCCGAGTTCTTCAACCAGCTCGCGAGCCCGGACCGCGACATCCCGTACATCGCCAAGGCCTTCCTGGGTGTCATCTACAAGCTCCTGCCGCACTTCGAGATCTTCGACATCCGCGAAGCCATCATGAAGGACCAGTTCATGCCCTGGGACGTCATGGGCAAGATCATCGCCCAGGGCCTATCGTATATCGTGATCGTCATCCTGATCGGCTACCTGACCTTCAACGAACGCGAAGTTTAGGAGCCGTCCCTGGGAGCGCCGGCTTCCAGCCGGCAAGCCGTTGCCGTAGGAGCGCCAGCATCTCAAGAGGCTGAGCCCGTCGAAGCCCTGCTGGCACGCCGTTGCCGACGCAAACCAACACGGTGAAGACCATGCCCTCGAAGACCAAGAAGTATGTCGGCTGGGCAGTCGTGCTGGCTGCCATCATCGCCCTCCAGCCCCTCAGCCGCAGCGTGGCGGTGGACCGCCTGATTCTGGGCGTCAACCCCCCGACGCCCTGGACCCGCATCCTCGCCCGCGCCAGCCAGGACCCGGAGTTGGCCGTCACGGGCGTGACTGGCGTCATTGTCGGCGCCATCCTCGGCGGCTTCCGCGAAGTGGCCGCCTCGATGCTGTGGATGAAGACAGACTCGCTGTGGGACAAGGGCGAGGGCACGCAGGTCCAGGCTCTGTGGACGATGCGCTTGACGACCCTCCTCGACCCGCACTGGCTGGAGCCCTGGCGCATCACCGGCTGGCATCTCGCCTACAACATGTTCGTCGAAACGGACGACCCCGCCGAGAAGGCCAAGTTCCTGCAGATGGGTGTGGACAGCCTCCGCGAGGGCGTCTCGTGGAATCCGGATCGCTACGACCTGTACTTCGAACTCGGCTGGACCTACTTCGACAAGGTCCGCGACTACGACAACGCGGTCCGGTGGCTGCAGGCCTCGATCGAGTTCCCGCACCCCGAGTACATTGACCGCCTCATCGCCCACGCGCTGGAGCGCCAGCCGGACATGCCGCGCGCGTTGGACTGGTATGATTACTGCATCAAACGCAACCCGGGCGACGGCACGGCCGCCGGCGCGACGATCACCATCCGCGAGCGGTATCTCCCGGCCTGGCGCCTGATGGAAGAGGGCAAGTATGACGAGGCGGTCGCTCACATTGACAAGTGGCTGCTGGTCGAGCCCAACAGCACGTTGGGCTTGCACATGAAGGGGCACATCCTCGAACGGGCCAAGCGTGACGGCGACGCCCTGGAGGTCTGGAAGTTGGCGGCGGCCACCAGCGCGCTGAACGCCCATGCGCAGACGAAGGTCGTGGAGCTGTCGCAGAAGCTAGGCAAGCCGGTCCCGCCGGTCGCCCAGGCCCTCTACCTGCAGAAGACCCGCGGCGCGATGAAAGTCGAGATGCCCAAGGAGTAGGGAAC
>CAZZDO010000569.1:0-3128 GCA_964653205.1 uncultured Armatimonadia bacterium | reverse complement strand
GCCCAGGACCGCCTCAACCTGGGCGAGACGGTGCCGCAGGACCCCGAGATCGTGCTCGACACGGTGGAGGCGCTCTTCGAGCGGCGGCGGCGCGTCACTGCCAGAGGACGGAGGAACCGGGCTGTCACTTGCCATGGTAGGACCTCCTCAGCGATGCCCGACCAGTTGTTGCAGCATCCTTCTACACTGCCGTCCCACATTCCTGCATGGGCGCAGGTTGCGGCCGCCAGCCGGGCGAAGAGGGCCTCAGCCCCTGGGCTATGGAGGCGATGGCCATGCGTATCACCCGGACGATTGTGGGCTTGCTCGTGCTGGCGGCGTCGCTGGCTGCCGGCCAGCAGACCCCGCTGCTGACGCCGAACGATCTAGTCAAGACGCCCCTGGAGGTCGAGGAGGGGACGACGTGGGAGCAGCAGGTGGCGCTGCCGGCGCTGGGGGCCGATGAGGCGCCGGTGCTGTTCGTGCGGTCGCGCATCGCCCGCGGCGGGGGCGGCGGCAATTTCATCATGCGCGTGCTCATTGACGGGGCGCCGCTGCGGGACAACTGGTTCGCGCCGCGCCTGCTCAATAAGCAGCCGAACTTCGACCCGCCCAAGACGGATTACCACTTCCAGTGGTACCGCGACACCTCGTGGGGGAACTTCAGCTACTCGTGGTTCAGCGTCTTTGACGCCAATCCGCAGGGGAACTGGGCCGGTACCGGGCAGGACTATGACTACCTGTTCAGCCTGGATGGGCTCGTGTCGGGGCCGGGCTTCAAGCTGGGGCTGGAGCATGTCTTCGCGGGGCTGGCGGCGGCGTTGAAGACGGACCGCGCGCCGCTGCTGGTCGAGAAGCTGACGGTGGGGAAGCTGCCGAAGGCGGAGATCGCGCGGCGGCGGCAGGCGGTGCTCGGGGGGCTGGACATCAAGCACGTCGCCGCAGTGGCGGACGTGCCGGCCGGCGAGACGGGCGTGCAGGCGTACGAGCTGACGTGGTCCGGACGGCCCGACCCGGGGGTGCAGGTGACTTTCGACCGGCTCGCGGGCTGGACGGTGGACTACCGCAGCGCCGGGGAGGTCGGGCTGGCGGCGTCGGTGGCGCAGCGGCTGTGGCGGCCCTCCGTGGGCAAGCTGACGATCGCCACCTCGGACAAGCCGGTGGCCATCGTACTGCGGCCGCCGCAGCCGATCGCGCTGCCGGGCTCCTTCGATGCGGCCAACTTCTGGGTGTACGGCCCGCTGCACTTCATGGACAAGAACTTCTCGCAGGTGAATGCGACGGCGCTGGTGGCCGATGCGCGCGGGGCGGAGACGGTGGTGGACCTCGGCCCGATCCGCATGGGGTACTGGATGTTGCTGCACGGGTACATCCCCCCGGCCCAGCGCGCGAAGTGGCAGCCGCCGCTGCGGTTCAAGGCGCTGCAACTGACGCTGGACCGGGCGAAGGCGGACTACACGCTGTACCTGGAGGGGCTGCACTTCTACAGCCGCAACCGCAAGCCGGTGGCGGCCGGGCGGCCGGAGAAGCCCGTGTTCCCGGTCAGCGACCGGGGGAACTTGCCCACGCCGCCGGCGGGGGTGAAGGCGACGGTCACAGCAACGCCCGAGGGCGCGCGGTTCGTCAGCATGGCCCCGAGCGGCACGCTGACGTATGACATCAACTTGCAGCGTGGATGTCTGGACGGGATCACGGCGACATGGGGGCAGGGGCAGGCGCTGCGGCCGTGCGCGGGGGGCGGCGTGCTGGCGGACAAGACGGCGCCGGCGGGGAAGCTGGTGGACCGCAAGCTGGCGGGCGGGAAGCTCACCGCGCAGTGGCGGGGTGAGGATGGCAAGACGTGGAGCGCGGACTACCGGCTCGCGGGGCGCAGCCTCGTCGTCAACGTCCATGCGACCGGCGGCTGGGCGACGGGGACGTCATTCGGGGCGCTGGAGGGGATGGCGCAGCCGAAGGCCGTCGAGATCCCGTACCTCAAGTTCGCCCGGGCAGGCGGCACGGCCGTGGCCGTGGGCAACGGGCTGTTTGTGACCGTCGTGCCGGACCTGTACCACTCGGACTACTCGCGGGTGGAGGGGGTCGTGCCGAAGCCCGACGGTGACCGGCTGCAGCTTTTTGCGCAGACGACCTACACGCCGCTGACGGACGGGAAGCGCAACGACCTGCACGACCGGCTGCTCATCACCGTGGCGCCGGAGTTTGCCGACGTGCTGCCGAACCACCAGAATCCGCGGTCGCCGAACCTCGAGCGCCTCGCGCCGTACATGTTCATCATGAGCCGCACCATGCTGCTGAACCAGTGGGAGACGCTCAAGCGCTACGGGCTGGACCATGTCATCGCGAATGACTTCGCGGGGATCTTCGTGAAGACGTACTCGGAGGGGTTCGGGGTGCGGTGGCGGCCGCACCCGGACTACACGATCAAGCAGGTGCAGGAGGCACGGGCGCAGATCAAGGGGCTGGGGTTCATGTACGGGGCGTACATTGATGTGACCGACCAGCCGCCGCTGAACGAATGGTGGGACGAGGACCGGGTCTCCATCACCGCCACCGGCGATCTGGCCGAGGCCTGGCCGGGGAGCTACTGCCCCAAGACCGACCAGATGTGGGTGCTGGCCCACAAGACGGGACAGAAGATGAAGGAGCTGTACCCGCCAGAGTGCGTGTATCTCGATGTCACCACCAACCGGGGCACGGACGCGGTGGACCACGAGGCGGGCTACCCGGGCGCGGGAATGGCGCGGGCGATGGTCATCGGCGTCGGGGACAGCCTCGTCGAGACGCGCAAGTGGTACGGCTCGACGGTGAGTGAGGGCATCTACCGGTGGATGTACGCGGGGCTATCGGACATGGACTACGCGCAGGTGCGCATGAGCACCGACCAGCCGCGCCTGCCGCTGGACTTCGACCTACTCAAGGTGCACCCGTTCCAGATCGGCACGATGATGGGCTACGGGCCCACCTGCTTCCTGACCGATGAGGAGATCAAGACGCTGGGGACCGGGACGGTGCCCGGGCCGCAGGTCTTCTACAAGTACGTCGCCACCAGCCTCGCCTATGGTCACATGGCGATGCTGGGGTATGGCTACATCCCGCCCATCTCGCGCACGATCCAGTACTACGCACTGATGCAGGGCGTGCAGCGGGAG
>CAZZDO010000568.1:0-3133 GCA_964653205.1 uncultured Armatimonadia bacterium | reverse complement strand
ACGGCTAACGGCGAACCCACCCATCGCCTTGACGAACCGTTCTATAGCGGGTGTCGGCGAAGCCGACGGGGCCCCGCGACGGGGCAGCGCCATCGTGGGGCCCCGTCCGCCGCAGACTGCTGCGCAGTCTGGCGCGGACACCCCACGACTCTTGCCGGCTGGAAGCCGGCGCTCCTACGGCTAGTGCCGCATGACCGCCAGGAGCGCCCCGGCGGCGCAGTAGAGCGTGTCATGCAGAGGATGGGCCAGCCATGCGGCGGCAGTCAGTAGCACGGCCGCCTCGATGCCCAGGATCCCGGACAAGGGCAGGGCCAGGGATACGTCGTCGGTGGCGGCGAGGGCCGCCAGACGGGCGCGGGGGTTAGCGTAGTCGGGGAAAGTCGGCCGCAGGGGCGCGAGGTCGCCCTGCAGTTGCACCTGCCGCGCCTGCTTGATCTCGCCGAGCTTCATGAGGGCAGAAGCCAGTGCCTCCGCAGCAGTCTGTTCGGCCGCCACTGCGTCGCAACGGCGCTCGACGGCGCCGCGGGCCATGTGCAGGAGGTAGTGGGTGTTGGGGAGCCAGATCAGGACGTCGCTAACGGCGCGCAGGAGCAACTCGGCGGGGATGTCGTGATGGGCCAGATGCGCCCGCTCGTGGGCCAGCACGGCCTGCAACCCCTCGGGTGTCAGCGCCTCGCGCAGGCCTCTCGTCACGACGATGATGGGCCGGGATAGGCCAATGGAGAAGCAGTCCGCCTCGGGGCTGTCCACGTTCAGCACGCGGCTGTCGCCGTCAGGCGGCGCGGCCTCCCGGAGGCGGTCGGCCAGCCGCTGGGCGCGCAGCAACGACAGCAGCCCCCACGCCAGCCGCACCAGTGCGAACAGCAGCAGTCCTACAGCGACCAACGCGTACAGGCGGAAGCGGAAGGGCGCATCCGGGGAAGTCGTCATGTGCAGCAGGCACAGATGGGGGCGCGTGTTGATCTCGATGTGGTGCGGGTCGGCGGCGATGTCGCCCCCCAGGAACAGGAACGCCGCGACCGTCAGCAGCAGGCCCAGGGCGGTCGGCAGGACATTGGCGATGAGCCAGAAGCGACGGGCCAAACGGAGGGGGACATGGTGGAGGGACTCGGCGGCCACTACAACAGGCAGTAGGAGAATCAGGCTGGCCGCCGCACTGCAGAGCACGAACAACAGGGCGGCGGCCAGGATGGATGACAAACGTATCGCCTCGCGATGACGGGGCGCGCACCGGCGCCGGGACGCCTACTTCTTCTTCTCGGTCTTCTGCTTGCGCGCGATCATGTCTGCCAGCGCCTCGAGCTTGTCCGGGTGGTCCGCGCCGAGCGCCTCCACGAAGTAGGCCATGGCCGGCTCGGCGAAGGTCGTGAGCAAGCTGTCAATGACCTGCTTGGTCACGCCACTGGTCAGCTCGCGGCGGCTGACGCGTGGGGTGTAGTAGTACGCCTTGCCGTGCTGCTCGCGGCCCAGCAGGCCCTTGGCGTGCAGGCGGCTCAGCGTGGTCATAACGGTCGTGTAGGCGGCTTCCTTGCCGCCGGCGGCCAGGGCCTCGCGGACATCATCCACGCACACGGCCCCGTCCGCGCCCCAGACCGCCTCCATGACCTGTGCTTCGAGCTTGCCCAACATCTTCTCCAGGCCTTCGCTGCCGGGACGGAAGACGGGCAGATTGGGTTGGGAATCCTGTTTCATGTGACGCCTCCGTGACAGGCCAAGGCGCGCCCTACCTGTCAACTTATACTACTAATAGTAGTAGCAATATCGGAGGATGTCAAGACCCCTGAGGCAGAATCTGCCCCTCAGGCAGAATCTCGCGCCGCTTCTGGCCGCTACAGCGACAGGGGGTCCACCGCCCGGCCGGTGCGCGCGGACGCGTAGGCCGCGTGCACGACCTGTAGGGCCCGCAGGCCGTCTTCCGCCGGAATGGGGGAGGGGGCGCCGTGCCTGACGGCCTCGACGAACTCGCCGCACAGCTCGTTGAGGCCCGGCGACCCGTAGCCCCGCAGGCTGTACTGCTGGGCCGCGATCTCCAGCACCGGCATGTTGCCGTTCACACGAATCGAGCCGCGCTCGCAGGTCAGGTCGGCGGTGATGTACGACCCGGCGTACCTCGCGCGCGGCCGCCCGGCGATCAGTGTGCCGATGGCGCCGTCCTCGTAGCGCACCACACACTCCGCCAGATCGTCCATCCCCGCCGCAACGTAGTCCTCGTAGAAGAACGTCCCCAGGTGGCCATAGACACTGACGGGCTTGCTGCCGGTGAGCCAGTTCATGTAGTCGGCACAGTAGCAGCCGAAGTTGGCCCATTCGCCGCCGCCGAACGACTCGCGATAGGCCGTATTGCCGGTGAAGCCCGCGAGCGGTCCGCCGGGACAGAAGGTGACGGTTGCGGCCAGCAGCTTGCCCATGTTGCCAGAAGCCAGCCGCTGCTGCGCCTCACGAAAGGGCGGGGAGTAGCGCTCGTTGAGCGCCACCATGAAGGTGATGCCGTGGCGGCGCACACTCTCGACGATGCGCCGGCCCTGTGCCACGCTGCCGGCCATGGGCTTGTCGGAGACGATGTGCTTACCGGCGGCGGCGATGCGCTCGACGTACTCCGCCGCCCGGCCCGGCTCGACCATCATGCTCACAATCTGGATGTCGTCGCGCGCCAGGAGGCCATCCACGTCATAGCCCAGGTAGTCGGCGCCGAGGCCCTCGGCGACGCGGCGGAAGTTGTCCTCGGTCTGGCCCTCCAGCAGGCCGGGGGAGGCCTCGGGGTATTGCGCCAGCGCGCGCAGACGCACGGCCGGGTGGGCGGCCAGATAGTGTTCGTAGCCGTGCCGGCCGCGAATGCCGTTGCCGATGATGCCGACGCCGAGGTCAGTCATAGTGATCACTTAATGCGAGATGAGGCTGAGCTTGAGAGGATGGAGAGGATGAAGGCAAAGATGGGGAGGATGAACGGCAGAGGATGTTGAGCACGACTTGACGCCCTTGCCGTTATCCTCTTCATCCTCGCCTTTATCCTCGCCATCCTCTCAAGCTCAGCGATCTATCCTCACCAACCGTCAGAGTTGCCCCAACTCCACTGCCTCGCCCGTCGCGCAGGACTCCAGCGCGCCCAGGCAGGCCTCCAGGACGCGGAATGACC
>CAZZDO010000567.1:0-3143 GCA_964653205.1 uncultured Armatimonadia bacterium | reverse complement strand
CGCCGCTCTCGGGGTCAATCTCATAGAACTTGGCGGGCCGGGGACCGTAGGTGCCCAGGTAGACCAGCCCGGTTGAGGCCTGGAAGGGATACATGAGTTGGTTGCTGCCCCGGGCGAAGGGCCCGAGGTTGTCGACCCGCACGGACAGGTCTGATGAAGTGAGCATCGCGCGAACCTCCACCATGGTTGCCTGCGGCGTTCCCAACGAAGCGCGTGGCGCCCCGCGCCGCCACAGGTGTCTACGCCCCCGCCACCAGGACGGCGCCGAGGATGATGGCGGCGGCCCCGACAAACAGCGGGGCCGGACGCACCTGTTGGTGCTCCCGGAACACCCACAGGCCCAGCAGCACGACTACCAGGGTGTTCATGTTGAACAGGGGGGTGATCTGGCTGATGCTGGCGCCGAGCCGCCCCAGGGCCAGGAGTGTCAGCCCGGTACCCAGTGCCCACAGCGCCCCGGTCACGATCCCCGTCAGGACTGCGGCGCGCGATATCCTCCCGCCGCGGCGCCAAAGCCGACAGCCCAGACCGATGGCGGCCAGCGTGACCCCGAACAGGATCAGGAACTCCCCCGTGCCCGCCCCCGCCCGGACCGAGCACTTCATCATCGGGCCCGTAACGCTGAGCACCAGTGCCGGAAGCAGCCCTCCCACGAGAAGGCCCTTGCGCCTGTTGGAACCGGAGGGGGTTCCGTGCCTTGGACCCGCGTCCGCATCCCGGGAGGCGCGGGTCACGATGACGGCCCCGGCGACAATCGCGGCGGCGCCCAGGAGCAAGGGCAGCGGCCGGACATCGCGCCATTCCGAAAACAGCCCCAGCCCGAGCAGTACCGTGCCGAGCGTGGCCGAGTTGTACAGCGGCACCAACTGGCTGATGCTGGCGTCGTAGCGGCTGACCGCCAGCAGGATCAGGCCGATGCCCAGGGCCCAGGCCACGGCGAACCCCACGGCAGCGAGCACCGCGACCGATGTGAGTCCCCCGCCGGGGTCCAGCACGCGGAAGACCAGCCCGGAGCATGCCGCCGTGGCGCCCAGAACGAGGAAGAACCCAGCAACGCCGAGGCCCGCGCGCATGCATTGCTTCTGCATGGCGCCGTAGCCTCCGAACACAACGGCGGGGATGATCCCGCCGATGATGATGCCGGCCAGTTGTGTGTCTATGCGTTTGCGCTCCTTGTGGGAAAGGTCACCGGCCAGGCCGGGACCGACTCTCTCCGTCACCCTCTCGCCGGACCCCGACTCGCACTACCCACACGCTGTTGGTCTCGGGGGAGCCCTGCGGGATGGCGCTCCAGCCGTGCGGAACGCGGTCGTAGATCAGCAGTAGATGCTCGTCGTCCAGCCTAATGATCTCCGTGTAGGAGGTGGTCATCGGGGCGCCGCTGATCGGGTCTCCAGACCCGATCGGTTCCCCGGGGCAGCACTCATTGTGATGCGCCCGCACGTCGATCGCTTGCCAGTCCTTGCCCGTTCCGTCCGGGCTGAACCACAAGAAGATGCCGGGGCGCCCGCCGGACATGGCCACGATCCCGTCGTGCATGACGGCCAGACTGGGCTGCACGGAATGAGCCTCGGCCGAGGCAACAGGCGTCGTCCAGGTCCCGCCCTCATCCTCGCTCCAGCACTGACCATAGAAGACATTGCTGGAGTTTCTGAAGACACACATCAGGCGCCCGTCCTCGAGCCGGCACAGGGCGGCCTCGCATGGCCCCTCGCTGCCTTCCAACGCGCACTTGTCGTCGGCAATGACCGAACGTATGCTCCAGTGTCTGCCGTCCGCGGATTGGGCAGCGACGAGGCTGTAGCGCTGAGCGCCCTCGAAGTGCCCGTAGAGGGTCGCGAGGCACCCACCGTCGCTCAGGGCGACGGTCTGCCCGGTGAACCCGAAGCCCGCCAGGCCGTGAGGACCGCCCCGAAGCGGCCGCGGCCAGTTGGTGATCGCCACGCCGTCGGCGAGGGCCTCGGCAGACCGTGCGCCCCGGGTGATCCGGTCGCAGCCGATGTAGTCGCCGTCCGCCCTGGAATACAGGTAGTTCGATAGCAGGAGCAGGTCGCCATTCGGCAAGCGCAGTGGTGCGCAGTCGGCGTAGGGTCCTCTTCTCGGTTCGCTCCAGGTGAGGCCCCCGTCGCGAGACCAGGTGATGAGCCCTGTCGGTCTGTCGGTGTGCACGTCAGGCATGTCCGACAGGATACCAAGCAGTTCGTTCCCGCCCACGGGGACCAACGTCGGGAACCAGAGATGCCCCTTGCTCCTGGCTACCAGGACGGGCTGGCTGAGCGCTACCCTCAGGCCAGTCAACTCAACTGTCTTCACGTCCGTCCATGCCGTCTGTGCGCTCGTCATGGCTGCTCCTTCCTGGCCAAGACACACTGATTGAATAGCGGCCAGAGACACCCACAGGAGCGGAGAACACATCCCCGTTCCCAGGCGGCCCCGGCGTTCCGGCAGTTCTCCCCCACTCCCAGCACAGCCGCGCAACTGGTTCATCGTTTGACACTCTCCACGCACTCGACCAGCTTCTTGCAGGCCGCACTCAGCAGCCACTCATCGCCGCCGACGAGCAGCAGCCGGAAGCCCTGGTCGAGGAACCGCTGGTAGGTGTCGGGCTCGAGCATGTCGCCGCCGTAGACGGCCGTCCCCAGCGGCTTGCCGGCCGCCTGCGCGGCGCGGATGACTTCGCGCTCGGCCTCCTGGAACTTCGGGTGGTCGAACTGCATGGGGATGCCCAGCGAGATGGACAGGTCTACCGGCCCGATCACGAAGGTATCCACGCCCTCCACCGCGAGGAGGGCCTCGGCGTTGCGGATCGCTTCGGCGTCCTCGATGATGGGGATGTAGACGAGGTTGTCGTTGGCGCTGGCGAAGTACTCGTCGGCCTCCAGCCCGTACTTCGACGCCCGGGCGGGGCCGTAACCACGCGTGCCCAGAGGCGGGTACCGCACCGCGCGCGCCCCCGACCGCGCTTCCTCGGCGGTGTTGACGAAGGGCACCAGCACACCGCCGGCGCCCATGTCGAGATACGGCCGCATGAGGTCGGGGTCGTTTCTCAGCATGCGCACGATGGGCGTCGCCGGCGTGGCGCCCAGGGCCTGGATCTGCTGCTGGATGCCCACCGGCGTCTGCGGCGCGTGCTCGGTGTCGAA
>CAZZDO010000566.1:0-3153 GCA_964653205.1 uncultured Armatimonadia bacterium | reverse complement strand
TCGTGCGCGTGGCCTTCTACGAGAATGCCTTCCACGCCCCGGAGCACGTCATGATACTCGACGGCCTGAGCCTCACCGCCGGAGGCAAGCCCGTGACCATCGCCGACCCCGCGCACCGGATGCAGCAGTGGACCTTCCCGCACCAGACCGACACGGTGTGGGTGCTGGGCAACGAGGACGTGGCCTGGGCCATCTCGAAGACTACCGGGGAGGTCGTGGGCGGCTGGAATGTCCGCACGCAGGAGCGCTACCTAAACTTCGTGCAGTCGCGCTACCACCTCGAGGACCGCAAGTCGCTCGTGACCGGCCTGGGCAGCGAGGACAAGGTCGGTGAGGCCAGGTTCGTCGCGAAGAGCCAGCGTCTTGAGCTGACCTGCGCCAACGCCACCGTGTCCGACCTGACCCTCCGCAAGCGCTACTGGCTGAGCGGCAACAAGCTCTGCCAGCGCCTCGCCCTCGCCACCCGCAGCCGCGACCTGCAGTTCGTCACCGTCAACATGCAAGCGGGCTTCACGCCGGCCTACCGCAACGGCGGCTACTACATGGGCGGGGCCGACGGTGGCGGCCCGCTGGTCCCCGCGCCGCAGATCGGCGAGTGGCAGAAGGTCACTCAGTATCAGAACTCCACCAAGGGGATGGTGTTACACCAGCCGGAGAAGGGCTACAGCTTCGCCCACACGCGAACGAAGCTGGACGACCAGTTCGTCTGGCCGTACTTCACCGGCGCCATCGCCTCGTACGTCGAGGCGCCCAACATGCTCAGCTACACCCCCGACGGCTGGGACATGTCGCTGGGCACGTCCCGGCTGTCGCGCGACCGCGAGACCTCCTACGAGCAGTTCCTGAGCATCTACCCGGGCGATTGGCAGGACTTCCTGCGCCGCGAATACCCCGCGCTGCCCGAGGTGCAGCAAGCCCTCAAGCAGATCCCGCCGACGCCGGACTGGGTCGGCGATGTCAGCGCCCAGTGCGGCTCAGACATGGCCCGCCTGCGGCAGATACTCAAGGCCACCGATGAGGGCACCATCATGGCGCTCTTCTGCCTGAGCGGCAGTTGGGCCGACTACACCGTGGACCAGGGCATGGAGGGCGGCTACGGCGGCTGGGTCACCGGCCCGGAGTTGCGCGAGCACATCCGCCAGCTCAAGGCGCTGTCGCCGCGCGTCAAGGTCGGCATCTACATGTGGCAGCTCTCGACCTACGCCACGACGCGCATCTACAAGGCGCACCCGGAGTGGTTCCGCTCGGCCAACAAGGACGGGGAGATGCTGAGCACCTTCCCGGGCATGACGCCCAACTTCGCCCAGTTGCTCTCCAACCCGGCCTGCTACCAGGAGCTGCTCCACCAGTTCGATATCGTGCTCGACTACCTGGGCACCGACTACATCTACCTGGACGACCCCAAGGCGATCAACCTGATTGACTGGAAGACCGGCGAATACACGCGCGACGACCTGTCCTTCCGGTTCTTTCTGGACCTCAAGCGGCTGGCGGCGCGGCACGGGCCCGACAAGGTCATCTTCTTCAACAACCGCGGCAACCCGTACGGGGATGTGAACTTCATCGAGGCGCGCGACCAGCTCCGCGCCAACTACTGGCGGCGCTTCGTGGGCATCGGGGCGGTCATCCAGGAGTTCGTGGGCGCGACGCGGCCGCAGGCCCGCATCAACCTGCTCTACTTCACCCCGCCCCTGCGCCGCGAATACATGAACCGCGTCCTCGCCCTCGGCTGGATCCCCTCGTGGGAATACTGCGACGTTGTCGCCACCCGCCCGTTCTTCCAGGCCGCCTACGAGATCGGCAACTGCACCCCCGTCCCGGCCCGCTACGACCCCGACTGGAAGCGCAACAAGGACACGAACCTCGAGTCCTACGCCGTGCAGCGCCAGGGCGACCGGGCCACGCTCCTGTCGTTCATCAACCACGCGGAGGCGCGCGAGACCGTTCCCGTCCGGCTGGACCTACAGAGCCTCAAGCTGTCGGGCGCGGACCGCGTGTTCGTCTGGGAGTACGAGGTCGAAAATGGCCTGGCGTATGACGGCCAGGTGACGGAAAGCCTCGCCCGCCAGACCTACCGGGACACGCGCTGGCAGCTTGACCGTGTCACCCGGCGGCGGCTGCGCTACTCCGGGCCGGGGCAGCCGTCGCTCGAGCTGCCGCTGGACATGGAGCCGCTGATCCTCCACCAGCTATACGTCACGACCGACCCCGCCGCCGTCTACTCGCAGAATGCCCTGCCCGGCAACTACCTGCTGGGCGAGACGCCGCAGGTCAAGCTTGCGACCAAGGCCGACTGGCCAAAGGGCACTCTGGAAGGCCAGGTGGACTCCCGGCGCGACGAGGCTGAGATCGTGCTCTTCCTGCCGCAGTCGGCGTTCCGGCTGCGCAACGTGACCCTCGACGGTCGCCCGGTCGAGCCGGACTGGGCCTGGGAGGGCGAGGACGCTTTCCCGCTGGTGAAGGTGGGGCGCGGCAAGCATGCGCTGGCCGTGGGCTTTGCTCCTGCCGCCCCGGCGACGCCGGTGTCTCTCAATGGCTTCGGCGTCGCGAAGACCGAGACAGGCGCCACCGTGACTGTCCCCGGCCACGAACGCGCGCTGGTGACCGTGGCGCGGGATGGCCGCCTGCTCTTCAACCGCGTGATCGCTGGCATAGCCGGGACGTTGAGCCTGCCCCTCGCGCCCATTCGCCCCGACGCCGCCACGTACACCGTCACCGTCCGCGCCGTGCCGGGCGCCGACGGGCAACTGCAGCGCGTCGCGGACGCCAGCGTCTCCCTGGAGCTGCCCGCCGCCAAGATGGACCTGGGCATCGGCCCCAACTACGAGCCCCGCGGCCCCGAGGAGCGCGTCATCACTCCCGTCAACCGCACCATCAAGGGCCTGGAAGTCCTCAGCTCCGCGACGCTCATCAGCGCGGAGAGCCCCAACGACGTCCAGCCGGGCCTGAAGCTGCACACGGCGGCGGTACAGCCCGACGAGTTGCGCCTGACCGCCGGCACGACGCGGGCCATCCTGCAGGGCCAGGATGGCCTCCTCGGCCCAGTCTTCGCCGGGCTGGAGATCAAGAACCTCCGCAAAGTGCGCGTGCGGCTGGCGAACAGCTTCTACACCGCCTTCCACGACCGCGGGCCGGGCGTCCACGTGCCCACCC
>CAZZDO010000565.1:0-3155 GCA_964653205.1 uncultured Armatimonadia bacterium | reverse complement strand
CATCTACTTCCGCCGCCGGGGCTGGATCGGCCGGCCCGACCTCCCCTCCGAAGACGACGAAGCCCCGCCCCCGCGCCGCCGGGGGTAGGGGGGGACGCCGTGCCTCGTCCCCCTCTCCGGAGCGCAGCGCGGCGGAGCGAGGGAGAGGGGCAGGGGTGAGGAGAAATCAGGTGCCGTTAGACCGTGCGACGAAGTCGCACACGCCGTGCACGCGGTGCCCCCCGTCCTCGCGTTAGCCGCAATCCCATGCAGGTATCCGTCCGCCGCCGGCGAACCCTTACACTATCATGGCTCGCAAGTCCGCCCGCAACCTCGCCCTCGCCGCCCTCGCCGTCGTGCTCGTGCTCGGCGCCGGGTGCGCGCGCGGCGGCCGCGGCGAAATCACCGACCTGTTCGTCAGCAACCAGCGCTACGTCATTGACGACACGCGCGAGGTGGTGCACGTCTTCGGCCGCTTGGACAACGGCGGCGGAGGGCGCTTCCGCCAGGTCGAGATCCAGATCACGCTGCTCTCCAAGACCGGGGGTAGCCGCGGCGAAAACAGCGTCATCCTCCAGGGCATCCGCCCCCGGGAACAGCGCCTCTTCGCGGTGGACATCACCAGCCACGGCCGCGTCAGCGACGTGGCCCTCAAGATCCGCGAGCCGCGAACGCCCTAACGCTGTGTCGGACGCGAATGGCGCGGTGGGTCAGTTGCGGGGTGGCGCGCCGGCCGTACCGGCGCGACGGGGGCCCCGCAATGGCCCCTTCCGCCAACCGAGGTGCCTCCCATGAACAGCATCCAGCCCGTCGTCAGCACCCCCCTCCGCGTCGCCCTCGTGGGCGCCTCGGGCATCGGCAAGCACCACGCCAAGTGGGTCGCCGCACTCGGCGGCGAGGTTGTCGCCCTCGTCGGCTCCTCGGCCGACACCGCCGCCGCCACCGCCCAGGCCCTTCACGACCAGTTCCAGATCAACGCCCGGCCCTATCACGACCTCGCCGCCATGCTCGCCGACACCGACCCCGACCTCGTGCACGTCTGCACCCCGCCCCACCTGCACTACGATCACGTCATGGCCCTGGCCGACCATCGCTGCCACCTGCTGTGCGAAAAGCCCTTGACGTGGGACGACGCCAAGACCGGCGCGCAACTCCTGGCCGAGGCGAGCGAGATGGTCGCCGCCACGACGCAGGCCGGCCGCGTCACAGCCGTGAACCTCCAGTACACCGCCGTGCCGACCGCCTACCACGCCCTCCTCGAGGCCCTCGGCCGCCCCGCCGCCTCGCCCCGCGCCTTCTTCATGCACATGGACTCCCGCCGCGAACGCAACGTCTATGAGATCATCTGGCGCGAGCTGTCGCCCCACTGCCTCAGCGTGCTCGCCGCCTTCTGCGGCTCGGGCCACGTGGATTACGACACGGTGGACCTGGTCCTCGGCGAGCGCCAGGATCGCGCTCAATTCGTCTACGTCTGCGCGGATGGCTCTCGCTGCGAGGCCGAGATCGTCGTCGGGACGGTCCTCGAAGGCCCCCTCACCCGCCGCTTCGGCATCAACGGCGTCATCGCCGACTACGAGGGCCGCAACGACGACCAGGGCCTCTTCCGCACGGTCCTCAAGATCGGCGACGCCGAGCAGATGAGCGATGACTTCATGGTCTTGTCCATTCGGCAGCTCTTGCTGGCCGTCACCGGGCAGGCCGAGCGGCCGCTGGCCACGCTGGCCGAGGGGCTGCACAACGAGCAGATGCAGATCGAGATTCTAGCGCGGGGACGGCGCACCAACTAGCACGGAGGCCCCACATGCCCGACTACAATCCTCGTCAGGTCGCACTGCAGCAACTCGCCGAAACCGCCGCGCGCATCAACCTTCCCGACCCCATCCACCAGAAGCTCAGCCACCCCAAACGCATCCTCACCGTCTCCATCCCCACCGCGATGGACGACGGCTCCGAACGCGTCTTCACCGGCTATCGCGTCCAGCACAGCATGGAGCGCGGCCCGTGCAAGGGCGGCCTCCGCTACCACCCCGACGTCACCCTCGACGAGGTCATCGCCCTCGCCATGTGGATGACGTGGAAGTGTGCGGTGGTCAACATCCCCTTCGGTGGCGCCAAGGGCGGCATCGTCTGCAACCCCAAGACGATGTCGCTCGGCGAGTTGGAGCGCATGACCCGCCGCTTCACCAGCGAGCTGCTCCCGATCATCGGCCCGGAGATGGACATCCCCGCCCCCGACGTCTACACCAACCCCCAGACCATGGCCTGGATCATGGACACCTACAGCATGAACAAGGGCTATGTCGTCCCGGGCGTCGTGACCGGCAAGCCCGTCGAGATCGGTGGGTCGCTCGGACGCGAGACCGCCACCGCCCGCGGCTGCGCCTTCTGTCTCATCGAAGCCCTCCAGGCCCTGAACATCCCCGTCCGGGGCAGCACCGTCGCCCTCCAGGGCTTCGGCAACGCGGGCAGTTACTCCGCGCTCTTTGCCGAGGAGTTCGGGGGCAAGGTCATCGCCGCCTCGGACAGCCAGGGCGGCATCTACTGCGCCGACGGCGTGTGCGTCAAGGACCTCATGCAGCACAAGGAGGAGACCGGCACGGTGGTGGGCTTCACCGGCTGCGACGCGATCACCAACGCCGAGCTGCTGGAGTTGGAATGCGACGTGCTCATCCCGGCGGCCCTCGAGAACGTCATCACCGCAAGGAACGCGGCCAACATCAAGGCGAAGATCATCGCCGAGGCCGCCAACGGCCCGACCACCCCGCAGGCTCAGCCGATCCTGGACAGCAACAACGTCTTCGTCATCCCGGACATTCTCGCCAACGCCGGCGGCGTGACGGTCTCGTACTTCGAGTGGGTCCAATCGCTGCAGTCCATCTACTGGTCGGCGGATGATGTGGACAAGCGCCTGCGGGACGTGATGCTCAATTCCTTCCGCGCGGTCCACGAGGAAGCGACCAGCAAGCACCTCAACATGCGCGACGCGGCGTTCAACCTCGCGGTCGGCCGCGTGGCCAAAGCCCAGCAGTTGCGCGGGATCTATCCGTAATGCCGGGCCGTAGGAGCGCCAGCATCCTGCTGGCATGCCGTTCGCCGTCCGCCGTTGGAGGGGCCGGATATCATCCGGCCCGCCGTCCGCGGCGGATGTTGCGGATCAACGGGAGTTCCCAACAACG
>CAZZDO010000564.1:1314-3163 GCA_964653205.1 uncultured Armatimonadia bacterium | reverse complement strand
GGCTCAGTCTCCTGGTGCGGCTCGCGCTCTGGTCTTCCTGGCCGCATCAGTCTGAACTGTGGCTGGGTGGGTTGGCGGCGGGAGTCGTGTTCGGCTATGGCATCGTGGACGAGATCCACCAGCACTTCGTGCCGGGCCGGGGGACCGATGCGCAGGATTTGCTGGGGGATCTGGCCGGGGCCATCAGTGGGCAGGTGCTCGTGCTTGTGGCGCCTTGGGTCTGGCGGCTGGTCCACGGGGCTGGTTAGGTCCAGGCCCGGGGAGGAGACGGCTGATCCGCGGGGAATTGTGACGGCGGCGGGGTCATCGCCCCGGGGAGACGCGTGATGACGGCGCTAGCGACCAACGCGTTGGCTGTCTTGATCGGGCTCTTGGGAGGGCTGCTGCTCACCCCGGTGTCGAAGGTGTTGGCGCGCTGCGTGGGCGCCATTGACAACCCGGGTGAGCTGAAGGTGCACGCCAAGGCCATGCCGCGCTTCGGGGGCAGCGCCATCTGGGCGGCTACGGTGCTGGCGTGTTTCGGGGGAGTTGTGGTACAATCAGTGCACGTTTCAGCGGGGGGCCTATTCCCCGTACTGATCGGCGCCACACTCGTAGCTCTCATCGGAGCAATAGACGACGCCATAGGTCTGTCGCCGAAGGCCCGCCTGTGTGCCGGCGTGGTCGCCGCTCTCGTCACGGCCGCAGGTGTGTTCTGGGCGATGCCCTCGGCGGCCTGGGTGCAGGTGTTGGTCGTGTGCGCAGCCGCCATCTGGCTGCTGGGTTGCGCCAACGCCATGAACATGCTGGATGGGCTGGATGGGCTGGCGGCGGGGGTGTCCGCCATCGCCGCGGTTGGCATCGGCATTGCAGCATTGGTCGCGGGGAACATGCCCTGCGCGCTGCTGGTTTTAGGGCTTGCGGGAGCGTGTGTCGGGTTTCTTCGCTACAACTTCCGCCCGGCCAGCACGTTCATGGGCGATGTGGGCAGCTTGTTCCTGGGCTTCACGTTGGCCTCGTCGGTGCTGCTGCTGGCGCAGGACGCGTCCGAAAGGCCCGTGCTGCCCCTGATGCTCGGGGCGATGGTCGCGCTGGGCGTTCCAGTCGGTGACATGCTGCTCGCCATGGGGCGGCGGTTGCTGAACCACAAGCCGATGTTCCAGGGCGACCGCAGTCACTTCTACGATCAACTGCGGGATCGCTTTGGGTTCGGCGTTGTGAAGACCGTCTTGACGATGTACGCGTTGGCGGTGGCTTTCTCGGTGTTGGGTGTTGGCATCTCATTGCTGCAAGGGCCGCAGGCGGTCATGGCAACCGTGGCCTGTTTCGTAGTCGCCGTCGTGGGAGTGCTGCGCGGCGGGTTCCTTCGTCGCGAGGCAGACGTGACGTAGCCGAGGGGGCAGAGATGCGGTTCCGGCATTTCAACTGGTCGCGCTTCCTGCTCGTCGTCATTGACGCGCTAACCCTCAACGCGTGTCGGTATGTGGCTTACTGGCTCCGTTTCGATGGCGCCATCCCGCCGGAATACTGGCACCTGTACATCACCACGACCGTCTGGATCACCCCGCTCTTCTTCGCCGTCGCCATGGGCTTCCGGCTGTACAACCGCATCTGGGAGCACGCCTCCCTTGACGCCGCCCTGGTCATCGTCGGCACGGCGACCGTGACGATGGGTCTCGCGTGCTTCCTCATGCTTGCGATTGAGCACCTGAGTTGCCCGCGCAGTGTCCTGGCCATGACCTGGTGCTTCCTGATCATCTCGGTCGGAGGCGGCCGGTTCGCCTGGCGGTTCCTCAGGGAACGAATCTACCCGCCGGAACGGGAGAACCACGGGCCACGCAGGCGCGTGCTCATCTATGGCGCAGGCGAT
>CAZZDO010000564.1:0-1214 GCA_964653205.1 uncultured Armatimonadia bacterium | reverse complement strand
CCGTGTGCGCGACATCGGCATTGACGACTTGCTGGGCCGGGACACAGGACAATTGACTCCCACCGACTGCGCGGACTACCTGTCCGGGCGAACGGTGCTGGTGACCGGGGCTGGCGGATCCATCGGCAGCGAAATCTGCCGCCAGCTCTGCCGCTATCACCCGCGCCAGGTGGTACTCTTCGGGCGCGGCGAGAACCGCATCCACAAGGTGTACTACGAACTCAAGGACAAGTACCCGCAGATCGAGTTCGTGCCGGTCATCTGCAACTTCACCTCACGCGAGGCGGTGTCTGACACGCTGGCACAGTACCGCCCGGAGGTGATCCTGCACGCCGGCGCGCACAAGCATGTCTTCCTGATGGAAGTCAACACCGTGGAAGCAGCCCGCAACAATGTGCTGGGCACGGCCCTGCTGGCGGAACTAGCGGAGACCCATGGCGTCGAGCGGTTCATCTTCGTATCCACCGACAAGGCCGTCGAACCGACGAGTGTCATGGGCGCGACGAAGCGCCTTTGCGAGCGCGTGCTGGTGTCGCGCAATGGCGGATGCAAGACGAAGTTCATGGCGGTCCGCTTCGGCAACGTGATCGGCAGCTCGGGAAGCGTCCTGCCGATCTTCCAGGCGCACGTGGCCGCGGGGCGGCCCATACCTGTCACGCACCCGGAAGTGGACCGCTTCTTCATGACCATTGAGGAGGCGGCGTTCCTGGTCCTGCAAGCCGGCTCCCTGGGGCAGGGCGGGGACATCTTCGTGTTGGACATGGGGGAGCCGATCAGGATTCTGGACGTGGCGCGCACGGTACTGGAACTGAGCGGCCGCGACCCGGACGACCCCCAGGCCATCGAGATCATCGGGCTGCGCCCGGGCGAGAAGATGCACGAGAGCCTCACCCATCCGTGGGAGGACCTCGTCGAGACCGAATGCCCGCTGGTGCGGAAGCTGAGGGTCGTCGGCCAACCGCCCGACTACCTGTCGGTGTCGGAGGCGGTGGAGCGGTTGCGCGAGGCCGTGGCCCGGTGCGACGAGCACGCCGTGCGGCAGGTTCTGGCAGAGGCGACGAATGCGCCGGGGTTGATGGCCCAGACCACGAACGCAGTGCCGGTGGCGCGGACCGTGTGACGGCCTTGGCTCGACCGGGAAGCTGTCGGGATCACATCATCACCGCAACAGACGAAGCGAGTCCCATGCATCTCGAACTAGACACCGTACTCAA